>NZ_JBVKCA010000003.1:266157-702110 GCF_055656965.1 Streptomyces sp. NPDC111656
CCCATCTCTGGCCTGCGGGGACGGCAAAGACCAAAACAGGGTGGAGAAAACCCCCGCCTTAACCCCCCACTAAGGTGGGGGGGGCGCCCCCCCGCTTCGGCCCCGCCCCCCCCATCCGTATTTTCAGACTCCGTCGACGAGACTCTTGGGCCTCATGTCCGTCCAGTTGGTCTCGATGTGGTCCAGGCACTCCTGGCGCCCGGCCGGACCGTGCGCGACCGTCCAGCCGGCCGGGACGTCCGCGAACTCGGGCCACAGGCTGTACTGGCCCTCGTCGTTGACCAGGACGGAGTAGACGCCGTCGGGGTTCTCGAACGGGTTGCTCATGTCGGGGGTCCTTGTCTCTCTGGTCTGATCTGAACTCGTGGGTAAGTGCGCGTCGGTCAGAGCTTGTTCGAAGCGGTCGCCCGTCGTACGACCGCTTCCAGCGCCCGGAACCAGGTGCGGGCCAGGTCCCGCACCTGGTCCTCGGTGAGGAGTTCGGCCGCGTACGCCCAGTGGGCGCCGAGCTCCGGTCCTTCGGGGCGGTCCTCGGTGAGGGCGTTGAGGGTCAGGGCGTGGGACATCGGCATGCCCGGGTCGGCGTCGAGGTCGGCGGCGTCGTCCTCGGTGGCATAGGACCAGTCGGCGGCCGCCGGGTGGTCGAAGCGGCCCATGTAGTTGAACTCGATCTGCGGCTCACCGAGTTGGGCGAGCAGCGGGCCGGTCCCGGGGTTGAGGTGGCGCAGCAGGCCGTGGCCGATCCCGGCCGTGGGCAGCGCGGTGAGGTGGTCGCGGATCCGGGCCAGGGCCGCGTCCAGCGCGGGGCCGCCCGCGAAGGCGCCCGCCGGGTCGGCGTCGCCCGGGTCGAGCCGTACCGGGACGACGCTGGTGAACCAGCCGACCGTACGGGACAGGTCGGCGTCGCCCGCGAGGGCCTCCTCACGGCCGTGGCCCTCCACGTCCACCAGGACAGGCCCGCCCGGCCGGTGCGCGCCCAGGGTCCGGGCCCGCCAGTCGCCGACGGCGAGGACGAACGCGGTGAGCAGGACGTCGTTGACGGTGGCGCCGAACGCGGCCGGGACCCGGCTCAGCAGCGGGCCGGTGAGGTCGGCGGGCAGGGTCAGGGAGAGATAGCGGGTGGTGGCGACCGTGTCCCGGGCGGGGTCGAGCGGGCGGGCCAGGGGGAGGTCGGCGCCCTCGGCGAGGGCGGAGGTCCACCACGGCAGTTCGTCTTCGGCGGCGGGGTCGGTGGCGCGGGTCCCGAGGAGACGGGACCAGCGGGCGAACGACAGCTCCACGGGGGCCAGTTCGGTCGTACGCCCGTCTCTGACCGCTACCCAGGCGGTGACCAGGTCGGGCAGCAGGACGCGCCAGGAGACACCGTCGATCACCAGGTGGTGGACGAGGATCAGGAGCCGGCCGGGGTGTCCGGGTCCGGCGTCGAACCAGACCGCCCGCACCATCGCGCCGCTGTCGGGGTCGAGTCCCGTCCGCGCCGTCTCGGCGTGGCGGGAGATGGCGGCGCGCAGTCCGGCCTCGTCCGCGCCGCGTACGTCGGCCCGGGTGAGCCAGGCGCTGACGTCGGTCTCCTGTGCCGGGGGAACCCGCAGGGTCCGCTCCGGGTCGCGGACGAGACGGGCGCGGAGCATGTCGTGCCGGTCGGCGAGCGCCTTGAGCACGGCCAGCAGACCGGGCTCGGTCAGGTCGGCCGGGGTGCGGAGCAGGGCCGCCTGGTGGTAGGCGGCGATGGGGCCACCGCGGTCCAGCAGGGCGTGCATGATCGGGGTGAGCGGGACGGTGCCGGTGCCGTCGTCGTGGACGGCGTGCCGTTCGTCGGTGCCGAGCGGGACGGCGACGGTGGCGAGTGCGGCCACGGTGCGGTGCTGGAAGACCTGGCGGGGGGTGACCCGCAGGCCGCCGGAGCGGGCCCGGGCGACCAGTTGCATCGCGATGATGCTGTCGCCGCCGAAGGAGAAGAAGTCGTCGTCCGTGCCGAGCGTCTCGGCGGGCAGGCCGAGGGCGTCCGCGAACAGGTCACGCAGGGTGCGCTCGGTGTCGTTCTCCGGGGCCCGGCCGCCGCCCGTCGCGGTGAAGTCCGGGGCGGGCAGGGCGGCCCGGTCGAGCTTGCCGTTGGACATCAGCGGCAGCCGGTCCAGGACGACCACGGCGGCCGGGACCATGTACTCGGGCAGTACGGCGGCGGCGTGGGCGCGCAGCGTGGCCCCGTCCCCCGTGCCGCCGTCGCGGACGACCGCGTACGCGATGAGCTGCCGTACGCCGGGGCGGTGTTCGCGGGCCACGACGACCGTCTGCGCGACGGCCGGGTGGGTGTCCAACGCGGCTTCGATCTCGGCGAGTTCGACCCGGTAGCCGCGGATCTTGACCTGATCGTCGGTGCGGCCCGCGAACTCCAGCTGCCCGTCCTCGGTCCAGCGGGCCAGGTCGCCGGTGCGGTACATACGGGCGCCGGGCGCGACGGCGTACGGGTCGGCGACGAAGCGTTCGGCGGTGAGTTCGGGTCGGCCGAGGTAGCCGCGGGCCAGGCCGGGGCCGGACAGGTACAGCTCGCCGGTGACGCCGGGCGGTACCGGGCGCAGGGCGGTGTCCAGCACGTAGGCGCGGGAGCGGTGGACCGGGCGGCCGACGACCGGGCTCGCGCTGTCGCGGACGCGGCCGACGAGCGCGTCGACGGTGACCTCGGTGGGGCCGTACAGGTTGAACGCCTCGGTGTCCGGCAGCGCGGCGAGGCGCGCCCACAGCGCGTCGGGTACGGCCTCGCCGCCGAAGCCGACCACCGCGAGCGGGCATTCGCCCTCGGGGGTGATCAGCCCGCTGTCCGCCATCTGTGCGAGCAGGGACGGGGTGACCTCGATGAAGTCGGTGGACCGGTCACGGATGAAGGTGGCGAGGAGTTCGGGGTCGCGGCGGGTCTCGTCGTCGGCGATGTGCAGGGCGTGCCCGTCCAGCAGCCACAGCTGTGGCTGCCAGGAGGCGTCGAAGGAGAACGACCAGGCGTGGCCGACGCGCAGGTGCCGGCGTCCGGTGCGGCGCCGGGCGACCTCGTGCAGGTCGTGGCGGTGGCTGTGGAAGAGGTTGGCGATACCGCGCTGGGTGACGACGACGCCCTTGGGGCGGCCGGTGGAGCCGGAGGTGTAGATGACGTACGCCGGGTGGTCCGGGCCGGGGGCGGTGGGTTCCGCCTCCGGCAGTCCGTCGGCCGGGGTGTCGAGGCGCAGGACGGGCACGTCGGTGGCGGGCAGTGCGGTGGCGGTCTCCGCCGTGGCGAGGACCAGGACCGGACGGGCGTCGTCGAGCATGGCGGTCAGCCGGGACGCGGGCAGGTCGGTGTCGAGGGGCAGATAGGCGGCGCCCGCCTTCATCACGGCGAGGACGGCGGCGATGTGGTCGGCGGTGCGGGGCAGCGCGAGAGCCACGATCCGCTCGGGTCCGGCGCCGCGTCCGGCGAGGTTCCGGGCCAACTGGTCCGTGTGCGCGTCGAGTTCGGCGAACGTCCAGGTCGTACGGCCGTCGGTGACGGCGACCGCGTCGGGGCTCGCGGCTGCCTGGGCGGCGAACAACGCGGGTACGGTGCCGAGGCGTTCGGTCTCGGACAAGGGCAGCGCGGTGTCGTTCCAGGTCTCCAGGACGGTGTGCAGGTCGGCGGGGCCGAGCAGGTCGAGGTGCCCGACGGGGCGGTCGGGGTCGGCCGCCATGCCGGTGAGGAGGGCGGTCAGGGCGTCCGTGATCCGCCGTACGACAGCCGGTTCGAACAGGTCGGGGCGGAACTCGGCGGTCAGTCGGAGCCGTTCGGCGGGCTCGACCGCCCAGGCGAACGGGTAGTGGGTGGAGTCCTCGTGGTCGAGGACGGTGACGCGCGGCCCTTCGCCCTCTTCCTCGGCGGCGGCCACCGGATACGACTCGAACACCACCAGCGTGTCGAAGAGTTCGCCGAGTCCGGCGGCGCGTTGGATGTCGGCGAGGCCGAGGTGCTGGTGGGCGATGAGCCGGGACTGCTCCTCCTGGAGCCGCTCCAACAGCGCGGCCGTGCTCTCTTCGGGACGGACGCGCACCCGTACCGGCACGGTGTTGATGAACAGGCCGATCATGGACTCGGCTCCGGGCAGCTCGGGAGAGCGCCCGGCGACGGTGGCGCCGAACACCACGTCGTCCCGGCCGGTGAGCCGGCCGAGGAGCACGCCCCAGGCGGCCTGGACGAGGGTGTTGAGGGTGACGCCCCGGTGCCGGGCGAACGCCGCCAGCTCCGCCGTACGGCCGGAGTCCAGTTCCACGGTGTGGGTGTGCGGGACGGCGGCGACGCGGTCGGGGTCGGCGGGTGCGAGCCGGGTGGGCTCGGCGAGGCCGCCGAGGGCCTCGGCCCACGCGGCGGCCGAGGCGGCCGGGTCCTGGGCGGCCAGCAGCCGCAGGTGCTCGCGGTACGGGGCGGGTGCGTCCGGGGTGCGGCCCTCGTAGCGCGCCCACAGTTCGGCGGCGAGCAGGGGCAGTGACCAGCCGTCCAGCAGGAGGTGCTGGTGCGAGAGCACGAGCCGGTGCCGGTCCGGGCCGAGGCGGGCCAGCAACAGCCGTAGCAGCGGCGGGTGTTCGGGGTCGAAACGGCGCCGCTCCTGTGCGAGCAACCGGGTCCAGTCCTGCGGTTCGCCGGTGAGGTCGAGCTGCCGCCAGGGCAGTACGCCGGTGCGCGGTACGACGGCGACGGGCCGTCCGGAGGACAGGTGCCAAAAGCCGCTGCGCAGGTTCTCGTGCGCGTCGAGCACGGCCTGCCCGGCGGCGCGCAGCCGGTCGGCGTCGAGGGGGCCGTCGAGGTCGTACGAGACCTGGACGGTGTAGACGTCCGGTCCCTCGTCGCCGGAGTCGAGAGCGGCGTGGAAGAGCAGGCCGGCCTGGAGCGGGGAGACCGGCAGCACCTCGGTCCCGGCGGGCAGGGCGGCGAGTTCGGCGCGCTCGTCGTCGGTGAGGTCGAGCAGGGTGATGTCGTCCCGGTGCTGGGCGGTGGCCGTGGTGGTCACCGCGGCGAGCCCGGCGGCCGACTTGTGGCGGAACACGTCGCGTGGGCTGAACGCCAGCCCGGCGGCACGGGCCCGGGCAACCAGCTGCATGGCGACGATGCTGTCGCCTCCGAGGGAGAAGAAGTCGTCCTCGGCACCGACACGTTCGAGGCCGAGGACCTCGGCGACGAGGCCGCAGAGGGTCTCCTCCAGCGGGGTGCGCGGCCGGGTGTCGCCCACCTCGGCGGCGAAGTCGGGCGCGGGCAGGGCCCGGCGGTCCAGCTTGCCGTTGGGGGTGAGCGGGAGGGCGTCGAGGGCGACGACGGCGGCGGGGACCATGTGGTCGGGCAGCAACCGGGCAGCGTGGGACCGGAGTTCGGAGGAGTCCGCTCCCGAGCCCGACGGGACGACGTACGCGACGAGCCGTTCGTCCCGCAGGACGACGGTGGCGTGCGTGATGCCCGGGTGGGCGGCGAGCACGGACTCGACCTCGCCGAGCTCGATCCGGAAACCGCGCAACTTGATCTGGTCGTCGGCGCGCCCGAGGTACTCCAGTTCGCCGTCCCGGGTCCAGCGGGCGAGGTCGCCGGTGCGGTACATGCGGGCGCCGGGCGCGTCGGCGTACGGGTCGGCGACGAACCGCTCGGCGGTCAGGGCGAAGCGGCCGAGGTAGCCGCGCGCCAACTGAACGCCCGCCAGATACAGTTCGCCGACCACGCCCGGCGGAACCGGGCGGAGCGCGGCGTCCAGGACGTAGGTGCGGGTGTTCCACACCGGGCGGCCGATCGGCACGGTGGCCGGGTCGGCGGGCACCTCGTGGGCGGTGACGTCGACGGACGCCTCCGTGGGGCCGTACAGGTTGTGCAGTCGGCTGTCCGGGAGGACCTGGTGGAAACGGGCGGCCAGCGGGGCGGGCAACGCCTCACCACTGCACATCACTTGGCGCAGACCGCGGCATCGGGCGGCAGCGGGCTCGTCGAGGAAGGCCCGCAGCATCGACGGCACGAAGTGGGCCGTGGTGATGTGCTGACGCTCGATCATCTCGGCCAGGTAGGCCGGGTCCTGGTGGCCCTCGGGGCGGGCCACGACCAGGGTGGCGCCGGTGATCAGCGGCCAGAAGAACTCCCACACCGACACGTCGAAGCTGGACGGAGTCTTCTGCAGGACACGGTCGTCGGCCGTCAGTCCGTAGGCGTCCTGCATCCACAGCAGCCGATTGGTGATGCCCTGGTGGGGGACCGTGACGCCCTTGGGGCGGCCGGTGGAGCCGGAGGTGTAGATGACGTATGCGGGGTGGCGGGGGTCGTGGGTGGTGGGCAGGGGCGCGTGCGCCGGGCGCTCGGGGGCGCCGTCGGCGTCCACCGTGAGGGTCGCCACCTCGGTGTCGGGGAGCGTGACGCCCTCGGCGGTGACCAGACAGACCGGGCCGGCGTCGGTGAGCGTGTACGCGAGCCGGTCGGCCGGGTAGCCGGTGTCGAGGGGCACGTAGGCGGCGCCCGCGCGGTGGACGGCGAGCAGCGCCACCACGAGGGCGAGGGAGCGCGGCAGGGCGACGGCCACGACGGCCTCGGCTCGTGCCCCGTGCGCGGCGAGGGTGTGGGCGAGCCGCTCCACCCGGAGGTCGAGTTCGGCGTAGGTGAGGGCGGTGTCCTCGAAGACGAGCGCCGTGGCCTCGGGGGTGCGGGCGGCCTGGGCTCGGAACAGTTCGGGCAGTGTGAGGGCGGGGACGGTCCGTGCGGTGTCGTTCCAGTCGGTGAGGACGAGGGCGCGTTCGTCGTCGCGCAGGACGTCGAGCGTGGCGACGCGTCGGCCGGGGTCGGCGGCGATCTGCTCCAGCAGCGACTCCAGTCGCCGGGCGAGGAGTTCGGCGGTGGTGGCGTCGAAGAGGTCGGCGCTGTACTCGATCCAGCCTTGGATGCCGGAGCCGTCGCCCTGCTCGACGAAGTCGAAGCTGAGGTCGAACTTGGCGCTGTCCTGGCCCACGGTCTCCCGGCGGGTGGTCAGTCCGGGCAGGACGGGTCCGTCACTCCGGTCCGCGAGGTGCACGACCATCACTTGGAACAACGGGTGCCGGGCGAGGGAGCGTTCGGGGTTGAGCGCCTCCACCAGCCGTTCGAAGGGCAGGTCCTGGTGCTCGTAGGCGGTCAGGTCGGTCTCGCGGACGCGGGCGAGCAGGTCGGCGAAGGTGGGGTCGTCGGACAGATCGGTGCGCAGGACGAGGGAGTTGACGAAGAAGCCGACCAGGTCGTCGAGGGCCTCGTCGCCACGGCCGGACACCGGGGCGCCGAGGGGGATGTCGTCGCCGGCGCCGAGTCGGTGCAGCAGTGCGGCCACGGACGCCTGGGCGAGCATGAACATGCTGACGCCGTGGTCGCGGGCGAGGGCGCGCAGGGCACCTTCCAGGTGCGGCGGGACGGTGAAGCCGACGGTGCCGCCGCGCCCGCTGGACTCGGCGGGGCGCGGGCGGTCGGCGGGCAGGTTCAGCTCCGCCGGAAGCCCGTCGAGGGCGCCGGTCCAGTGAGCCAGCAGGTCGGCGCCGGTCGCGTCCAGGAGGTCGTGCTGCCAGAGCGTGTAGTCGGCGTAACTCGCGGGCACTGGCGCCCAGTCGGGAGCTCGGCCCGCGAGCCGGGCCGCGTAGGCGGTGCCGAGGTCGGCGAGCAGCGGGCGGTCGGACCACTCGTCGGTGGCGATGTGGTGCAGGACGAGCAGCAGGACGTGTTCGTCCTGGCCCGTGTCGAACAGGACGGCACGCAGCGGGAGTTCGTGTGCGAGGTCGAAGGGGTGGGCGGCGTGCGCGGCGAGGTCCTCGTGGGGTGCGGTGGAGAGCCGGACGCGGGCCTGATCCGGGTCCAGGACGTGCTGGTGGGGCACCCCGTCCACCGCCGGGAACACGGTCCGCAGCGGTGTGTGCCGGGCGACGACGTCGTTCAGGGCGGCTTCGAGGGCGTCGCGGTCCAGGGCGCCGGTGAGCCGCCAGACGGCCGGAATGTTGTACGCCGGGTTGGGGCCCTCCACCTGGTGCAGCAGCCACAGCCGCCGTTGGGCGAAGGACAGGGGCAGCCGCTCGGGGCGCGGGCGTGCGGCGTCGAGCGCGGGGCGGACGACGGCGCGGCCCGCGTCGAGGCGGGCGGCGAGCCGGGCGGGTGTCGGTGCGTCGAAGACCGTGCGCAGCGACACCCCTCCCCCGGCGTCTCCGAGAACCGCGCGGATGCGGCTGACCAGCCGCATGGCGACGAGTGAGTGGCCGCCGAGCGCGAAGAAGTCGTCGTCGGGGCCGACGCGTTCGACGCCCAGGACGGTTGCGAACTGCGCGCAGAGCAGTTCCTCGCGTGGGGTGCGTGGCGCGCGTCCGCCGGTGATCGTGGCGGTCGTGGGGTCGGGGGCGGGCAGGGCGGCGGTGTCGAGCTTGCCGTTCACGGTGCGGGGCAGCGCGTCGACGGCGACGAAGGCCGCGGGCACCATGGGGGCCGGGAGCGCGGCGGCGGTGTGGGCGCGCAGCGCGGCGGGGTCCGGGCTCCGCTCGCTCGCGCGGTCCGGGACGACGTAGGCGACCAGGCGGGGTGGGCCGGGCCGGTCCTCCCGTACGACGGCGGCGGCGGAGACGGCGGGGTGCCCGGTCAGTGCGGCCTCGATCTCGCCGAGTTCGAGGCGGAAGCCGCGCAGCTTGACCTGGTCGTCGGCGCGGCCGAGGAAGACGAGCGTGCCGTCGGCCCGGCGGCGCACCAGGTCCCCGGTGCGGTACATGCGCTCACCGGGCGCCCCGAACGGGTCGGCCACGAAGCGTTCGGCGGTCAGGCCGGGGCGGCCCAGGTAGCCGCGGGCCAGGCCCTCGCCCGCGAGGTACAGCTCGCCCGGCACGCCGACCGGCGCGGGCCGCAGGCGGTCGTCGAGGACGTGGGCGCGGATGTTGTCGAGCGGGGCGGCCCAGTCGCTGCCGACGTGGTGCCATCCGTAGGCGTCGACCGCGCATTCGGTGGGGCCGTACAGGTCGTGCACGGCCGTGCCGGGCAGGGCGGTCAGGCGCTGCCAGAGGGCGGGCGGGGTGGCCTCGCCGCCGACGGCGATGACGGCCGGGACCGGGGCGCCGGGGACGAGGAAGCCGTGGTGGAGCAGTTCGCGCAGGTAGGTGGGGGTGAGGTCGACGAAGTCGATCGCGGACCCGGCGAGGCGGCGCAGCAGGGCGGCCGGGTCCAGCATGGTCGGCTCGTCGACGATGTGCAGTTCGTGGCCGGCGAGGAGCCACAGCAGTGGCTCCCAGGAGCCGTCGAAGCTGAACGAGGCCGCGTGGACGGCGCGCAGCACGTCCCGTCCGGTGTCCCGGACGGCGGGTTCGATCAGGTCGCGCAGGTGGGAGGCGTAGAGGTTGCTCAGACCGCGGTGGGTGCCGATGACGCCCTTGGGGCGGCCGGTGGAGCCGGAGGTGTAGATGGTGTAGGCCGCCTGCCGCGGGTGCGGCGACGTGTCGGCCGGGGTTCGTTCGGCCGCCGGCCACGGGGCGTCGAGCAGCAGGCGCGGTACGGCCGGTACGTCGGGGAGGCGTCCGGTGAGGGCGGTGGTGGTGAGCAGACAGACGGGGGCCGCGTCCGTGAGCATGAACCGCAGCCGGTCGGTGGGGTGTTCGGGGTCGATGGGGAGATAGGCGGCCCCGGCGGCGAGCACGCCGAGGAGGGCGGGCACCATCTCGTGGCGGGGCAGCGCGAGGCCGACGACCGTGCCGGGTCCGGCGCCGTGCGAGCGGAGGCGCGCCGTCAACTCGTCCACGCGGGCTTGGAGTTCGGCGAACGAGGTGCGGTTCGGGACGTCGTCGGGGCCGGTGACCAGCGCCGTGCGATCGGGGTGGCGGCGGGCCGCCTCGGCGAGGATCTCGGGGACGGAGCGGGTCTCGACCGGGTGCGCGGTGTCGTTCCAGGCACCGGTGGCGTTCGCGTACTCGTCCGCGGTCAGGATGTCGAGGTCGGCGAGCGGGGCGTCCGGGGTGCGGGCGGCGCGGTCGAGGAGCAGCACGAGCCGCTCGGCGAGCTGGGCGGCGGTCTCCGGGTCGGCGAGATCGGTGGCGTACTCCAGGAGGAGCGTGATCCGCCCGGAGGCGTCGGACTCGTCGACGAAGGTGAAGTCGAGGTCGAACTTGGCCGTGCCGGTGTCCATGTCGTACCAGTCGGCGGGCAGTCCGAGCAGGGTGTCCGGGTCGCCGTCGGGGCGGTGGTGGTAGCCGAGCATGACCTGGAAGAGGGGGTTGCGGCCGGCCGCGCGGGGCGGGTTGAGGGCCTCGACCACCCGGTCGAAGGGGATGTCCTGGTGCTCGAACGCGGCGAGCGACGACTCCCGTACCCGGCCAAGGAGCTGTCGGAACGTCAGGTCACCGCTCGGGCTGGACAGGTCGGTACGCAGGACGAGGGTGTTGACGAAGAAGCCGACCAGGTCGTCGAGCCCGCTGTCGGTGCGGCCCGCGATGGGGGCGCCGAGCGGGATGTCGTCGCCCGCGCCCAGCCGGTGCAGGAGCGCGGCGGTGGCGGCCTGGAGCAGCATGAACATGCTGGTGCCGGTGGCGGCGGACAGGTCGCGCAGGGCACGGCCGGTCTCCGCGGGCACGGCACGGCGTACGGTGCCACCGCGCCCGGTGGGTTCCGTGGGACGCGACCGGTCCAGGGGCAGGGTCAGCTCCTCGGGCGATCCGCCCAACGCTTCGGTCCAGTAGGCGAGTTGACGGTCGCCGAGCTGGTCGAGGAGGCGTTCCTGCCAGAGGGTGTAGTCGGCGTACTGAACCGGCAGCGGCGCCCAGTCGGGCACTCGTCCCTCGCGGCGGGCCGCGTAGGCGGCGTCGAGGTCGGCGAGGAAGGGGCGGTCGGACCACTCGTCGGTGGTGATGTGGTGCAGGACGACGGCGACCACATGCTCGTCCTGGCCGAGCCGGAACACCTCGCAGCGCAGCGGGAGTGCGGTGGTGAGGTCGAAGGGGCGGCGTTGGGCGGACTCGATCAGCGTGGGCAGTTCCTCCTCCGCGCAGTCGACGACCGTGCAGACGGGGATCGCCTCGTCGGCCGGGACGATCCGCTGGTACGGCTCGCCCTCGTGCGTCGGGAACACGGTCCGCAGCGCCTCGTGCCGGCCGGCCACGTCCCACAGGGCGGCGGCCAGGGCGTCGGTGTCGAGGCCGCCGCGCAGCCGGAGGACCAGCGGGAAGTTGTAGGCGACCCCGCTGCCGGTGATCTGCTCGACCAGCAACAGCCGTCGCTGGGCGGCCGACAGCGGGATGCGGGCAGGCCGGTCGGTGATGGGGGTGACCGCGGGGCGGGCCGGGCTCGCTTGGTCGGCGCGGCCCGCGAGCAGAGCCGGGGTGGGTGCCTCGAAGAGGTCGCGGATGGCGAGTTCGGCGCCCAGTTCGGTGCGGGCGCGGCTGACCAGCCGGGTGGCGAGCAGCGAATGCCCGCCCAGCTCGAAGAAGTTGTCCTCCGCACCGACTTCGGGCAGCCCCAGCACCTCCGCGAACAGGCGGCACAGCACCTCCTCCTGCGGGGTGCGCGGTCCGCGTCCGCCGCCGAGGGCGACGGCGGGCTCGGCGTCGGGCAGGGCGCGCACGTCGAGCTTGCCGTTGGCGTTCATGGGCAGGCCGTCGACGGTGACGAAGGCGGCCGGGACCATGTAGTCGGGCAGTTCGCGGCCCAGATCCTCGCGCAGCCGCCGCACCAGGGCGCTCGCCTCTCGGGCGGCGGTGGGGTCGTTGGCGTAGGGGTGGGTGCCGCCGCCGGGGCGGAACAGGCCGCTGGTGAGGGACGGTTCGGCGGACGTCAGGAACACGGCGTCGTATGTTCCGGCCTCCCCCGACCAGGTCGTCAGCACCGTGTATCCGGCCGCCGCACCGAGGGTGTGCAGGTCCTCGGGGCCGACGCCCGTGTCGGTCGTACGGCCGTCGGGGACTGCGGTGACCCGCAGGGCCTCGGGTCGTTCGGTGCGCAGGAGTTCGCCGATGCCGTCGGTCGAGGTCCAGTCGACGCCCCGTGTGCCGTCCAGCCGGACGCCCGGCTCATGGGCGTACAGGACGACGTCGTAGCGATGGCGGGTCAGCTCGTTGTGGTGGTGTCCGCGCTTGGTGCGCAGGTCGGCCCCGTAGCCGAGGGTGGTGAAGTAGTCGGGGTCGACGAGGAGTTCCTTCTCCAGGCGCAGGCCGCGATCGACGGCCCGCTCCAGGTCGGCGTCGGCGGTGCCGCGGGCGCGCTGGATCTCCGTGTGGAAGGTGCGGGCCAGGCGCAGGTTGCGGACGTCGCCGACGAACAGGGCGCCGCCGGGCGCGAGCAGGTCCATGGCGCCGCGCAGGACGGTGGTGAGGTGGTCGACGCTCGGGAAGTACTGGATGACGGAGTTGATGACGATCGTGTCGAAGTAGCCGGTGGGCAGACCGCTCAGGTCCTCGGCGGGACGGCAGCGCAGTTCGACCTTGGCGGCCAGTGCGGGGTCGCGTCGTACCTCCTCGCCGATCTTGCGGATGACGGGGGCGGCGAAGTCGGTGGCCCAGTACGCCTCCGCGTCCGGGGCTAGCCGCGCCAGCAACAGGCCCGAGCCGACGCCGATCTCGAGGATGCGGCGCGGCTTGAGCGCGCCGATGCGGGCGAGGGTGGCCTCGCGCCACTCGTGCATCTCCTCGAAGGGGATGGGCTGCCCGTCGTAGGAGCTGTCCCAGCCGTCGTACTGCTCGGTGAAGACGGCGGTGCCGATCTCCTCGTACTCGTCGGAGTAGATCTCCTGCCACTCCCCCACCTGCGCGGCCTCTGCGGCGGTGCGCTCCGCCGAGTCGGCGCCGGAGGGCACGACATAGCCGACGAGGCGTTCGTCGCGGACGACCACGGCGGCTTGGGCGACGAGCGGGTGGCGGCTGAGGGCGGTCTCGATCTCGCCGGGTTCGATGCGGTAGCCGCGGATCTTGACCTGGTCGTCGGTGCGGCCGAGGAAGTCGAGGTTGCCGTCGGGGTTGCGTCGTACCAGGTCGCCGGTGCGGTACATGCGTTCGCCGGGCTCACCGAACGGATCGGCGACGAAGCGTTCGGCGGTCAGTGCGGGCCGGTCCAAGTAGCCGCGGGCCAGGCCGATTCCGGCGATGTACAACTCGCCGGGAACCCCGTCGGGCACCGGGCGCAGCCAGGCGTCCAGGATGTGGGCGCGGGTGCCCCGGATGGGGCGGCCGACGGTCGGGGTGTGGCTGTCGAGGGTGCCGCCGCCGAGGGTGTTGATGGTGTACTCGGTCGGCCCGTACAGGTTGTAGCCGTACGTCCCCTCGGTGTCGCGCAGGGCCGCCCACACCGTCTCCGGGACGGCCTCGCCGCCGAGCAGCACCAGCGGCGGGACGTGCCCCTCCAGCAGGCCCTGCTCGATCAGCAGGCGGGCGTAGGTGGGCGTGACGTTGACGACGTCGACACGGTGCCGCTCGCAGTAGGCGACCAGCGCCTCCGCGTCACGCCTCAACTCCTCGTCGCAGACGTGCACTTCGTGCCCCTCGACCAGCCACAGCAGCTCCTCCCACGACATGTCGAAGGCGAAGGACACGGTGT
Source organism: Streptomyces sp. NPDC111656 (assembly GCF_055656965.1). NCBI lineage: Bacteria > Bacillati > Actinomycetota > Actinomycetes > Kitasatosporales > Streptomycetaceae > Streptomyces > Streptomyces sp. NPDC111656. The sequence goes on from NZ_JBVKCA010000003.1 coordinate 279,683, forward strand.
GCGCGATGCGCAGCCGTCGCCCGCCGGCCGAGGCGATGGCCGGGGCGAAGATCTCCTTCTGGTGGTTGAGCTGCATGTTCGTCAGGCCCCGGTAGGGGGTCACGACGCCCTTGGGGCGGCCGGTGGAGCCGGAGGTGTAGATGACGTAGGCGGGGTGTTCGAGGCTGAAGCGGACTTGGACCGGGGAGTCGGACCGCGCGGCCAACTCCCGCTCGGTTTCCGGGTCGTCGAGCAGGACGCGTGACGTCTCGCCGTCCAGCGTGGCGGATACGGCCGTGGTGGTGAGCAGCAGGAGCGGGCGGGCGTCGGCCAGCATCAGGGACAGGCGGTCGGCCGGGTGGTCCAGCTCCAGCGGCAGATAGGCGGCGCCGGTGCGCAGGACCGCGAAGAGGGCGACGACCATGTCGAGGGAGCGCGGCAGTCCGAGGGCGACGACCCGCTCGGGGCCCGCGCCGCGGTCGATCAGCAGCCGGGCCATCCGGTTGACGGCCGCGTCGAGTTCGGCGTACGTCAGGGTGCGCTCGCCGAAGACGAGGGCCCGCTCGTCCGGGGTGCGCCCCGCCTGCGCGGCCAGCAGGTCGGCGATGGTGTCCTCGGGGTCGGGGACGCGGCTCGCCGCCGACTCCGCGCGCATTGCCTCGTGTTCGGCGGGCAGCAGCGGGTCGAGGGAGCCGACGGGCGCCGTGAGGTCGGCGGTGAGCCGGTCGAGAAGCAGCGCGAACCGGTCGAGGAGGGCGCGTGCCCGGTCGGTCGGGACGAGATCGGGGCGGTGGGTGAGGGTGACGGCGATCCGGCGGCCCGGGGTGACGACGAGGTTGGCCGGGTAGTGGGTGGCGTCGACGTTGGCGACGGCCGTGGCGCCGTGCCGGGTGCGCAGGTCCGCCAGCCGCTCCTCGGTGTCGTTGTTGCGCAGTACGAACAGCGTGTCGAAGAGCTTGCGATGTCCGGTCTCGGCCTGGAGCACGCCCAGGCTGAGGTGCTCGTACGGCATGAGGTCGAGGCGTTCGCCCTGGATGCGGCGGAGCAGGCCGAGGACCGGCTCGGCGGGGTCGAGGGCGATCCGAGTGGGGACGGTGTTGAGGAAGAGGCCGATGATGTTCCCGACGTCCGGGACCTCACTGGGCCGGCCGGCGACGGTGCTGCCGAACACGACGTCGGCGCGGCCGGTGGCGGAGGCGAGGGTGAGTCCCCACGCGGCGTTGAGGAGCGTGTTCAGGGTCAGGCCGTGGGCTCGGCCCGTCCGGCGGAGCCGGTCGCCGAGTTCGGCGGACAGGCGTACGTCCAGTTGGTCGGGGATGACCGGTTCGAGGCCGTCGGCGGCGGCCGGGGCCAGCAGGGTGGGTTCGTCGAGACCGGCCAGGGCGGTGCGCCAGGCGGCCGTGGCGGCGGTGTCGTCCTGCTGTTCCAGCCAGGTCAGGTAGTCGCGGTAGCGACCGGGGGCGGGCAGCGCGGTCGCGTCGCCGGCCGCCTCGTAGAGCGCGAACAGCTCGTCCAGGAAGAGCCAGGCCGACCAGCCGTCCCAGAGGATCAGATGGCGGCCGATGACGAGCCGGTCGCCGCGCTCCGCGCCGAGGCGCAGCAGGAGCAGCCGGAACAGCGGGGGCGTCGAGAGGTCGAACCGGCGGTTTCGCTCGGCATCCGTCAACTCCCCGAGGCGTGCGTCCTGTTCGGCGGCGGGGAGGTGGGAGAGGTCGACCTCCTCGAGCGGGATGTCCGGTTCCTCGACGATGAACTGCACGGGCTGATCGAGGCCGTCGCTCGTGAAGCCCGCGCGCAGGCCCGGGTTGCGGGCGAGGAGCGTACGTACGGCGGCGCGCAGCCGGGCGGTGTCGAGCCGCGTGGTGAAGTCGAAGGTCTCGTGGACGGTGTAGACGTCGAGGGCGCCCTCGTCGTACGCCGAGTGGAAGAACAGGCCCTCCTGGAGGGGAGCCAGCGGCCACACGTCGGCGATCGCCGCCGGGGCGGCGAGCGCGCGGACGCGGGCGTGTTCGGCGTCGGTGAGGGTGAAGGGGGCGGCGTTGTCCGTGTCGACGGTGTCCGTGTCGGCGGCGGGGGTGACCGTCGTGGTGCCGGCCGCCGCCGCCAGGGCGGCGGGTGTGCGGTGGGTGAACACGTCGCGCGGGCTCAGGGCCAGTCCGGCCGCGCGGGCCCGGCCCGCGACGCCGATGGAGCTGATGCTGTCGCCGCCGAGCCGGAAGAAGTCGTCGTCGGGGCCCGCGTCCTCGATGCCCAGCACGGCCGCGAAGATCTCGGTGAGCTGTCGCTCCAGCGGGCCCGCGGGCTCCCGGCGGGCGGCGCGCTCGGCCTCGGGGGCGGGCAGCGCGGCCTGATCGAGCTTGCCGCTGGGGGTGAGCGGAAGGTCGGCGAGGACGACGTACGCCTCGGGGACCAGGGGCGCGGGCAGCGCGTCCGCGAGGGCGGCGCGCAGTTCGGCGGGGTCGACGACGGCTCCGGCCACCGGGACCGCGTAGGCGACGAGGCGCTGGTCGCGCACGACGACCGCGCCGCGCGCGACGGCCGGGTGACGGGTCAACGCGGCCTCGATCTCGCCGAGTTCGACACGGTTGCCGCGCAGCTTGACCTGCCGGTCGGTGCGGCCGAGGTAGTCGATCGTGCCGTCGGGGCGGCGGCGCACCAGGTCGCCGGTGCGGTACATACGGGCGCCTGGCTCGGTGGCGTGCGGGTCGGCGACGAACCGGTCGGCGGTGAGCGCGGGGCGTCGGTGGTAGCCGCGGGCCAGCTGGACGCCGGTCAGGTAGAGCTCGCCGGGCACCCCGTCGGGGACGGGGCGCAGGCAGGAGTCCAGCACGCGCAGGCCGGTGTTCCACACGGGCCTTCCGATGGGCACGGTGGTGTCGGACGCGCCGTCGTAGGCGTGGTGCGTGACGTCGACGGCCGCCTCGGTCGGGCCGTAGAGGTTGTGCAGCGGGACGCCGGTCAGCTCGTGCCAGCGGTGGGCGGCGGCCCCGGACAGGGCCTCGCCGCTGCTGAACACGCGACGCAGGCTGCTCGCCCACGCGGGGTCGGCGGTGACCTCCTCGGAGGCGAGGAACGCCTCCAGCATCGACGGCACGAAGTGCATCGTGGTGACGCCCTCGGCCCGGATCAGTCGGGTCAGGTAGGCGGGGTCACGGTGCCCGTCCGGCGCGGCGAGGACGACGGTGGCACCCTCGCACAGCGCCCAGAAGAACTCCCACACGCTCACGTCGAAGCCGGCCGGCGTCTTCTGCAGCACGCGATCGTCGGCCGTCAGGCCGTACGCGCCCTGCATCCAGGCCAGCCGGTTGGCGATGGCGCGGTGGGTGACGACGACGCCCTTGGGGCGGCCGGTGGAGCCGGAGGTGTGGATGAGGTAGGCGGGGTCGTCGGGGCGGGCGGGATCCGGGACCCCGCCGAACAGGGCCTCTCCGCCCTCCGTGTCCACCCGCAGCACATCCAGGCCCTCGACCGACGGCAGCCGGCCCGCGTCCCGCTCCGTCGTGACGACCGTGGTCGCCCCCGAGTCGGTCAACAGGTACGCGAGCCGTTCGGCCGGGTAGTCCAGGTCGAGGGGCAGATAGGCGGCCCCCGACTTCAGGACACCCAGCAGCGCCACCATCAGCTCCGCCGAACGGGGGACGGCGACGGCGACGAACCGTTCCCGGCCCGCGCCCCCGGCCCGCAGCCGCGCGGCCAACTCCTCTGCGCTTGCGTCGAGTTCGGCATAGGTGAGGGTGGTACGCCCCGCGCCCCCACCCGCCGTGCCGTCGAAGACGACGGCGATGGCGCCCGGGGTGCGCGCGGCCTGCGCGGCGAACGCGGCGGCGAGCGTGGTGGCCGGAACCGGCCGGGACTCCCCCGCCGGGTGGGCGCCGGCCAACTCGTCCGGGGTGAGCAGTTCGAGGTCGGCGACCCGGGCGGCGGGGTTGTCGGCCATGGCGTGCAGGACGAGGGTGAGCCGGTCGGCGAGGGACTGCACGACGTCGGCGTCGAGACGCCGCGCATGGTGCTTCAGACGCAGGTCGAGACGGCGGCCGGGCTTGACGATGAGGGCCAGGGGGTAGTGCACGGCGTCGTGGAAGGCGTGCCCGGCGACGGCGATCGTGCCGGTGGGGTCGGTGAGGCCCGGTGCGGCCCCGCCGCCGGGGTAGTTCTCGAACACCACGAGGGTGTCGAAGAGTTCGCCGCCGCCCGTGTGTCCGGCGGCCCGCTGGATGTCGGCGAGGCCGAGGTGCTGGTGGTCGAGCAGCGCACTCTGCTCCTCCTGGAGCCGGTCGAGCAGCCCGCCGAGGGTGTCGCCGGGCGCCCAGCGCAGCCGGGTGGGCAGGGTGTTGATGAACAGGCCGACCATCGACTCGATACCGTCGACGGCGGCGTCACGTCCGGCCACGGTGGTGCCGAACAGGACGTCCTGACGGCCCGTCATGCGTCCGAGGAGCAGTCCCCAGGCACCCTGGACGAGGGTGCCGAGGGTCACTCCGCGTTCCCGGGCGCGGGCGGCGAGCCGGGCGGTGAGCCGCTCGGGCAACTCGACGCGGATCTGGGCGGGTTCGACCGGTCGTCCGGCGGGCGCGGGGGCCTCGACCAGCCGGGTGGGCTCCTCGACCCCGGCGAGCGCGGCGCGCCAGGCGGCTCGGGCGGCCTCGCGGTCGGCGCCGGCGATCCGGCGGAGGTAGCCGCGGTAGGGAGCGACTTCGGGCAGGGGTGTCGGGTCCTCGCCGTAGAGAGCGAGGAGTTCGCGGTGCAGGATCGGCAGGGACCAGCCGTCCGCGACGATGTGATGGAACGTCAGGACCAGTCGGCTGCGCTCCTCCCCGAACCGGATGAGAGCGCAGCGGACCAGCGGGGGCCGGGCGAGGTCGAAACGGTGAGCGCGCTCGTCGGCGGCGACGGCCTCGGCGAGGGCGCGCCGGACCGCGCCGTCGTCCTGAGCGGCCAGGTCGACCTGGCGCCAGGGCAGTTCGAGGCCGGACGCGACGAGCTGGACGGGACGGCCGTCGGGCGTCTGCCGGAAGCAGGCGCGCAGCGGGGCGTGCCGGTCGAGGAGCCGCTGCGCCGCGGTACGCAGCAGGGTGCCGTCGACCGGTCCGGACAGCTCGATGACCTGCTGCACGACATACGTGTCGTGTTCGGCGCCGTCCACCAGGGCGTGGAAGAAGAAGCCCTCCTGGAGCGGGCCGAGCGGGAGCGTCTCCTCGACGGTGACGGGGGAATCCCCCTGGAGAAGGGCGAGTTCCTCCTCGCTCAACGCCTGCCACGGGGTGTCCTCGGTGGCATGGTCCACCGCCCCGGTGCGGGCGACGGCAGCGAGTTCCGCGACCGTGCGATGGCGGAAGACGTCGCGCGGGGTCAGTTCCAGGCCCGCCCGGCGGGCGAGGACGAGGAGCTGGACGGCGACGATGCTGTCGCCGCCGAGCGCGAAGAAGTCGTCGTCGACGCTCACCGAGGGCACCTTGAGCGCCCGTGCGTACAGGTCGCACAGCAGCCGCTCGCGGGCCGTCCCGGGCGGCCGCCCGGCACTGAGCCGGGTGCGGTCCGGCACGGGCAGCGCGGCGGCGTCGAGCTTGCCGCTGGGGGTGACGGGCAACCGGTCCAGCGGGACGAAGGCGGCCGGGACCATGTAGTCGGGCAGGTACTCGGCGGTGTGCGTCCGCAGCGTCGTCAGCAGGGCGGTGACGTTGCGGAAGGGCGCCGGACGGTTGGTGAGCGGGCGCCCCCCTCCGGGGCGGTAGAGGACGACGGCGAGGCTGTCCCCGGCTGGGGCGAACACGGCGTCCAGGCTGCCGTCCTCGGCCTCCCCGTTCCAGGTGAGGGTGGCCTCGTAGCCGTGCCGTGCGGCGGTCTCGTACAGGGTTTCGGGATCCACGCCGTACGGGCCGGTGGCGGGCCTGCTGCTGTCGTCGAGGGCGCCGAGCGCGGCCAGATCGTCGGCGAGGCGGGCGTTGGGGATGCCGGTGAGGCGCAACCGGTGCGGGCGCTCGGTGAGCAGTTCGTCGAGGGCGTGGACCGAACCGTGAGCGGGCCAGGGCGACTCGGGTGCCTCCTCGGGCACACCGGGCCTCGGCCGCAGAACCACGTCGTACCGGTACCGGGTGAGTTCGTTGTGGTGCGTGCCGCGCTTGATCCGGATGTCCGCGGTGAGACCGTCGAGTGCGGCGAAGTAGTCGGGGTCGACGAGGAGTTCACCCTCCCAGGCGACGGCCCGGTCCACGGCGGCGCGCAGGGCCTCCTTGTCGCCGTCCGCGTCCTCCCGTGGCCGTCCGCGCTCGACCGCCGCGCTCAGGGTGCGCAGGAGCCTCAGGTTGCGTACGTCGCCGACGAAGAGGGCACCGCCGGGCGCGAGCAGCGCGGCGGCATCACGGAGCACGCCGGTGAGGTAGTCGCCACCGGGGAAGTACTGGACGACGGAGTTGACGACGATCGTGTCGAAGTGGCCCGCGGGCAGTCCGGCGAGGTCATGGGCGGGCCGGGCCAACAGGGTGACGCGGTCGGCGAGTTCGGGTACGGCGGACACCTGGGCGTCCAGGGCGCGTACGGCCTCCTCGGACAGGTCGGTGCCCCAGTAGGCTTCGCAGTCCGGGGCGAGCCGCGACAGCAGCAGACCGCTGCCGACGCCGATCTCCAGGACGCGCCGGGGCCGCAGCGCGCGGATGCGGTCGAGGGTGGCCTCCCGCCACTCGCGCATGTCGGCGAGGGGGATGGGCAGCCCGTCGTACATGCTGTTCCAGCCCGCGAAGTTCTCCTCGAAGCCCTCCGAACCCGCCGCGGAGTAGAGCAGTTCGTGCAGGTCCTTCCAGTCGGCGACGCCGGCTTCCGGGCCCGTGGGCGCGTCCAGCGAGGGCACGACGTAGGCGGCGAGGCGGCGTTCGCCGGGGCGGTCCTCGCGGACGACGACGGCGGCCTGGTCGACGGCCGGGTGGGAGCGCAGGACGGACTCGATCTCGCCGGGTTCGATGCGGAAGCCGCGGATCTTGACCTGGCTGTCCGCGCGGCCGTGGAACTCCAGTCGTCCGTCGGCCTTCCAGCGCACGAGGTCGCCGGTGCGGTAGAGGCGTTCGCCGGGTGCGCCGAACGGGTCGGCGACGAAGCGTTCGGCGGTCAGGGCGGGGCGGCCGAGGTAGCCGCGGGCGAGTCCGGCGCCGCCGAGGTAGAGCTCTCCCGTGACCCCGGCGGGGACCGGCCGCAGCCGTGTGTCGAGGACGTAGGCGCGGGTGCCGGGGTCGGGCACCCCGATGGGCACGAGGGTGCTGGGCGGGGTGTCCGGATCGCACAGGCCCAGCGTGGAGTTGGTGGTGGCCTCGGTCGGGCCGTAGGCGTTGAACATCATCCGGCCGCGCGCGTACCGTCCGACCAGCTCGGGCGAGACCCGCTCGGTCCCGGCCAGCAGGGTTGCCTCCGGCGGGAGTTGTACGTCTTCGGGCAGGGCGGCGAGCAGCGCGGGCGGCAGGATCATGAAGGTGATGCCATGCTCGTTCGCGTAGTCGGCGAGCGGCGCGCCCGGCACCCGGCGGTCGGCGGGCACGACGACCAGGCGGCCCCCGGACAGCAGGCCGAGGCACAGGTCCCAGAACGCCACGTCGAAGCTGGGCGAGGCGAACTGCAGGACGCGGCTGTGCGGGCCGATCCCGAAGCGCTCCCGCTGGGTGGCGACCAGCTTGGCGACGCCCGCGTGGGAGAGCACCGTGCCCTTGGGGCGGCCGGTGGAGCCGGAGGTGTAGATCACGTAGGCCGTGTGCGCGACCGTCAACCCGTCGGCGGCCGACGGGTCGTGAGCCGGGTACGCGGCCAGCTCGGCCACCGTGTCCGGGGCGTCGAGGACGAGCGGATCGATGTCCGGCGGGAGATCGGGCGCGATCTCGGCGGTGGTGACGAGGCAGACCGGCCGGGCGTCGGCGAGCATGTAGGCGATGCGGTCGGCCGGGTAGTCGGTGTCGACGGGCAGATAGGCCGCGCCCGCCTTCAGGACGGCGACCTCCGCGACGATCATGTCGGCCGAACGCGGTACGGCGAGGGCGACGACCTGCTCCGGACCGGCGCCCCGGGCCACCAGGGCGTGCGCCAACCGGGCCGCGCGGGCGTCGAGTTCGGCGTAGGTGAGGCGGACGTCCTCGTGGACGAGGGCCACCTCGTGCGGGCGCGCCGCGACCTGGTCGGCGAACATCCGCGGCCAGGTGCGCGCGGGGACGTCGTGCGCGGTGTCGTTCCAGTCGTGCAGGATCCGGTGCCGCTCCTCGTCGCCGAGGAGTTCCAGGTCGGCGACCGGGGTGGCCGGGCGGGCGAGGGCGTCGGCGAGGAGCGTGCGGTAGTGGCCGAGGATCCGGTCGACGGTGGCGGGCTCGAAGAGGTCGCTCCGGTAGTCCGCCCACACCTCCCCGTCGGCCGGGGCCAGGGCCAGGTCCAGCGCACCGCCCTCGTCCCAGGGTGCGGTGCCGAAGCCCGTGGCGCACAACAGGCCGCCGCCACGGAAGGGTTCGGGGGCGAGCAGTCGTAGCAGCTCGGCGGTCGGCAGGTGATGGGCCACGGCCTCCGCGCGCGCGGCCGCGACCCGCTCGCGCAGCTCGGCGAACGCGGTGCCGCCGTCGACCGCGACGCGCAGCGGAAGTCCCTCGTGGGCCACCGTCACCTCGGTCGCCGGCGTGCCGCCGTAGCGGTGCAGCAGCGCCACGAAGGCGGCGAGCCGGGTCACCTCGTCGGCCGTCACGTCGAGCACGGCCGCGCGCCGTGCTCGGGACACCGGCCCCTCAGGGTGGGACGGTTGGGGGAAGTCCAGTGGGAGCGAGGTCTCCGGCACCGGGGACGCGAACCGCCGCCGCCAGAAGTCGTCCGCCACCGATGCCCGTGCTGAAGAACGCATGTTGCCCGACACAGCTTCCCGTGCCTCCCCATTGCGGTGTGGAACGGCTCAGCGGAGCCGCGACCGCTCGCATAGTAAGGTAAGGATTGCCTTACTTAATAGTCCCCTTCTGGATCCGTCGGGCCAAGTCACAGCAGCTGAGGTTATGCTCGCCTAACCTGCTGACGGGACGGTCCGCCGGTCCGCCAACAGGGCTTTCCGGAGAGGGAAATGACCCGAAGGCGCCCCGGCCACAACCCGGGCGACGACATGGAGACCGGCAAGTGGCTTCAGGGCAAGTAGCTCCAGGGCGAACGGCTCCAGGGCAAGTGGCTCCAGGCAGAAGGCTTCGCTCCACGGTGCTGGTGACACTGCTCGTCGCCCTCCTCGTCCTGCTGTCCCTGCTGTCCGTGGCACTGGGCGCGCTCAGCGTCCCGCTCGACCAGGTCGTACGCTCGGTCCTCGGTCATCCGCCGAGTCGCCTCGTCGACAACGTCATCTGGTCGGTGCGCGTGCCCCGCACCCTGCTCGGCCTGACGACGGGCGCCGCTCTCGGCATGTCCGGCGCGCTCATGCAGGCCCTCACCCGCAACCCCCTCGCGGACCCGGGGATCCTCGGGGTCAGCGCCGGAGCCTCCTTCGCGATCGTGGTGGCGGTGGCGGTGTTCGGGGTCGGATCGCTCTACGGTTACGTGTGGTTCGCGTTCGCCGGGGCGCTCGTCGCGAGCGTCGTGGTCTTCTTCCTCGGACGGCTGGGCCGTTCCGGCGCCACCCCGGTCAAACTGGCGCTCGCCGGAGTCGCCGTCACCTCACTGCTGTCGTCGCTCACCAGCGCCGTGGTCCTGACCGACCAGGACGCGCTGGACCGCTACCGCTTCTGGTCGGCCGGCACGCTGGCCGACAAGGACTCCGGCGACCTGCTGCGCATCCTGCCCTTCCTCGCCGTCGGCGCCGTCCTCGCTCTGTCCTGCGCGCCCGCCCTCAACAGCATGGCCCTCGGCGACGACGTGGCCGCCTCCCTGGGCCGACGACTCGGTCCGGTACGCCTCCAGGGAGTCACCGCGGTCGTGCTGCTGACCGGCGCGTCGGTCGCCGTCATCGGTCCCGTGGTCTTCCTCGGCCTGGTCGTCCCCCACATCGCCCGGGTCCTCGCCCAGTACGCCGGGATCGGCCCCGACCACCGCTGGCTGCTGCCGCTGTCCGCCGCGCTCGCGCCCGTACTGCTGCTGTCCGCCGACATCCTGGGCCGGATGGTGGCCCGCCCCACGGAGATCCAGGCCGGAGTCCTCGTCGCCTTCCTCGGCGGCCCGTTCTTCATCGCCCTGGTCCGCCGCCGGAAACTCGCGGAGGTGTGAGCGTGCCCGCACGGTCGTCCCCGGTCACCCCGGTCGCCCCAGCCACCGCGACACCTCCCGCCGCCCTGCGTGACCGGCCGTTCCGGCTGACCGTCCCCCCGGTGTCCGGCGTACTGCGCCCGCGCCTGGCGCTGACCGGGGCGGCCGTCGCCCTGGGCGCGTTCCTGCTGTTCTGCTGGGGCCTGACCATCGGCGACTATCCCGTGGCCTTCACCGACGTCATCAGGGCGCTCGGGGGCGCGGGCGACCCCGGCACGGTCACCGTCGTACAGGATCTGCGGCTGCCACGCGCCCTGACGGGACTGCTGGTCGGCATCGCGTTCGGGGTCTCCGGGGCCGTGTTCCAGACGATGACCCGCAACCCGCTGGCCAGCCCCGACATGATCGGGCTGACCGAGGGCGCAGGAACGGCCGTCGTGGCCGCCGTGGTCCTCGGCTGGACCGGCGGCCTCGGCCTGTCGACGCTGGGACTGCTCGGCGCCCTGGCGACCGCGCTGCTCGTGTACGCGCTGGCGTGGAAGGGCGGGGCCACCGGATATCGCATCATCCTCGTCGGCATCGGCGTGTCCTGGATCTGCACCAGCGCCACCGACTTCCTCGTGGCGCGGGGCAACCGGTTCGAGGCGCAGGAGGCCATCGGCTGGCTGGTCGGCAACCTCAACGGCCGCACCTGGGACCAGGTGGACTCGCTGGCCCTCGCCATGGCCGTACTCCTGCCGATCACCCTGGGCATGGGCCGCTGGATGCGCACGCTCATGCTCGGCGACGACGTGGCCGCCGGACTCGGCACGCCCGTCCAGCCCGTCCGGCTGGCGCTGCTGCTGACCGGGGTGGGACTGGTCGCCTTCGGTACGGCGGCGGCCGGTCCGGTGGCCTTCGTCGCCCTGGCATGTCCGCAGATCGCCCAGCGGCTGGCGGGCACCTCGTCGCCGCCCCCGCTCGTCTCCGGTCTCACCGGCGCGTTCGTCGTCCTCGGCTCCGATCTCCTCGCACGCGAGGCGATTGACGGGACGGAACTGCCGGTCGGGATCGTCACCGGCGCCCTCGGCGCGCCGGTCCTGCTGTGGCTGCTCATCCGCGCCAACCGCGCGGGCTCTGGAGGCTGATCGCATGTCGACCACCGACCCGCGTACCCCGCGGAAGGCCCCCTCGGAGGCCGGCACCGGCCTACCGCGCCCGCCCGGCCTCGGCACATCCGGGCCGGACGGATCTGGCGTCCCTCACCCACTCGCCCCGGGGCCGGAGTTGCGGGCCAGGAACCTGCATCTCGCCTACGACGGGCGGGCGGTGGTGGAGGACCTCGACCTCACCGTGCCGACCGGCCGGATCACCGCCATCGTCGGGGCCAACGCCTGTGGCAAGTCGACCCTGTTGCGCGCGCTCGCCCGGCTGCTGGCCCCACGCCAGGGCGTCGTCGAACTGGACGGCGCCGCCCTGCGCTCCCTGCCCACCCGCGAACTCGCGCGCAAACTCGGCATTCTGCCGCAGACGCCGGTGGCGCCGGAGGGGCTGACGGTCGTCGACCTGGTGGGCAGGGGCCGTTCACCGCACCAGACCTGGTGGCGGCAGTGGTCCGCGGCGGACGAGGAGGCCGTGACCGCGGCCCTCGCGGCGACCGGTCTGACCGACCTCGCCGACCGCCCCGTCGACGAACTCTCCGGCGGGCAGCGGCAACGCGCATGGATCGCGATGGCCGTCGCCCAGGGCACCCCCGTCCTGCTCCTGGACGAACCGACGACCTATCTCGACCTCGCCCACCAGATCGACGTACTGGACCTCATCACGGACCTCAACCAGCGCGAGGGGCGCACGGTGGTGATGGTGCTGCACGACCTCAACCAGGCCTGCCGGTACGCCGATCACGTCATCGCCATGAAGGCGGGCCGCATCGTCGCCGAGGGCGCGCCCGCCGAGGTGGTCACCGAGACCACCGTCGAGGACGTCTTCGACCTGCGCTGCCGGATCACCCCCGACCCGGTCAGCGGCACACCCCTGGTCATTCCGCTGGGCCGACACCACCACGACGAGGGCACCCGGACCGAGGGCGCGGTCTCGGCGGCGGTCGTCGACTGACCACGCGGTGACGACGCCCCCGCCGTCGGCGGCGGGGGCCCTACGGTCCCGCTACTCAGGGACGGGACGTCAAGTACCCGCCCATGGTGCGGAAGTAGTCGGCGGCCGCGTACTCGGTCCCGTCGTCGGTGCGCACCCGCCGCACCAGGAGCCCCCGGCAGCGCCCCGTGTACGCCTCGGCGCCCGCCACCACGACCACCCCGTCTCCCTCACGGATGAAGATCCGGCCCGGCGTACCGCCGTAGCACCCCTCCGACACGGCGGCGGAGACGATCCTCAGCCGCTGACCGCGATGGAAGGCGTACGCGTTCGGGTACGGATCCGACTGGGCCCTGACCAGCCGCTCCAGCCGCTCCGCGGGCCAACTCCAGTCGATGCGGCTGTCCTCCGCCGACCGCTTGTGGAAGAAGCTGGCGCGGGCACGGTCCTGCGGCACCCACTGGCCGGCGTCCCGGCCCGCGGCGATCAGGTCGAGCGACTCACGCACGATGGGCGCGATGAGGTCGACGGTCCGGTGGAACAGATCGGTCGCCGTGTCGGTGGGCCCGACCGGCACCGACCGCTGCACCAGGATGTCCCCCGCGTCGAGTTCGGCGTTCATGCGGTGCGCGGTCACGCCGACACGTTCCTCGCCGTTGACGAGCGCCCAGATGATCGGCGAGAACCCCGCGTACGACGGCAGCAGCGAGTCATGGACGTTCAGGGTGCCGTGCGGCGGGAGGTCGAAGAGCTCCGGGGGCAGCCAGGTCCGCCAGTTGTTGGCCACGATGATGTCCGGCCGGGCCTGGCGCACGGCGGCGAGGAGTTCGGAGTCGTCGGGGCGGTTGCGCAGCAGGACGGGGACGTCGTTCTTCTCGGCGAGTTCGGCGACGTTGTCGTCCCAGATCTTCTCGTAGGCGTGCTCGCTCTTCGGATGGGTGACGACGAGAACCACCTCGTGATCGGAGTCCAGCAGCGCCTGAAGCGTGCGGTGACCCCAGGTCTGGTAGCCGAGCATGACGACCCGCATGACGGTCCTTCCCTTCAACGACTCCATTGCAAGGTAAGCCTTACCTTATCTAGCATGAGGCTGCCTGAGGGAGGCGATGCCACGGTGAAGTCACCGCTCTTGGATTCCGAAGTCGTCCACGACGTCCTCGGAATCGGTTTCGGTCCGTCAAATCTCGCTCTGTCCATAGCGGTTGAGGAGCACAACGAGAGCCTTCCGGCAGACCGTCGCCTCAACGCGCTGTTCCTGGAACGCCAGTCACGCTTCGGCTGGCACCGGGGCATGCTGATCGACGACGCCACGATGCAGGTGTCCTTCCTCAAGGACCTCGTCACCCTGCGCAACCCGACGAGCGACTACAGCTTCCTGTGCTTCCTGCGAGAGCGGGGCAGGCTGATCGACTTCCTGAACCAGAAGACCCTCTTCCCCCTGCGGATGGAGTTCCACGAGTACTTCGAGTGGGCCGCGGAGCGGGTCTCCCACCTGGTCTCGTACGGCAGTGAGGTCGTCGCCGTCGACCCGGTGCGCGACGACGACGGCCAGGTGGTGTTCTTCGACGTCACCTGCCGCGACACCGCGCGTCCCGGGCCGACCGTGACGCGCCGGGCCCGCAACATCAGCGTGGCCATGGGGCTGGAACCGCATGTGCCGCCGGGTCTTGACCTGGCCGAACGCGTCTGGCACAACAGCGAGTTGATCCCCCGCGCCGTCCGGCTGGCCGACACGGGTGCTCCGGTACGGCGGGCCGTCGTGCTCGGCGCCGGCCAGAGCGCCGCCGAGGCGGTGGACTACTTGCACCGCACCTTCCCGGACGCCGAGGTGTGCTCGGTCTTCGCGAAGTACGGCTACACGCCCGCCGACGACAGCCCGTTCGCCAACCGGATCTTCGACCCGGAGGCGGTCGACGTCTACTTCTCGGCGCCCTCCGAGGTCAAACAGTCGTTGCTCGACTACCACCGCTCCACCAACTACTCGGTGGTCGACATGGAGTTGATCGAGTCCCTGTATGCCACCGCGTACCAGGAGAAGGTGGCCGGGCGGGAGCGACTGCGCTTCCTCAACGTCTCGCGCGTCCGGGCCGTCGACCCCGCTACCGACGGCGGCCTCGACATCGCCGTCGAGTTCCTGCCCACCGGCGAACGGCAGGTGCTGCCCGCCGACGTGCTCGTGCTCGCCACCGGCTACCGGCCGCGCGACCTCGCGCCCCTGCTCGGCGAGGCGGCCAAGCTCTGCCTCAGGGACGACGGGGACGAGATCCGCGTGGGCCGGGACCACCGGGTCGAGACGGCGCCGGAGGTGACCGCCGGCCTCTACCTCCAGGGCGGGACCGAGCACACCCACGGGCTGACCAGCACCCTGCTGTCGACCGTCGCGGTCCGGGCGGACGAGATCCACCGCTCCGTGCTGGCCGGGCGGACCACGGGCTGACCCCACCGGAACTCTCCGGTCCCGGACGGCACAGTCCGTCCCGGACCGGAGGTTCACATCCGAGCCGTCAGGCGCCCGCCTCAGTACGGCCCATGGGTCCAGCGTCCGCCCGTCATCGTGGCGTGCACGGGCATCGTGCGCAGTGTGCCCGTGTCGGCGTCCAGCGGGTCCACGTCCACGACCACCAGGTCGGCCGGGTCCCCGACCCTGATGAGCCGGCGCCCGCGGGCCGCCGCGACGAGCGCGTCCGGGACGGACAGCCGCTGCTCCGGGTGCCACGGGGGGCGCTCGTCATCGGTACGGCTGACGGCCGACGCGATGGCGAGCCAGGGGTCGAGCGGCGAGACGGGGGCGTCCGAACCGAACTCCAGACGGGCCCCGGCGGCCAGCAGATCGGCGAAGGCGAAGGCCCGCTCGGTGCGCCCGGCCCAGTGCCGGTCCGCCACATCACGGTCGTCCGTCGCGTGCCGGGGCTGCACTCCCGCCGTGACACCCAACCGCGCGAATCTCGGGAGGTCTTCGGGGCTCAGCAGCTGCGCGTGCTCGATCCGGCCGCGGCAGCGCACCGCCTCGAAGGCGTCCAGGGCCACGGTGTTGGCACGGTCGCCGATGGCATGCACCGCCGGTTCGATTCCGTGCGCGGCGGCCCGCCGCATGAGCCGCACCAGCTCCCCCGGTGACGTCTCCTCGATCCCGTGGGAACCGTCCGTGCCCGCCAGCCCCGGATAGGGATCGCGGCACAGGGCGGTACGGGTGTTCAGCGAGCCGTCGGTGAAGAGCTTCAGCGGACCCACCCGCACCAGGCCTCCACCCACGCCGAGTTCGGCTCCCGTGCGCAGTCCGCGTTCCACCGCCGCGTCCAGGCGGCTCGGATAGACGGCGGCCGCCACCCGCACGGCGGGCGGGGACTCGGCCGAGCGCCGCTCCCAGTCCTCGACCGTGTCGCCGTACTGGAAGTCGATGACACCGGTGACCCCGCGCGCGGCGGCGGCCTCGCAGGCGTCCGCGATCCAGCCGTCGACCACGTCGGCCGGCGCC
Source organism: Streptomyces sp. NPDC111656 (assembly GCF_055656965.1). Lineage (NCBI taxonomy): Bacteria > Bacillati > Actinomycetota > Actinomycetes > Kitasatosporales > Streptomycetaceae > Streptomyces > Streptomyces sp. NPDC111656. Next base: position 295,377 of record NZ_JBVKCA010000003.1, read on the forward strand.
GCGGGGAGGGCGGACAGGACCTCGTGGCACTCGTGTTCCCTGACCAGACCGCTGGGATGGTCGCCCCGGCCGACGAGCGCGAGGCAGGCGGAGTTCAGCCATGCGGCGTGCAGATCGGCGCTGACCAGGGCGACCGGCCGGTCGGGCAGGGCCGCGTCGAGCAGCCGCTTGTGCGGGGCGTCGGGCCACAACCCGTCCCGGAACCCGTAGCCGAAGAGCACCGTGCCGTCGGACGCCCCGCCGCCGCGTGCCCGCACGATGTCGGCCACCGCCCGCGCGGAGGCGGTCCCGGACAGGTCGAGCCGGTGACGGGCGCTCGCCCACTCGGCCATGTGGACGTGGGCGTCCCACAACCCCGGCAGCAGCACCCGCCCCTCCAGATCGAGGACACGCTCACCGCCGGCCGGCCTCGCCCGCCCGCCGGGGCCCTCCTCGACGACGACATGGGTGACTCTGCCGCCCGCCACCCGCAGGCGGACGAGCGGTCCACCCGCGCCGAGCCGCACCCGGTCGAGCGTCAGCGCGGTCGCCGGGGACAGGTCTCCTCCCGGGAGCCTGCGCCGGGTGCTTACGAAGTCCGCCATAAAGCCTCCATCTGCGACGACACGCGATATCGACCGGACCGCGTCGGACGCGACCCCCAACCGAACACCCTCCAAGTAAACTTAGCCTTACCTTACCTTCCTGATCCTCCCCCCGTACCTCTCCGATCCTCCCCCGTCCCGCGTGCTCGGCGGCTGACGTGACCGGTAGGCTTCAACTGCCCGACCGTTGCCAGGAGCAGCAACCCCTCTAGGCCCTGTCGTCACATTCCCGTCCGCCCCGCGCTCGTGGCATCCGCCCCGCCCTGGAGAGCACATGCCCGCTGGTGAACAGATGCCAGGCCGTCTCGACCGTGGTCGAACCCACCGGCTCACGGGCCGTGCGACGGGTTGTCCATGCTGAGGGATCCCCTCGATCGGATCGGCCGCTACCGTCTGGACCGGCGCCTCGGCGCGGGTGGCTTCGGCGTGGTCTGGCTGGCCCACGACGAGGTGCTCGAGGCCGTCGTCGCCCTGAAGGTACTGTCCGACAACTGGGCCGACCACCTCGACGTCCGCGAACGTTTCCTCTCCGAGGCCCGGCTGCTGCGCAAGGCCGACTCGAACCGGGTCGTCCAGGTCTACGACATCGGTGAACTGCCCGACGGCAGGCCCTACTTCGTCATGGAGTACGCCGACGGAGGCACCCTCGACGACCGGATCGAGGCCGGGCCGCTGCCCATCGCCGAGGCACTGCGCCTGACGGCCCTCGCGGCACGGGCCGCGGCCGCGCTGCACGAGGCCGGGATCGTGCACCGCGACATCAAGCCGTCCAACGTACTGCTGCGCACCTCCTCCGGCGGCGCCGACCGCGTCCTGCTCGCCGACCTCGGGCTCGCCAAGAGCCTGGCGCAGGCCTCCGGGCTGACGATGGCGGCCGGTTCCGCGGGCTACACCCCGCCCGAGCAGGCCCAGCCCGGTTCGGGCATCGACGCGCGGGCCGATGTGTACAGCCTCGGCGCCTTGGGCTACCACCTGGTCACGGGGTCGGTCCCCGGGCCGCCCGGCAAGGTCGTACGACCCGAACGGCTGCGTACGGATCTGGCCCCGGGCGTGCAGCGGGCGCTGCTGCGCGCCATGGAACCCGACCGCGACCGGCGCTGGCCCACGGCGCTGAGCCTGGCCGTGGAGTTGGAACGGCTGGCCGAACAGGTGTCGATGGGGGCGGTCCGTGTGCCCCGGCGCCGTCGGCGGACCGCGCTGGTGGCCGTGGCCGCCGCGGTCGCGATCGGCGCGGCCGGTGTGACCACCGCGCTCGTGACCCGACGGTCCGACGCCCCGTCCGTGACGGTCGAGGACGCCTCCGGACAGGTCTCGGTCGAGGTTCCGGGCGGATGGGGCCGCCAACTGCGCGACTCCGGATGGGATCCGCGGACCGTGGGCCTGTCGGACACGCACGAACCGGGTCTCGCCGTCGCGGACGACCTGGCGAAGTGGCAGAACCTGCGCTCGGGTGTGGACGGGGTGTTCGTCGGCCTGAGCGAACACGGCGACGTACGCGGCAGGGTCGGGGCGATCGCCCACACCGCCTGCCACTACGAGGGCAGCCGCACCTATACGGGCACGCGCTGGCACGGGCTGATCCGCACCTGGAGCGCCTGTCCTGGCAGCCATGGCTCCCTCACGGAGGCGGGGCTCACCTCGGCGGGCGGGAGCCGGCAGCCGCAGCTGTACGTCCAGATACGCCAGGCCGCCGGCAGCGCCGCGACGACCGACCGGGTACTCGGCTCCATACGGGCCGGAGACTGACGCCGGGAAACCGACGAGCCGGAGGCCGACCAGCGGGAACCGGACGAGCGGCGCCGAGGCCCGGATCACGGTCCCCGTTCCGGGATCCGCGGAAATCGCGCGTCCGGTCCGCGAACCTTTTCGCGTGCCCGAGCATCGGACACTGGTGACGGAGCACAGAGCGCCGTTCGCACGCCGAGTCAGGGCGCGTGCGGTGAATTCCAAGGAGTGTTGACATGGCGACCTTCCGGCCCGGCGACGCGGTTCCCGTCCGCCGCCCGTCCTCCCCCACCCACCGGGCAGCGCTGGTCGCGGGTGTCGCGCTGCTCGGCCTGCTCACGGCCTGCGGCACCGACCACGGCGCCGCCAGTCCTCCGCAGAAGCTCTCCGGCACGGCCGAGCCGGCCTCCGGCGACAAGACCACCGACACCACCGGTACGGGCGCCGCCCCGACCGGTTCCCCCACACCCTCGGCAGCGGCCTCGAACTCGTCGTCGACCTCGAACTCCTCCTCGACCGGGAGCGGCTCGTCCGGCGGTACCCGATGCCACACCTCGGAGCTGCGCGCGACGGTCGGCGCCAACGATCCGGGCGCCGGTCAGGAGAACTTCCCCGTCGTCCTCACCAACATCTCCCACCGCACCTGCACCGTGCGCGGCTTCCCCGGGGCGGCGTTCGTCGACGCGTCGGGCAAGCAGCTCGGGCCCGACCCGAGGCGCTCCGCCGATACACCGACGACGGTGACGCTGGCGCCGGGGCGGAGCGCGTGGGCCGGGCTGACGTTCTCCAATCCGGGCATCAGCGGGGCGAAGACGGCGACGCCCGCCTCGCTGATCGTCACACCGCCCGACGAGCGGGACCCGCTCAAGGTGGCGTGGAAGGGGGGCGAGGTGCCCGTGTCGGGAAACGCCTCTTCCGTGTCCCTGACCGTCGTCCGCGCCGGCAACGGCGCCTGACCCCAGCCGGCGTCACCCGGCCCCGCCCCGCCGTCCGCCCCGCGGATCGGCGGGGTTTGTCACGGAACAGCAACACGTGCCGATCCCGGCGACCTTTCCCGACGATCCACGCATCACACCGTTTGACGCACCCCGCAGAGCGGCGCGTCACAGGAACGGAAGCTCCCGCCCGCGGGCGGGAGCCGGATCGAGAACATCGGGGGTTCATCATGACCGGCATCTCACGCAGGCGTCTGCTGACCGCGACGGCTTCGGCGGGCGCGCTGGGCGGCCTGGGCGCGCTCACCGCCTGCTCGGCGAACGACTGGTCCGTGGGCAGCAGCGCCAAGGGGGACACGAGCGGCAAGCCCCCCAAGCCGAAGCTGATCGGCGACGGCTCCACCGCCGACACCGGGGCCCAGCCCAAGCAGCCGAAGGCCGAACGGCTGAAGCCGGGCGAGCGCCCGCCGCAGTTCGTGGTCTTCTCCTGGGACGGCGCGGGCGAGCTCAGCAACAAGCTGTTCTCCCGCTTCCGCAAGGTCGCCGCCGACCACGGCGCCTCGATGACGTTCTTCCTCAGCGGCATCTACACACTGCCCGAGTCGAAGAAGCACCTCTACAGCCCGCCGCAGCACCCCGTGGGCGCCTCCGCGATCGGCTACCTCTCCGACCGGCACATCCACTCCACGATCCAGCAGATCCGGTCCGCCTGGCTGGAGGGCCACGAGATCGGCACCCACTTCAACGGCCACTTCTGCGGCGCGGACGGGGTGCGCCGCTGGTCCCCCGCCGAGTGGCGCAGCGAGATCGCGCAGGCGAAGAAGTTCGTCACCGAGTGGAAGACCAACACCGGCTTCACCGACCTCGAACCGTTCCCCTTCGACTACGAGAAGGAACTGATCGGCGGCCGAGCCCCGTGTCTGGAGGGCCAGTCCAACCTGCTGCCGACCGCCGCCGCCCTCGGCTGGAAGTACGACGCCAGCAGCCCCGGCGGCCTGCAGATGTGGCCCGGCAAGGTCCAGGGCGGCAGGATCTGGGACTTCCCGCTGCAGTCCATACCCTTCCCCGGCCACTCCTTCCAGGTCCTGTCGATGGACTACAACCTGATGGCCAACCAGTCCCACGCCAACCCGCTCGGGGACAAGTCCATGTACGACGCCTGGCGCGCCCAGGCCCGCGACAGCTATCTCGCCGGCTTCCGCCGCGCCTACGAGAGCAACCGCGCCCCCTTCTTCATCGGCAACCACTTCGAACGCTGGAACGGGGGGATATACATGGACGCGGTCGAGCAGACCATCAAGCAGATCGCCGGGCACGACGACGTGCGCATGGTCTCCTTCCGCCAGCTCGTCCAGTGGCTGGAGGCCCAGGACCCGGCCGTACTGCGCAAGCTGCGCACCCTCAACCCGGGACAGTCGCCCCTCGGCGGCTGGTCGGAGTTCCTGGGCACGGCGGCCTCGCAGTCGGCCACGGCGAGTTCCTGACGACTCCGACGCCGACCACCCCTACGCACACGACCGCGGCCAGGCGCGCGTGGCCCGGCCGCGGTCGGTGTGACGTCCAGAACGGGTCAGCGAGGGCCGCCCTGGCCGCCGCCGTGTCCGTAGCCGCCGTACCCCCCGTAACCGCCGTACCCATAACCGTCGTAGCCGTCGTAGCCGCCGTAGCCATCTCCGTAGCCGTACCCGGGATCGCCGTACTGTCCGCTCGAAGGCGCGCAGTAGTAGTACGGGGAGCAGCTGTCGGCGGGTGACGAGGGCGCGGGCGTCGAGGGCGCGGCCGAGGGCCGGGGCGACGACTTGGGCACGGTCGCCGACGGTGACTTCGACGGCTCGGGAGAGGCCTGACCCGACGATGTCGTCGTCTGCCCGGCGGAGTCCCAGTTGACCGCCTCCATCTGGAGCGAGGGCGACGAGGTGTCCATCGTCCAGTGCTGGTCGGACTCCTCCCCCCGGACCTTGAGGACCACGGACGCCTCGCCCTTGGTGGAGGCGGGGGTGAGGACCAGGTCCTGGTTCCAGCGGGGCACCACCATGCCCTGGAGGGTGAAGTCGTAGCGCACGTTCTTGGTGCCCGGTTGCGACGCGCCGGTGCAGGGCGCGAGTTGGACCGAGTAGCCGAGGTGCGAGTCGAGGCAGAGGTCGGGGGCGGCGAGGTCGCGCAGCAGTCCGTCGTCCTCGTACGACCATTCCTGGCTCGCCGTCGAGGAGCACGGCGTGAGCGCGGTCTCCACGCCCTTCGCCGGTTTCTTGCCCACGATGCCGATGCACAGCCCGGTCTCGGTGTTGCGCAGCCGGCCGCGCACGCCGCCCTTCGACGTGTCGCCGGTGCCTATCCAGGACGGGTTCGATCCGGGCGCCTTGACCGGGCCCGAACTGGGCGAGCCCGAGGGTCCGGCGCCGTCGGCGATGCCGGGCGCGCCGTCCGAGCTCTGGGTGACCCACAGGACCAGCGGGACCAGGATCATTCCGCTCACGGTCAGCGCGGCCAGCGCGATGTTGTTGCGACGCGGGGCGCGGCGGGAGGAGCGCCGGGGCGCCTTGTGCGTCGGCGGGCGGGAGTCACCGGAAGCGCGGCTGCGGGGCGCGGGGCGCGGGGGCTCGCCCGGAACGAGGGGCGCGTGGCTGGGAAGGGGAGGGATTCTGTGCGCGGCCGGGACGGTGTCCGGGACTTCGGTCACTTCCACGATCGCGTCGAGGCGTCCGGGGCGGGAGTCGAGGTAGGGCGCGGCGCCCCAGCCGAGCAGGGCCTCGGCCAGGGACAGCGCGAGGTCGCCGTTGAACCGGCTCAACTGGTCGGCGGTGTGACGGCAGTGCCGGCACCGGCCCATGTGCCTGCTCAGATCGGCGTCGAGGTCGAGGCCGCCGCGGCGCAGGGACACATCGAGCATCCGGTGGAAGCGGCGGCACTCCTCCTCCGGTGCCAGTTCGCGGTGGATTTCCAGGCAGCCCTCGCGCAGGCGTTCCCGGGCCCGCCGCAGTTCCACCACGGCGTCGTCGTCGCCGATGCCCAACAGCCCGGCGGGTACGGCGAGTTGCTCGGCCTCGACCTCGGTGTGCCACAGCAGACAGCGGGCGGGCTCGGGAAGCCGCTGGAACGCACGGGACAACTGCCGTCTGTTCTCCGGCGGCAGAAGTCGCGCCATGACCCGGTCACGGCTGTCGGAATCGGCCAGCAATTCGGGATGAAGCATCTCCCGCCGTTGGTCCCCGAGCCATTCGGCGGTCATACGCCGTACGGTGACCAGCAACTGCGGCCGCCAGGCGGCCGTCGGTCCGGTCTGCCGCAGCGATTCACCGAACAGCCGGGTGAATGCGGCCGTGGTGAGCATTCCGGCGGGACGCACACCGTTGGTGCACAGGCGCGCGTAGGCGAAGACCGCTTCCCAGTGACGGTCAAGGAGTTCCCCGACGGGATGGTGCGCGGGCGTGTTCCCCGAGCTCTTCTTCAGGTCCGCCGCGAGCCGCTCATCCGAAACCTCGAACAAGCGACCGGGCGTTGGGGAATGAGACACCGCTGCGTCATTCACGTCCGCTTTCCTCCCAAAGGTAACGCAGGAATTAGTCCATACCAATGGGTATGTAGCCCGCCCGGCGAAGCGGAGGGACTACCCATGGGGGGTTTGTTACCGCAATCGCCCTCTCCGACAGCTCTTTTGAAGCGAGGGGCGGCGCGCGGGCACACCGTGCGCGTACAGAAGGAAGCGAATTGTCTGCACGCCAACAGGGCACACCTTTGCACAGTGCGCCGAGCCGAAACAAGAGATCTCGTCACCTTCCCTTTTCCGCCGCGCGCGGACTGTTTGAACAAACGTCAACAGGGTCCCCTACAAAGGAATTTCGGAATCCCCTACAACCATCGGCGAGCGGTCAAACGCAAGCCCCCGACCAGGCCTCCGAAGAGCGGAAAGGCCTTCACCGACCCGTTGACGGTCTGGCATGCCCATGCAATGCTCCCCATTGGGAGCGCTCCCATTCCTCGTCGTCCACCTCGCGTGGCCACGGCACAGGATTCACCTCACCGCTGGGAGCCGCCCATGTCCGCTTTCCCGTTGCCCCGCCGCCGCCAAAGACACCTGCCGGCCGCCTTGCTGGCGGGGGCATTACTCGTCGGCGGCCTCGCGACCGCCCCCTCCGCGGCGGGGCTCGCCAGCGCCGCCACGGCGACAACCGCCGTACGGGTCAACCAAGTCGGCTATCTGCCGGACGGTCCCAAGCGCGCGACCGTGGTCACCTCCGCCGCGGGGCCGCTCACCTGGCGGCTGCGCACCGCCGCGGGCACGGTTGTCGCCTCGGGGTCGACCGTCGGCCGGGGCCCGGACGCCGCGTCCGGGCAACCGACCCAGGTCGCCGACTTCTCCTCGTACGGGCGGACCGGTTCGGGTTACGTCCTGACGGTCGACGGAACGGTCAGCGATCCCTTCGACATTCGCGCGGATCTCTACGACGGGCTGCGCTCCGACACGCTGGCCTTCTTCTACCACCAGCGCAGCGGTATACCGATCGAAGCCTCCCTGGTGGGTTCCGCCTATGCGCGGCCCGCCGGGCATCTCGGAGTCGCACCCAATCAGGGCGACACGAACGTGCCCTGCCAGTCCGGGGTGTGCGACTACACGCAGGACGTCAGGGGTGGTTGGTACGACGCGGGCGACCAGGGCAAATACGTCGTGAACGGCGGCATTTCCACCTGGCTGCTCGTCAATTCCTTCGAACGGGCGAAGAGAGCGGGCACCGCGTCCGCGCTCGGCGACTCGACGCTGCGCGTTCCCGAGCGCGACAATGGCGTCCCCGACGTCCTGGACGAGGCGCGCTGGGAGCTCGACTTCCTGATGCGGATGCAGGTCCCGGACGGCAGACCGTACGCGGGAATGGCGTTCCACAAAGTCCACGACGCCGCCTGGACCGGGCTGCCGACCCGGCCCGAGCAGGACGCCCAGCCGCGTGAGCTCCACCCGCCGTCCACCGCCGCCACCCTCAACCTGGCGGCGACGGCGGCCCAGTGCGCCCGTGTCCTCCGGCCCTACGACACCGCGTTCGCGAACCGTTGCCTCACCGCCGCCCGCAAGGCTTGGACCGCGGCGCGGGCCAACCCGGCGATGTACGCGCCGGATTCGGACAGCACCGGCGGTGGGGCCTATGGCGACACCCAGGTCACCGACGAGTCCTACTGGGCGGCCGCCGAGTTGTACGCCACGACCGGCGAGCGCGCCTACCGGGACGCGGTGACCTCCTCGCCCTGGCACACCGCCGCGAACGCCTTCACGTCCGGCGGCTTCAGCTGGGCCGACACCGCAGCGCTGGGCAGGCTGACGCTGGCGACCGTGCGCACCGGGCTGCCCACGGCCGACCTCCGGCGGCTGCGCGCCTCCGTGACCGCCGCCGCGGACGGCTATCTGTCCACCATGGCCGGGCAGGGATACGCCGTCCCGATCCCCGCCACCGGGTACGTCTGGGGCTCCAACAGCGCGGTCACCGACAACGCGATCGTCATGGCCACCGCCCAGGAGCTGACCGGGGACCCGCGCTACCGCGCCGGAGTGCTGGAGTCGATGGACTACCTGCTGGGCCGCAATGCCCTGGGCCGGTCGTACGTGACCGGATACGGGGAGCGGTACTCCGACAACCAGCACCACCGCTTCTGGGCGCACCAGTACGACCCCTCGCTGCCGCACCCGCCGACGGGCTCCCTCGCGGGCGGGCCCAACAGCGGGCTGCAGGACCCGGTCGCGCAGGAGCGCCTGCCCGGCTGCGCGCCCCAGGCCTGCTACATCGACGACATCGGCTCGTACTCGACGAACGAGGTGGCCATCAACTGGAACGCGCCGCTGGCGTGGCTGGCCGCCTACGCCGCCGAGGACGACTGCGCGGGCGGCGCCGCGCCGCGCGTCAGTGCCCGCTGATCGCGCGAGACGTGTAAGGCTCCTCCAGCTGTTCGATCTCCTTCTCCGAGAGCTCCACGTCGAGGGCGGCCACCGCGTCGTCGACGTGCCCCACCTTGGTGGCGCCGATGATGGGCGCGGTCACGGTGCTCCGGCGCAGCAGCCAGGCGAGGGCGATCCGGGCACGCGGGACGTCACGCTCGGCGGCGAGCCGGGCGACGGCGTCGACGATGTCGCGGTCGCCCGGCTGGTAGAGCCTCTTGCCGTACTCGTCGGTGCGGCTGCGCTCGGTGCTGACGTCCCAGTCACGGGTGAGCCGACCGCGGGCGAGCGGGCTCCAGGGCAGTACGCCGACGCCCTGGTCCGCGCAGAGCGGCAGCATCTCGCGCTCCTCCTCGCGATAGAGGAGGTTGTAGTGGTTCTGCATGGACACGAACCGCGTCCAGCCGTTCAGCCGGGCCGTGTACTGGGCCTTGGAGAACTGCCACGCGTACATCGAACTCGCCCCGATGTAACGGGCCTTGCCCGCCTTCACCACGTCATGGAGGGCCTCCATCGTCTCCTCGACGGGAGTGGCGGGGTCGAAGCGGTGGATCTGGTACAGGTCCACGTAGTCGGTGCCCAGGCGGCGCAGACTGTTGTCGATCTCCGTCATGACGGCCTTGCGGGACAGGCCACGCCCGTTGGGTCCTTCGTGCATCGCGCCGTTCACCTTGGTGGCGATGACGATCTCGTCGCGGCGCGCGAACTCCGCCAGCGCGCGGCCGACGATCTCCTCGCTCGTGCCGTCGGAGTACACGTTCGCCGTGTCGAAGAAGGTGATCCCGGCGTCCAGCGCGCGGCGGATCAGGGGGCGGGCACCCTCGGCGTCGAGCGTCCACTCGTGGGGCCCTCGGTCGGGCAGCCCGAAACTCATGCAGCCCAGGCAGATCCGGGACACGTCCAGGCCCGTCGAACCGAGCTTCACGTACTGCATGTTCACTCCTGCTTTCCGTGGGGTGGAAGGGCTCCCGCCGACCCGGCCGCGGCGAGCCGCCGACAAGAGCTCCGGGAAAGCCATTCCCGATCGCCGTTCGCTTAGTCGCGGGGGCGCGGCGCAGTACTTGCCGCCGAGGAGTACGTACGGCGGTCGGCGGGCGTGGGTGGACGGCGTGGCGGCATGGGTGTGTACCACGGTCTGAGCTGGGGTGATGCCTCGTACGTATCGCCGGATGCGAAACAGGTCTTGGACCCGGAGCACCTCTCGCGCACAGGGTGGCATCACCGCCCCGGTGCCGCACCGGGGTGGACCCTGTTCGTCCTGTCGATGGAATGCACCATGCACGTATTCGTCACCGGGCGTGTCGGCCTTCGTCGGCGACGGATCGAAGCGCTGGCACGCCGTGCACCGGCTCGATGCGGCGCACCCGTTCCGGCTGGCGGTGGAAGCCGCCCCGGCCGGCTCGATCCTGCACGGGGCCGCCGAAGAGGGCGTGTCCCTGCGTGACATCGCCAAGCTCGTCGGCCGCCGGTCGAAGCTGCCGACCGTCGGGATCACCACCGAGGACGCGAGCCGGCACTTCGGCTTTCTCGCCGCCGCCGTGCCCCTCGACAACCCGACCTCGAGCGTCCTGACCCAGAAGCTGCTCGGATGGCGTCCCGTGCACCCCGCACTCGTCCCGGACCTCGAAGCAGGCCACTACTTCACCGACTGAGCGAGCCGCTCGAGCGGCTCGAACCCGGCGACCTCATCACCCTTCCGTGCCGGGCCGGGATGCGCTGCCCGGGACCGTCGTGTCCCATGAAGTCGGGATCTTCCCACCGGTGGAACCCCGTCCCCGGCCATTCCCTCTAGCAGGGCGACGAGGAGGTCGGCATGGAAGACGGCCCCCGGACGGTGAGCGGCAGACCCCCGCGGGAGTTCGTGCCCGCGTCGCCTGCCGCCTCGCCCGAGGTGTGGCGATGGCGGGGCGAACTGAAGCGGGCGCTGCCGGCGCTGTGGGTGTTCGCCGCCGCGCGGCTGTCGGGCGTGGTCATGGTGACCGCCTGGTCGCTGCACCTGGGCCGGCACCCGCGCAACGTGCTCGGTCTGGAATGGGACGGCGGCTGGTACTGGCACATCGCCCGGTACGGCTACGGCACGATCGTCGCCGCCAAGTCCGGCCACGGGGTCATCTACAACGACCTGGCGTTCTTCCCGCTCTTCCCCGGACTGATCCACGGCCTGAACACGGTCCTGCCGATCGGCCCGGTCAACGCGGCGCTCGTCATCTCCTGGATCGCCGCCGCCGTGGCGGCCTGGGGCGTGTACGCGGTCGGCGAGCTGCTGCACGGACGGCGGGTCGGGCTGGCGCTCGCGGCACTGTGGGCGCTGCTTCCGCACGCCGTCGTACTGACCATGGCGTACACCGAGTCCCTCATGACGGCCTTCGCCGCCTGGGCGCTCTACGCGGCGCTGACCCACCGCTGGCTGACCGCCGGGACGCTGGCCGCGCTGGCCGGGCTGTGCCGCCCCAACGGTTTCACCGTGGCCGCCGCCGTCGTCACGGCCGCCGCCGCCCACCTCTGGCAGCGCCGCCGCGACGGGAGACCCACCGTCCCGCGCGCCTGGGTGGCCATGCTCCTGGCGCCCGTCGGGTGGCTCGGCTACGTCGCCTGGGTGGGGCTGCGCACCCACGACCCGACCGGCTACTTCCGGGTGCAGAGTCTGTGGGGCTCACGGTTCGACTTCGGTCACTACACCGCGCACATGTTCAAACACCTGGTCGTCGGGCACGACACCCTGGTCGTCTATCTCTCCGCCGCGATCGTCCTCGGCTGCGTCCTGCTGTTCGTCCTCGGCGTCCTGGACCGACAGCCGCTGCCGCTTCTCGTGTACTCGGGGATTCTCCTCGTCATCGCCCTCGGCGACGCCCACTTCTTCACGAGCAGACCCCGACTGCTGCTGCCCGCCTTCCCCCTGCTGCTGCCGTTCGCCCTCTCCGTGGCCCGCGCCCAGCGGCGCACGGTCGTCGTCCTGCTCATCGGCCTGACCGGTTTCTCCCTCTTCTACGGCACCTATCTGCTTACCGTCTCCCACGAGGCCCTGTGACCGCAGGTGCGGCGAGGTCCGTATCATCCGAAGAGTGACGCGTTTCTCCGTCCTCGACCGCTCGCGCACCCGCGAGGGGCACGACGCCGCCGAGGCCCTGCGGGACACCGTGCGTCTGGCCCAGGAGCTGGAAGGGCTCGGATACCACCGGATCTGGGTCTCGGAGCACCATGGCGTGCCCGGGGTCGCCGGGTCCGCGCCCACCGTGCTGGCCGCCGCGGTCGCCGCCGCCACCCGGACGATCCGGGTCGGTACCGGCGGGGTGATGCTGCCCAACCACCAGCCCCTGATCGTGGCCGAGCAGTTCGGTGTGCTCGAGTCCCTGTTCCCCGGCCGGATCGACATGGGGCTCGGGCGTTCGGTCGGCTTCACGGACGGGGTGCGCAGGGCGCTGGGGCGGGACAAGGACGTCGCCGACGACTTCGCGGGGCAGCTCGACGAGCTGCTCGGCTGGTTCCGCGGCCCGTCGTCGACGGGGGTGCACGCGCGCCCCTCGGAGGGACTGACCGTGCCGCCCTTCGTACTCGCCCTGAACGAGGGCGCCACGATCGCGGCGCGCGCGGGCCTGCCCCTGGTCATCGGGGACTTCAGGAACCGGGAGAAGATGCGGCGCGGGATCGACCACTACCGCGCGACGTTCCGCCCCTCCGTGTGGGCGGCGGAGCCGTACGTCGTCGTCTCCGGCGCCGTCGCGGTCGCCGAGACCCCGGACGAGGCGATGCGGTTGCTGCTCCCCGAGGCGTGGTCGATGGCGTACGCCCGCACGCACGGCACCTTCCCGCCGCTGCCGCCCGCCGAGCGGGTCGAGGATCTCCCGATGAACGGCAAGGAGCGGCATTTCTACGAGTCGGCGCTCGCGGGGCAGATCGCGGGCACCGAGAAACAGGTCGAGCACGAGCTGGAGATGTTGATCGGGGAGACCGGCGCGCAGGAGCTGCTGGTCACGACCAGTACGTACGACCGCGAAGCCCTGCTGGACTCCTTCCGGAGACTCGCCCGGGTCGCGGGACTGACCGCGGCCTAGAATCGTGGGGTTTGCCCCGAGCCCCACGCCAGGAGTCCCGTCGATGTCCGACCCGCACCGCCGCCACGACGCGTACGTCCGTGTGCGGGGCGCCCGCGAGCACAATCTCCAGGGTGTGGACGTCGACATCCCGCGCGATGTCCTCGTGGTCTTCACCGGGGTCTCGGGCTCGGGCAAGTCCTCGCTGGCGTTCGGCACGATCTACGCGGAGGCCCAGCGCCGCTACTTCGAGTCGGTGGCGCCGTACGCGCGACGGCTGATCCACCAGGTCGGGGCGCCGAAGGTCGGGGACATCACCGGGCTGCCGCCCGCGGTCTCGCTCCAGCAGCGCCGCTCGGCGCCCACCTCGCGCTCGTCCGTGGGCACGGTCACCAACCTCTCCAACTCCCTGCGGATGCTGTTCTCACGCGCGGGCGACTATCCGCAGGGCGCCGAACGCCTCGACTCGGACGCCTTCTCGCCGAACACGGCCGCCGGCGCCTGCCCGGAGTGTCACGGTCTCGGCCAGGTCCACCGTACGACCGAGGAGTCACTGGTCCCGGACCCGTCGCTGTCGATCCGCGCGGGCGCGATCGCCGCGTGGCCCGGCGCCTGGCAGGGCAAGAACCTGCGCGACGTCCTCGACGCGCTGGGGTACGACGTGGACCGGCCGTGGCGCGAGCTGCCGGCCGAGCAGCGGGAGTGGATCCTGTTCACGGACGAGCAGCCGGTCGTCACCGTGCATCCGGTACGGGACGCGGACCGGATCCAACGTCCCTACCAGGGCACGTACATGAGCGCCCGGCGCTACGTCATGAAGACGTTCTCCGATTCGAAGAGCACGACGCTGCGGGCCAGGGCCGAACGGTTCCTGACCAGCGCCCCGTGTCCGGTGTGCGGCGGCAGCCGGCTGCGTCCCGAGGCGCTGGCGGTGACCGTCGCGGGCCGCACGATCGCCGAACTGGCGGCTCTGCCGCTGTCGGAGCTGGCCGGGACCCTGGAGCCCCGGGGAGAGGCGGCCCGCGTCCTCACCGACGACCTGAGGGCACGGATCGCCCCCGTCGTCGAACTCGGCCTCGGTTACCTCAGCCTCGACCGGCCCACCCCGACCCTCTCCGCGGGCGAGCTGCAACGACTGCGGCTGGCCACGCAGTTGCGCTCCGGTCTGTTCGGTGTCGTGTACGTCCTCGACGAACCGTCCGCGGGTCTGCACCCGGCGGACACGGAGGCCCTGCTCACGGTCCTGGACCGATTGAAGGCGGCGGGCAACTCGGTGTTCGTGGTCGAGCACCATCTGGATGTCGTGCGGGGTGCCGACTGGCTCGTCGACGTCGGCCCGCGGGCGGGTGAGCACGGCGGGCGGGTGCTGCACAGCGGTCCGGTGGCGGAGCTGGCCGGGGTGGAGGAGTCGGCCACGGCCCGCTTCCTCTTCGACCGCTCCCCCGCGCCGCAACGTGAAGTCCGTTCCCCGCAAGGGCAGTTGAAGGTGGGGCCGGTGAGCCGCCACAACCTGTGCGGGGTGAGCGCCGCGTTCCCGCTCGGTGTGCTCACCGCCGTCACGGGTGTCTCCGGCTCGGGCAAGTCCACCCTCATCGGCGAGGTGACCGAGGAGCTGGCGGGCGTGGGACGGCTCGTCTCCGTCGACCAGAGGCCCATCGGCCGTACCCCACGCTCGAATCTCGCCACCTACACCGGCCTCTTCGATGTCGTGCGCAAGGTCTTCGCCGGGGCGAAGGAGGCGCGAAGGCGCGGCTACGGGGTGGGGCGCTTCTCCTTCAACGTCGCGGGCGGGCGCTGCGAGACCTGCCAGGGTGAGGGGTTCGTGAGCCTGGAGCTGCTGTTCCTGCCGAGCACCTACGCTCCCTGCCCGGACTGCGACGGGGCGCGCTACAACCCCGAGACGCTCGAGGTGACGTACCGCGGACGGAACATCGCGCAGGTCCTGGACATGACGGTGGAGGCCGCGGCGGAGTTCTTCGCCGACACCGCGCCCGTCGCCCGCAGCCTCGCCACGCTCCTCGACGTGGGTCTGGGCTATCTGCGACTCGGCCAGCCCGCGACGGAGTTGTCCGGCGGCGAGGCCCAACGCATCAAGCTGGCCGGCGAGTTGCAGCGGGTCCGCCGGGGGCACACCCTCTATCTCCTCGACGAGCCGACGACCGGGCTGCATCCCGCCGATGTCGAGGTGCTGATGCGCCAGCTGCACGGCCTGGTCGACGCGGGACACACCGTCGTGGTCGTCGAGCACGACATGTCGGTGGTCGCGGGCGCCGACTGGGTGATCGACCTGGGTCCTGGCGGCGGGGACGCGGGCGGCCGGATCGTGGCCGCGGGCCCCCCGGCCGAGGTGGCGCGGGCGGAAGGCAGCACGACGGCTCCGTACCTCACCCGGGCACTCGCTCGGGGCCGGTAGGCCCGTACCGCCGGCCACCGGCCCCTGTCCCTTCAGGTCGCCTCGTCCTGATACGTCAGCGATGGCCGAGGGCCGACGCGCGTGCCCCCTGGGAATGCAACCCTCCTTGCGCCGCGTGGGCCAGTTCCCGTCGGTCCGGGTGGCTGCCCGGGGCGAGCGTGGGCCGTATCTCGACCTCCGCCACCAGTCCGCGTGCCGAGGCCACCCGCCACAGGGAGGCGAGCAGCGAGTCGTTCCCGACGAAGGCGGCCGCGGTGCTCGCCACTCCCCCGGCGAGCCGGTAGTGGATGTGCACCGGCTGGACCGGCACCCCCGCGTCGAGCGCGGCCTGGAAGACCGCCCGCCGGAAGTGGCCCTGCGCCCTGCCGCACCAGGTGCTGCCCTCCGGGAAGGCCACGACGGCCGCCCCGTCACGCAGCAGCCCGGCGATCCGCGCCACCGTGTCCGGCAGCGCGCGCAGCCGGTCGCGTTCGATGAACAGGACGCCGCCGCGCGCGGCCAGCGGTCCCGCGACCGGCCACTGCCGGATCTCGGACTTGGCGAGCATCCTGGCCGGCCGGACGGCGGCGAGGAGCGGGATGTCCAGCCAGGAGATGTGGTTGGCGACGATCAGCAGCCCGCCGGTGGGGACGGCGGGGCCGGTGATCCGGACGCGGACGCCCGCGGCCCGCACGATCGCCCGGCACCAGCGCCGTACCGGCTCGGCGGGAATCCGCCCGCCGAGCGGCAACAGCACGACCCCGGTGGCGACCACGACCAGGACCGCCGCGAGCCGTAGCACGGCACGCGGTACGGCCGTGGCGGACCCCGTCGCCTCGACGCACGCCCTGGGGGTGCAGGGCGCGCTGGGCAGCCAGACGCTCATCAGGCCGGGACGAGCGAGAGGAAGTGCCGCAGATAGCGCGGGTTGACCCGGCGCATCGACAGCAGCACGAACAGGTCCGCGACCCCGAAGTCCGGGTCGTGCGCCGGTGCGGCGCAGACCCAGGCGCCCAGCCGGAGATAGCCGCGCAGGAGCGGAGGCAGTTCGGTGCGGGGCTGAGGGGTGACACCCTCCCCGGTCCAGGGCAGCAGCGGTCGTACCCGGTACTCCTCGGGTGCCAGGTGCTTGGCCTGCACCCGGTCCCAGGTTCCGGCCGCGAGCTCGCCGCCGTCGGCGAGCGGGATCGAGCAGCAGCCCGCGAGCCACTCGTGGCCGCCCTCGACCATGTAACGGGCTATCCCGGCCCAGATGAGGCCGATGACGGCGCCGTCGCGGTGGTCGGGGTGCACGCAGGAGCGCCCGACCTCGACGAGTCCCGGGCGGATCGCGTCGAGCGGGCTCACGTCGAACTCGCCCTCCGAGTAGAGCCGGCCGGCGATCGCGGCGCGCTCCGGGGGCAACAGGCGGTAGGTGCCGACGACCTGGTCGGTCAGCGTGTCACGGACCAGCAGGTGATCGCAGTAGGCGTCGAAGGCGTCGATGTCGAGCCCCGGCTGCGGCGTGGTCAGCAGGGCGCCCATCTCCCCGGCGAAGACGTCGTGCCGCAGCCGCTGCGCGGCGCGGACGTCGGCCTCGGAACGAGCGAGGGAGACGGTATAACGGGTGGGGGCCAGGGGCTGCGGGGGGCTGTCGAGGGTGGAAACGCCGGTCATGGCACTCTCCTGGTCACGGGCCGGTTCGGCACAGCGGCGGCAGACCGGTTCGGTACGGCCCGCGCGCTCCTGTTCTTCCGATGCCGGTTGGCCGGCGCGTGACGTGTGCCAGGAGCCAGGATGTGGGGATGTTGAATGCCAGGAGATTCCCCCGAATGCGAGACGGGACCGGGAATGAGCACCACTCCCGGCCCCGCCCGTCCGCACAGATCCGGCGAACGTTTTCTTAACAACGGGCCTCGGCCGGAGCGCCCCGCCAGGGGCGCGGGGAACTGCGCGATCAGCCCCCACCGACCCGCAGTCGAACCGCCGCCTCAGCGACGCCCTGATTTACGAGCGGCCCGCAGCCATTCCTTGTTCATCCCGGTGATGGAAACCAACGGAATCCCCTTCGGGCAGGCGGTCGCGCACTCCCCGGCCAGCGTGCACCCCCCGAACCCCTCCTCGTCCATCTGCGCCACCATGTCCAGCACCCGCGTCTCCCGTTCGGGCGCCCCCTGCGGCAGCACGTTCAGATGGTTGATCTTGGCCGAGGTGAAGAGCATCGCGGCCCCGTTGGGGCAGGCGGCCACACACGCTCCGCAGCCGATGCACTCGGCGTGCTCGAACGCGAAGTCGGCGTCCGGCTTCGGTACGGGCGTCGCGTGGGCCTCGGGCGCGGCGCCGGTGGGGGCGGTGACGTACCCGCCGGCCTGGATGATCCGGTCGAAGGCCGAGCGGTCCACGACGAGGTCCTTGACGACCGGGAAGGCGGAGGCTCGCCAGGGCTCGACGTCGATGGTGTCGCCGTCCTGGAAGGACCGCATGTGCAGCTGGCAGGTGGTGGTGCGCTCGGGTCCGTGGGCGTCCCCGTTGATGACCAGGCTGCAGGCGCCACAGATGCCCTCGCGGCAGTCGTGGTCGAAGGCGACGGGGTCCTCGCCCTTGAGGATGAGTTCCTCGTTGAGGGTGTCGAGCATCTCCAGGAAGGACATGTCGGCCGAGATGTCGTCCACCTCGTACGTGGACATCGCTCCGTCGGCGTCGGCGTTCTTCTGGCGCCAGACGCGCAGGTTGAGCTTCATGCGTAGCTCCGCTGGGTGGGGTGGACGTACTCGAAGACGAGGTCTTCCTTGTGCAGGACGGGCGCGGTGCCGGTGTCGGTGAACTCCCAGGCGGCCGCGTACGAGAACTCCTCGTCCCGGCGTTCCGCCTCGCCGTCCGGGGTCTGGGACTCCTCGCGGAAGTGGCCGCCGCAGGACTCGGACCGGTGCAGCGCGTCGAGGCACATCAGCTCGGCGAGCTCCAGGTAGTCGACGACGCGGTTGGCCTTCTCCAGGGACTGGTTGAACTCCTCGCCGGTGCCGGGGACCTTGATGCGCCGCCAGAACTCCTCGCGGATCTGCGGGATGCGCTCCAGGGCCTTGCGCAGACCCGTCTCGGTGCGGGCCATGCCGCAGAACTCCCACATGAGTTCGCCGAGTTCGCGGTGGAAGGAGTCGGGGGTGCGGTCGCCGTCGACGGCCAGCAGCAGCCGCAGCCGGTCCTCGGTCTCGGCCAGCACCTCCTGGACGGCGGGGTGTTCGTCGGTGACGTCATCGTCGACGGAGCGGTGCGGGTTGCGGGCGAGGTAGTCGTTGATGGTCGACGGCAGCACGAAATAGCCGTCGGCGAGGCCCTGCATGAGGGCCGAGGCACCCAGGCGGTTGGCGCCGTGGTCGGAGAAGTTGGCCTCGCCGATCGCGAACAGGCCGGGGATCGTGGTCTGGAGGTCGTAGTCGACCCACAGTCCGCCCATCGTGTAGTGCACGGCCGGGTAGATCCGCATCGGCACGGTGTACGGGTCCTCGGCGGTGATCCGGGCGTACATGTCGAAGAGGTTGCCGTACTTCTCCTCGACCTTCGCCCTGCCCATCCGCCCGATCGCGTCGGCGAAGTCCAGATAGACGCCCTGTCCGCCCGGGCCCACCCCGCGGCCCTCGTCGCAGACGTTCTTCGCGGCGCGGGAGGCGATGTCGCGCGGGACCAGGTTGCCGAAGGACGGGTAGATCCGCTCCAGGTAGTAGTCGCGCTCGTCCTCGGGGATCTCGTTCGGCGGACGGGTGTCACCCAGAGCCTTCGGGACCCAGATACGGCCGTCGTTGCGCAGCGACTCGCTCATCAGGGTGAGCTTGGACTGGTGGTCACCGGTGCGCGGAATGCAGGTGGGGTGGATCTGGGTGAAGCAGGGGTTGGCGAAGTAGGCGCCGCGCCGGTGCGCCCGCCAGATCGCGGTGGCGTTTGAGTTCATGGCGTTCGTCGAGAGGTAGAAGACGTTGCCGTAGCCACCGCTGGCCAGGACGACCGCGTCCGCGTAGTACGTGTCGATCCGGCCGGTGATGAGATCCCGTGCCACGATGCCGCGCGCCCGTCCGTCGACCATGATCAGGTCGAGCATCTCGGTGCGCGGATGCATCTCGATGTTGCCGGCCGCGATCTGCCGCGACAGGGCCTGGTAGGCGCCGAGCAGGAGCTGCTGGCCGGTCTGGCCGCGGGCGTAGAAGGTGCGGGACACCTGGACGCCGCCGAAGGAACGGGTGTCGAGCAGACCCCCGTACTCCCGCGCGAAGGGCACGCCCTGGGCGACGCACTGGTCGATGATCTCGACCGAGATCTGCGCGAGACGGTGGACGTTGGACTCGCGAGCCCGGAAGTCGCCGCCCTTGACGGTGTCGTAGAACAGCCGGTGGACGGAATCGCCGTCGTTGCGGTAGTTCTTCGCCGCGTTGATGCCGCCCTGGGCGGCGATCGAGTGGGCGCGGCGGGGCGAGTCCTGGTAGCAGAACTGGACGACGTGGTAGCCCTGCTCGGCGAGCGTGGCACCCGCCGAGCCGCCCGCGAGGCCGGTACCGACCACGATCACCGTGTGCTTGCGGCGGTTGGCGGGGTTGACGAGCTTGGCCTCGAAGCGACGGGTGTCCCAGCGCTCGTTGACCGGGCCCTCTGGGGCCTTGCTGTCGACGACGGGCGTACCGGTCGAGTACGCGGCGTATTCAGAGGCTGCGGTCATGTCAGCTCACCAATCCGGTCATGACACCGACGGGTACGGAGATGAAGCCCACCGTCAGCACCAGCGCGAGGACGTCGGCGATGGTCTTGAGGGCGCGGTCGCGGGTGCGGCTGCCGGCGCCCAGGGTCTGTGCGGCGCTCCAGAAGCCGTGCCGGATGTGCAGGCCGAGCGCGAGCATCGCGACGATGTAGATCACGTCGCCGTACCAGGTCGAGAAGGTGTCGATCACGTTCTGGTACGGGTGTCCGGACTGGAAGCCGCCGGGGTGCGCGGTGCCGGTCGTCAGGTCGAGGATGTGCCAGACGATGAACAGGCCGAGGATGATCCCGCCCCAGCGCATCGTGCGGGTCGCGTAGCTGGACCCGGGCTTCTTGTGGACGTACTTGCTCGGGCGCGCCTTGATGTCGCGCCGGCTGAGCTGGTACGCGGCGGTGGCGTGGGCGACGACGGCGACGACGAGGACCACGCGGATGATCCACAGGGCCCACTCGTAGTGCAGGAAGGGCTCACCGAGGGTGCGCAGCCAGTGGGCGTAGTGGTTGAAGTCGCCCGAACCGAAGAAGATCTTCAGGTTGCCGAGCATGTGTACGACCAGGTACATCAGCATGATCAGGCCGCTGACCGCCATCACGGTCTTCTTCCCGACGGAGCTGTCCCACACGGTGCGCGTCATCGACGGTCGTCGGTCCGTCCGCGTTGCCAGAGCCATGTCTCAGAAGCTAGGGCCATGGGTGCCGATCGGTCCAAGACATGGTACGGCTCGTTTCAATAGCTGGAGCCTATGATGGGTGGATGCAGTTCCAGCAGCTCCAGTACTTCGTGGCGGTCGCCGAGACCCGGCACTTCACCCGGGCCGCCGATCTGGTCCATGTCGCCCAGCCGTCCCTGTCCCAGCAGATCAAGGCGCTGGAACGGGAGTTGGGGGCGGACCTCTTTCTCCGCGCGCGCGGCAACATCACGCTGACGGACGCGGGCAAGGCGCTGCTGCCCCTGGCCCGGCGCATCCTGGCCGACGCGGACACGGCCCGGCACGAGGTGCAGGAACTGGCCCAGCTGCGCAGCGGCCGGGTCCGCCTGGGCGCGACGCCGAGCCTGTGCACCGGCCTGCTTCCGGACGTCCTGCGTGCCTTCCACGACCGCTATCCCGGTATCCGGCTGCTGATCGAGGAGAGCGGCTCCCACGATCTCGTACGGGAACTCGCACGCGGCGCGTTGGATCTCGCCCTGGTCGTCCTCCCGCTGCCCACCCCCTCGCCCGCGCTGACGACGGTGGAGCTGCTGCGCGAGGACCTGGTCGTGGTGTCGTCACCGGACGCGCCCGCGCCGGGGACCGGGCGCACTGTGCGCATCCCCGACCTGGAGGGCGAACGCCTCGTGATGTTCCGGCACGGCTACGACCTGCGCGAACTGACCGTCGCCGCGTGCCGTGCCGAGGGCTTCGAGCCGGACTTCGCCGTCGAGGGCGGCGAGATGGACGCGGTGCTGGGTTTCGTCAGGGCGGGGCTCGGCGTGGCCGTCGTCCCGCGCATGGTCGCGACGCGCTCGGGACGGGGCCTGCGGGTGACACCGCTCGCACGCCCCGGACTCCACCGCGTCATCGCCCTGGCCCACCGCAGCGATGTGGCTCCGCCTCGCGCGGCCCGCGAACTCCAGCGGATGCTGCTGGAACGCTGACCGGCGCGGCGGGCTCAGGAGCCGGGTCGGTACGTCACCAGGTCGGGATGAAGCCGCCGTCGATGACGAAGTCGCTGCCGGTGATGTTGCGGGACTGGTCGCCGGCGAGGAAGAGGACCAGGTCGGCGACCTCGGACGGCTGGGAGAAGCGGCCGGTGACCGTGGCACTGGACGCCTGGGCGACCACGTCGTCCGGGGTGATCCCGGCGGCTGCCGAGACCGTGGCCGCCACCCCGTCGCCGCCGAGCCACAGCTCGGTCTCCACCGGGCCCGGACTGACGGTGTTGACCCGGATGCCCTGGGGGCCGACCTCCTTGGACAGCGCCTTGGAGAAGGCGACCAGCGCGGCCTTGCCCGCGCTGTAGTCGATCACCATCGGGTCGGGCAGGGTGGCGTTGACCGAGGCGACCGTCACGACCGAGCCCTGCCCGGCGGACAGCATCAGGGGCAGGGCGGCGCGGGTGACCCGTACGGCCGTGAGGAGGTTCAGATCGACCGTGCGCTGCCAGTCCTCGTCGGTCACCGACAGGAATCCGCCCATGCGGGCGGGGG
The DNA here is from genome assembly GCF_055656965.1 of Streptomyces sp. NPDC111656. Taxonomy (NCBI): domain Bacteria; kingdom Bacillati; phylum Actinomycetota; class Actinomycetes; order Kitasatosporales; family Streptomycetaceae; genus Streptomyces; species Streptomyces sp. NPDC111656. The sequence continues at coordinate 317,874 of NZ_JBVKCA010000003.1, forward strand.
CCGCGCCGACGTTGTTGACCAGGATGTCCACCCGGCCGTCCGCCGCCGCCACGAGGCGCTCGGCGGCACCGGGTTCGGCCAGGTCCACCGGTACCCAGGAGACACCGCCCTGCTTGACCAGCGCGTCGAGACCCGCCGTCGTGGTGCGCGACCCGGCGATTACCGTCGCCCCCGCCCCGGTCAGCGCCTCGGCGACGGCCAGTCCGATGCCCTTGCTCGCGCCGGTGACGACGGCGGTCCTGCCCCGGAGTTCCGTGCCCATGCTTCTCAGCTCCTTCCATTGCTGCGCTACGGTCACGGATGCGCGGACAGCGGCACAGCCTCCGTTCCAGGAGACCACGCCGCGCCCGAAGCCTCAGCCTGTGGCGTCCACCAGGGCCAGTTCGTGCAGCCGCTCGGGTGGGCCCGGGCGGGCGTAGTACCAGCCCTGGGCCGTGTCGCAGCCCAGGATCCGCAACTGCTCGGCCTGTGCGCCCGTTTCGACGCCCTCCACGGTGACCGCGAGATCGAGGCTGTGGGCGAGCGAAACGATCCCCTCGACGATCTTGAGGTCGACGGGGTCGGCCGGGAACTGCTGCATGCCCTGGGTGAAGGAGCGGTCCAGCTTGAGGATGCTCACGGGCAGGCGGCGGAGATTGGCGAGGTTGGAGTAGCCGGTGCCGAAGTCGTCGAGGGCGATGTCGACGCCCATCTCGGCCAGGCGCCGCAGCGGCTTCAGCAGATCGTCGTCGGCGCCGATCAGCGCGGACTCGGTGACCTCCAGACACAGCGCCTCGGCGTCGAGACCTTCACGCTCCAGGATGTCGACCGTGTCCTGAACCAGACCCGGGTGGGTCAGCTGGCAGGGCGACAGGTTGACGTTGATCCGCAGCGGGCCCGAGTCGGCGTGCCGCTCCTGCCACTGGCGGGCCTGGCGGACCGACTGCTCCAGGACCCACCGGCCCAGCGGCACGATCAGCCCGGTGTGCTCGGCGAGCGGGATGAACCGGTCGGGGCCGAGGACGCCGTGCTGCGGGTGCAGCCAGCGCACCAGCGCCTCCGCGCCGTGCACGCTGCCGTCACCGAGGTGCACGAGCGGCTGGTACTCGATGAAGAACTCGCCCCGGTCCAGGGCCGCGGGCAGCGCCGTGGTGAGCCCGTGCCGGGTGATGGCGCGGGCGTCGGCCTCGGGATCGGCGAGCTCGAAGCGGTTGCCGCCCGCGGACTTGGCGCGGTACATCGTGATGTCGGCGCTGCGCAGCACCTCCGCCGGGCCGCGCTCACCCGCCGGACCCTCGACGATGCCGATGCTGCCGCGGACCGTCAGTTCCCGGCCGTCGATACGGACCGGGGTGACGAGGGCGTTCATGATGCGGTCGGCGAGCGCGTCCACCTCGCGCTCGGTGTCCGGTCCGGTGGTGAGGGCCACGAACTCGTCGCCGCCGAGCCGGGCGACCATCTCGCCGGGTGCGGTCGCGCAGGACTGCAACCGGTCGGCGACCTCGACGAGCAGCCGGTCGCCCGCCGCGTGCCCGAGGCTGTCGTTGATGGTCTTGAAACCGTCGAGGTCGAGGTAGCACAGGCCGAAGCGCTGGTCGTTGCCCCCGGACACCGCCTTCTCCAGGCGTTCGAAGAAGAGGGTCCGGTTGGGCAGACCGGTGAGCGCGTCGTGGGTGGCCTCGTAGCGCAGCCGCAGGTTGAGCAGCCGGCGCTCGGTGGTGTCCTCCATCAGCGCGAGCTGGTACTGCGGCCGGCCGTCCGCGTCACGCAGCAGGGACACCGTCAGGTTGGTCCACAGGGCGGTGCCGTCGGGCCGGTAGAAGGCTTTTTCGACGTGGTAGTGCTCGCGCTCGCCGCGTACCAACTCCTCGTACAGCCGCCAGACTTGGGGCGCGTCCTCGGGATGCGTCCACTCGGGGACCTTGCGGCCGCGCACGCCCTGCTCGGAACCGCCGAACATACGCAGCAGGGCTCCATTGACCTGCAGTATGTTGCCTTCGAGGTCGGCGATGCCGATTCCTATGGCCGCACCCTCGAAGACCGCGCGGAACCGGGCCTCGCTCGCGTGCAGCTCCTCGGCCACCGTGCTGCGCGCGTTCAACGCCGCCTGGGAGATGGCCTCCTGCTCGGCGAGCGTCCGCTCCCGCAGTGCCCCCGCGAAGCCCGCCGCCATGGCGTGCTGCAGGCGCGCCGAGCGGGTCCGCAGAGCCTCCTGGTGGCCGTCCTCGCCGCAGTAGAGCACCAGATAGGCGTCGACGCAGTCGAGACTGCGGCTGAGCGCCTCGGGGTCGGTGCAGTGCGCGGCGACCAGCGCGGCGCCGACCGTCTGACCCGCGGCCGCGTCGAAGGTCCTCGCCTTCAGCGCGTCACTCAACCCCCGGGCCAACGGCAGGAGTTGCTGCTCGAGCTCCGGCCGGGTCAGCGACGTGGAGGTGACCGGGAAGACCGCCCGGCTCCAGATCGTCGCGAACCTGCGCAGTCTGTCCTCCGGCCCGTCCGGTTCGCCCGTCACGCCGTGCGCCCCACACCTGCGAACCCCGAGAAGGAATAGGGATCCTCGTCCTCGGGTGCCGTGTCGGGCCGCCAGATCGGCATCGGCACCAGACCGGGTTCCACCATGTCGTACCCCTCGAAGAACCGCGCGATCTCCTCGCGCGAGCGCATGATCAGCGGGTTGCGGATGTCCTTGTACACGTCGACCGCGCCCTCGGCCCGCTCCGGCGGGAGCGGGATTCCCTCGTACGACGCATGCGTGAGCACGAGCAGACTGCCCGGCGCCAGCGCGTCGCGCAGCTCGGCCACCGCACTGTACGGGTCGTCCGCGTCCTCCACGAAGTGCAGTATGGCAACGAGGAGGAGGGCCACCGGACGGTTCAGGTCGATCAACCGCTGCACCTGGGGAGTCGCCAGGATCTCCTGGGGCTTGAGCAGATCGGCCGCGACCACGTCCGCGTCCTCGTTGTCCCGCAGGACGGCCTGGCTGTGCGCGACGGCCACCGGGTCGTGGTCCACGTACACGACGTGCGCGCCGGGCCTGGCCGTCTGGGCGATCTCGTGGACGTTGCCGAAGGTCGGGATGCCGGAGCCGATGTCGAGGAACTGGTCGATGCCCTCGTCGGCCGCGAAACGCACGGCACGGCGCATGAACGCCCTGTTCGCCTGCATCACCTTGGGCAGTCCCGGCATGAACTCCATCGCCTTGCGCGCGGCTTCCCGGTCGACCTCGAAGTTGTGCGAACCGCCCAGGTAGTAGTCATAGATACGGGACACGCTCGGCACCGAGATGTCAATGCTCCGGGGGGCCCAGGCGGGACGCTCCATCTATCTCTCCAAGGCGTAGTCGACGACGTAGGCGATCCGGTGTTCGAGCTGAGGCTACTGATCGTCCGCCAAAGGGGCGAGTCAAAACGGAAATTGACCGTCCGTTCACCGTCACTGCCTCGGGCATGTGCCGAATTGGCGGCCGGTGCAGGTCAGTCGAACACGCCGTCCGCTGTCACCGCGAAATCGATGCGAAGCATTCCAAAAAGTTCGCGGGAGTTACGAAGCGTCGCGACGGTATCGAGGGGTCGGGTATCCCCGGTGTGGAAAACTCCCGGGCGTTCGTGCGGCAAGTGAACCGCGCCGTGATCCGCACGCCTCACGTCGTCCGGTCCGCGCGCCCCGCGCGTTCCGGGTACGCCAAGAGGTCCGCCCCCTCCGTGCGGTGCGGAGGGGGCGGACCCGGGTCGTACGCGTTGTTCCGAGCGAGATCGATCAACCCTGGGGAGGTGATCCTCTACTTCGGCGCGCCGACCGGCTTTCCGTCGGGGGCGACGGCGTACCAGGTGCCGCCCACGCCCTGACCGTTGGTGTCCCCGGCCGCCTTGTCACCGGAGAAGGTGTAGATGGGCCAGCAGTTGACGGTCATCTGCTTGGCGCCGTCCGGGCGGGTGAAGCCCATCAGGCCCTTCTTCTGCACGCCCTTGGTGTCACTGGCGGAGACCGGGGCCACGACGGGCCACTTCTCCAGGCAGGCACCGATGCAGGCGGACTTCGGGACGGGCCAGGCCTGGTCCTTCAGGAAGCGGTAGACCGTCCGGCCGTTCTTGTCGACGACGATCTCGCCGAGCTTGGGGTCGTTGCGGGTCGACAGGCCCGGCAGGGAGGCCAGGGTGGCCTTCTTGCCGTCGGGGGCGGAGGCGTACCAAGTGCCGCCGACACCCTGGCCGTTGGTGTCGCCGGCCTTGGTGTCCTTGGCGTACCGGTACATCGGCCAGCCGCCGATCGTCAGCTGCTTGGTGCCGTCCGCGCGGGTGACCTCGCCGAGCAGGGCCTTGTCCACACCGGTGGCGGCCACGGCGCCGTCGGCGGGAACGGGCGGCCAAGCGGTCGCGCAGTCGCCGTCACAGTTCGACTTCGGCGGCTCGGCGGTGTCCTTCTCGAAGCGGTACAGGGTGAATCCGGCGCTGTCGGCCAGCACCTTGCCGAGCGTCGTGCTTTCCGCGACGGCCAGCTGACCTGCGGATTCCGCCTTGGGGGCGGCACTCTGCTGGTCGGCGCCGTAGCCGTTGGGAGAAGTGGTGCTGCTACTGGTGGCCTGACCGTAACCGTTGGCAGCGGCGGCGGCGCCCACGTTCTGGCTCCCCGTCGACTGGGTGCCCGATTCCTGACCGCACGCCGTCGTGAGCGCCAGCACGGCCGCAGCTGTCGCTACGAGTGAGGCGCTCCGCCAGGAGGTCTTCATTGGGTAACTCCCACTGTTCGCGTTAAGGGTTGCAGCGCCCTGCTGCGCCGCGCATGGCCCTAGGTACGGGCGGGAGTGGCGGATGTGTTCAACGGCCGCACAAAAAACTTTCGGAACGCTGTGACACACCCCGCGCCGGCATGTATCTCGCGCATCTGTTCCCACCCCGGTGGCCGTGCCCCGAGGGGGCGTCAAACCGGTGCGAGCCGGACGTCCTTCGTTCGGGGGCAATACCCGTCGGCTCCGGCGTGCGCGAGCGCGATACGCCTCATGATCTCCGTCGTGCATGGACCACAGCGGACCCGGTCCGCCCTCGTCATACGGGTGTTGGCGCTGCTGACGCTGACCTGGATCATCGGCGGCGCGCCGGCCTCGGCGGCGGTCGCCGACTCCTGCGCGTACGCCTCCATCGGCCCGGACGGCACGGACGCGGTGGCGGTGGCCGGCGGCGACCTCTGCACCATCAGCCCACCGCCCCCGTCGCCCACGCCCCCACCCACTCCGAAACCGCCGCCCCCACCACCCCCGGCGCCTCCGCCCAAGCCCAGGCCGAAGCCCCCACCACCGGCTCCCCCGCCACCGCCTCCGCCCGCCTCGCCGACCCCGCGACCCCCCGCCGTGGCGGCCCCGCCGAGGCCGGCACCTCCGCCGGCGCCGAAGCCGAAGCCCACACCGACACCGACGCCCTCGCCCACGCCCAAGGCGCGGCCCAGACCGTCGGCGACCCCGGTGAGTTATCCGGCCTACCACGCCCCGACGCGCAAGCACTCGCCCCGCAGCGGACCGTCCCTGGTCTCGCTCACCCTGCTCGTCACCGTGCCCGCGTTGCTCGCCGTCGCGGCGCTGCGTCCGCGCTGACCCCTGGAGGCATCCTTGTCGGAATGGCTTGTTCTCGTCCTCGCGATGGCGGCGGCGTGTGTCGTCGTCCTCGTCGTGTCCCTCGTACGCACCCGCCGGGCCCCCGACGACGAGGATCCGTCCGAGACCCCGGACGTGATCGAATACATGACCATGATGATCGGCGTGGTGTACGCCATCGTCCTGGGACTGGCCATCGCCGGGGTCTGGGAGGCCCGCAGCGGCGCCCAGGACCATGTACAGGCGGAGGCCCAGGCCCTGCACGAGATCTCGGAGCGGGTCCGCGTCTACCCGCCGGACGTGCGCGACCGTATTCGCGGCGACGTCGACGCGTACGTCGGATACGTCGTCAAAACCGAGTGGAAGACCATGGCCGACCACGGCCGTGTCACCACCAAGGGCGGCCGGCTCTTCGAGGTCGTCCGCCAGGACGTCAGCGACTACAAGCCGAGGTCGGACTTCGAGGCCCAGACCTACCAGCCGCTGGTCGATCAGGTGACCGCGGCCGACGCGGCACGCAACGCCCGCGCCGGCTCGACGGACGCGACCATGCCGGGCGTGGTGTGGTTCGGGCTGATCACCGGAGCCGTGGTCACCATCGGGATGGTGTTCGCGCTCCAGATCCGGCGCACCAAGCGGGAACTGATCCTCGCCGGGCTCTTCTCCGCCCTGATCGCGTTCCTGCTCTTCCTGATCTGGGACTTCGACGCGCCCTACAGCCGGGGAATCACAGCCTCGGCGGAACCGTTCACGGCACTGTTCCCGCACCTTCCGAAGTGACCGGCCTCGCATAGCGGCCGGAGGATCGGGGGACGGACGCCACGCCGCGTTCGTCCCCCGATCGCGCACCCACATTCCCCCGTACGGCCCACCGGATTACCCCATTCGCACAACTGCGATCGCGCCCACGTGCACGCCTTCCTAGCGTTTCGAACATCGAGGCGCATTTCAGACGCAGGCGGAAGGTCCGCAACAAGGCTCCTCGGGGACCCGGAGGCTCACCATGCACGCGATACGCGTCGCTTCGGCCGCACTGCTGGGCGTGTCCGCCCTCACCCTTTCCGCAACCGCCGCTCTCGCCGGAAACAGCGACGGAGACGGTGACGGCGGCCGTGACGGTGGCCGGGGCAACAACATCACGTCGTTCGGCTTCAACGTGCAGCCGCAGAGCATCGCGGCGGGCGGCCGACTCCGGCTGACCGCGGAGAGCTGCGACTCCGTCGCCAGGGTCTCCTCGGAAGTCTTCGACACGGTCACGATCCCCAAGGGCCAGTCGTCGGCGACGGCCCTGATCGACGGGGACGCCAGAGCGGGCTCGGTGTACCAGGTGACGTTCCAGTGCGGCAACGAGAGCGGCCACACCGAGCTGACCATCGCCCCCGGCCGCGCCGGCACCACCTACTCCGACCCGGCCCAGGTCCAGGTCCCGGCCTCCGTGCAGCGAGGCGTCAAGGCCGGTGTCGGTGGGAGCTCCGGCGGTGGCTTCGACCTCAAGGAGATCGGCCTGGGAACCGCGCTCATCGCCGGCTGTGTCGGCACCGCGTGGTCCATGACGCGCTGCCGCGTCACGGACGAGGAATCGTGACCGCTCGCCGCTCGGGGCCGTCCTCGCCCCGGATCTCGGCGAGAAGGTCCGGGGCGAAGGCCTGTCAGACACGCGGTACGCGGGGCACCTCCAAGGGTGAGGGCACCGATCAGATCCGCCGCTCGGACCTGCGGCGCCGCCAGAACAGCCCACCGCCGACGACGCCGGCGGTCAGCAGTCCGCTGCCGATCGCGACGTCGGCGGGCGCCGCTCCACCGACGCTGCCACCCAGACCAGCGTGGACACTGCCGATGACGGTGAAGGCGGCGGGCCGGGTCAGCCTTCGGCCGTCACAGCGGGCCGTGACGTCGTACGACCCCGGGTGCGCGTCACGGTCGACGACGACCGTCGCGATGGACGTGTCACCGCCCACCCGGCGCAGCAGGGTGGTGCGGAAGACCCGCGAGGAGACCGTGCTGCCGGGCCTCAGGCACGCTTCGCCGTTCACGGTGATCGACAGCTGGCCGCCCCGCGCGATGACACTGGGCCGGACGATGATGTTCCGCACCTCGCCTCGGCCGAAGTCATCGAAGCGGTCGTAGTCGTTGAACCGGCCGTTGTCGTTGAACCGGCCGTTGTCGTTGAACCGGCCGTTGTCGTTGAACCGACCGTTGTCGTTGAACCGGCCGTTGTCGTTGAAGCCCGGGCGGCCGCCACCGACCACGCCACCGCCGCCGATCACCACGCCCCCGCCACCGACGACGCCACCGCCACCGACCACCCCGCCACCGACGACGCCACCGCCGCCCACCACGCCACCGCCACCGACCACCCCGCCGCCACCGACCACACCACCGCCGTTGGTCAGCCCGGTGCCATTGCCCGGTCCACCGGGGTTGCCCAGTCGCTCGCTTCCGCTCGGCTCGTCGTTGCTCGGCTCGTTGTTGCTCGACTCATTGCTGCCCGGTTCATTCGATGCCGTCGCCATCGGGGCGGCGAGCCCCATCGCGGCGACCACAGCGGCAGAGACCGCCAGGGCACGAGTTGTACGCATGTGATCCTCCGCGGAAGACGCCCCGGGAACCGTCCCCGGTCGATCGGCGAGAAAGCGCCTCCCATACAGACCCTCAGATGCGGCGCACAGGGACGCATTTCGAGAATGGTCCGTCCTGGTGAGAAGACACGCCGAAGGATTTCCACACAATCGGATATTGCCGCAGGTCACGGACCGTCAGAAATTTCCTGCCCTCGGCAACTCGGATGGCTCACCGCGCGGATGCCCCGACACCCGTTCGCCCGCGCCCCGTCGCCTGCCGGGCATGCTGCACTTAGCGTTCCGGTATGCGCGACGGACGCGGCGACGGCCGCGTCGAGAGGGGATGGCGAATGTTTGCGTCCGAGGTGGCCGAAGAGGAGGAGAGACAGAAGAAGCGCGCCCCGTGGGGCGTAATAGCGCTTGTTCTGCTGACCGGCCTCGCACTCATTCGGAACGGTTCCGGTGAGTTCGACGTGGGCCCTCCGCAGCCCGCGACGGCGGCGGCAGCGGACAGCAGGACGCCCGTCGCCACCTTCTCCAACGGACCCGCCGCGTTGCCGTACTCCGTGGTGGACCGGGTCAGGATCCCGGCGATCCAGGTGAATGCCCCGGTCGTGCCGGTGGGTCTCGACTCGGCCGGCTGGGTCGACGCGCCACCGCCCGACAATGCCAATCTCGCGGGCTGGTTCACCGGCGCGGTGTCGCCCGGCGAGAAGGGCACGGCCGTGATCGTGGGCCATGTGGACAACATGCGGGGACCGGCCGTCTTCTACGGGCTCGGTTCTCTCAAGAAGGGAAACCGGGTCGAGGTCCAGCGAAAGGACGGGAAGACCGCCACCTTCGAGATCTACGGCGTCGACGTATTCGCGAAGAAGAACTTCCCCGGTGACCGGGTGTACGGCAGCAAGGGCACCCCTGAATTGCGGGTCATCACCTGCGGAGGCGGTTTCTCCAAGCAGCACGGCTACGACGGGAACGTCGTCGTGTTCGCCCACCTGGTCGAGGTCCGCTGAGATTCCCCGCCGACGGGCCCGGGCGGTGTTCCCGGGCCCGTCGGCGGAGTCGGGGGCGACCGCGCCCGCTCCCCGCTCAGAAGTCCTGACGGTGCGGCACCGTGAGGTGGTAGCCGGAGTCGAGGAGTACGGGCAGGTAGTCGCGCAGGGCGCGGACGGTCTGGGAGCGGTCGCCGCCCGCGTCGTGGGAGAGGACGACGACGCCGGGGGCGGCGCCCCCCTCCACCCGGTCGATGATGGTGGCGGTGCCCGGGGTGGTCCAGTCGAGGCTGTCGACCGTCCAGGCCATCGGTTCCATGCCGAGGTCGGCGCCGATCTGGAAGGTCGCCCGGTTCCAGGCCCCGTAGGGCGCGCGGAACCAGAGGGGCCGTTTGCCGTAGGCGTCCTCGATGACGTCGCTGGTGCGCGCGATCTCGGAGCGGATCTCGGAGCGCCGGAGGCCTGTCAGCAACGGGTGCGTCCAGGTGTGGTTGCCGACGACGTGCCCGTCGTCGGCCATCTCGGCCAGCAGGTCCTTGTTGTCGACGGCCATCTCCCCGCAGACGAAGAACATCGCCCGTACGTCGTGCTTGCGCAGCGTGCGCAGAATGCTCGGGGTGTAGCGCGGATCGGGTCCGTCGTCGAAGGTCAGCACCATCGCGTGGCCGCGCCCGCTCACCCGCATGATCGGCTCACGCCGGACGGGGGGCTTGCCGGGCGTCGGGCGCGGCGGAGTGGCTCCGGTCATCGGCTCGAGGCGGTACGTGGAGGGCTTGAGTGCCTTGCGCGCCTGCGGGCCCCCGGCCGCGGGCGTGCCGCGCACCGGGCTCCCGGTCGGATCGGCGGCGAGGACGCGGGCGCCCGCAGCCGACAGGACGGCGGCGCCGGCGATCAACGCCCGGCGCCGCGTGAACAGCTTATCCTTTTTCATGATTAATCAGTCGCCCAGCGGAAGCGCGGCGCGGCTGAGCAACACCGGTGCGGACTCGGGAAAGCACCCGTTGGGACCAGCTCAGCGCTGACGCACCAGGGGGAACGGCAATGTCTCCCGAATCGTCAGCCCCGTGAGGAACATGACCAGGCGGTCCACGCCGACGCCGAGCCCGCCGGTCGGCGGCATCGCGTACTCCAGCGCGTCGAGGAAGTCCTCGTCGAGTTCCATCGCCTCGGGATCTCCCCCGGCGGCCCGCAGCGACTGCGCGGTCAGCCGCCGCCGCTGCTCCACGGGGTCGGTCAACTCCGAGTAGGCGGTGCCCAGTTCGATGCCGAAGGCGACGAGGTCCCAGCGCTCGGAGAGGCGCGGGTCGGTGCGGTGCTGCCGGGTGAGCGGGGAGACATCGGTCGGGAAGTCCTTGTAGAACGTGGGCAGCAGGGTCTTCTCCTCGACCAGTCGTTCGTACATCTCCAGCACGACGTCGCCCTGTCCGTCGTCCGGCCGATACGGCACTCCCGCGCGGTCGCACAGCCGGTGCAGGTCCGGCACGGACGCGCCGGGGTCCACCTCCTCCCCCAGAGCCTCCGAGATCGCGCCGTACACCGTCTTGACCGGCCACGGGCCGGAGATGTCGTGCTCGGTGCCGTCCTTGCGGGCGACGGGCGCGCCGAAGGCGGCGGTCGCGGCGCCCTGGATCAGTTCGCGGGTGAGGTCGAGCATCACGTCGTAGTCGGCGAACGCCTGGTAGGCCTCCAGCATGGTGAACTCGGGGTTGTGCTTGTAGGAGACGCCCTCGTTGCGGAAGGTGCGCCCCATCTCGAAGACCTTCTCCAGGCCGCCCACGCACAGCCGCTTGAGGTAGAGCTCGGGAGCGATGCGGAGGTACATGTTCAGGTCGTAGGCGTTGATGTGGGTGGTGAACGGGCGGGCGTTGGCGCCGCCGTGGATCTGCTGGAGCATCGGCGTCTCGACCTCGAGATAGCCCCGGTCCAGCAGGCCCTGGCGCAGCGCCTGCACGACGGTGGAGCGGGTCCGCAGGACCTCGCGGGCGTCGGGGCTGGACACCAGGTCGAGATAGCGGCGGCGCACCTTCGCCTCGGGGTCGGCGAGGCCCCGGCGCTTGTCGGGCAGCGGGCGCAGGCATTTGCCGGTGAGCTGCCAGGAGAGGACGAAGACGGTCGGTTCGCCCAGGTCGCTGACGCCGACGAGGCCCTCGGCGGTGATGTGGTCGCCGATGTCGACGTCCTGGCGGAAGCGCCTGAGCTCGGGTCCGGACTCCAGCCGGGTGAGGGCGAGCTGGAGATCGCCGGACCAGTCGCGCAGGACGGCGAACACGATCCCCCCGAAGTCCCGTACGAGGACGACGCGCCCGGCGACGGTCACGTGCCGTCCCGCCGGTCCCGCGCGGACCTCGGCGAGGGTGTGGGTGCGGGACGGGACGCCCACCGGGTAGGGGTCGACTCCGTCGGCGCGCAGCCGGTCGAGTGTGCGGTGGCGCAGGCGGATCTGTTCGGGCAGGCCCGCGGTCGGATCGGTGGCCGCCGCCTCGCCCTCGTCGAGACCGAGGGCCGACAGCGGGGGCAGGCCCGCGGTGCTCGCGGGCTGGGGTCCGGTCCGCGGGTGCCCCTTGCCCCAGAGCTTGCGCAGCGAGGGCACGGAGACGAAGCCCTCGGCGATGCCGGACGCCAGGCCGATGCGGGCGAGGGAGCCGGTGTCGCCGTAACAGATGAAGCGGGGGTACCACTCGGGCTGGAATTTGGCGTTGGACCGGTAGAGGGCCTCCAGCTGCCACCACCGGGAGAAGAACAGCAGCAGCCCGCGCCAGAGCCGGAGCACCGGCCCCGCACCGATCCGGGCGCCCTCCTCGAAGACCGACCGGAACACCGCGAAGTTGAGGGAGATGCGCCGTACGCCGAAGGTCCCGGCCGCCGCGCACACCTCGGCGACCATGAACTCCATGACGCCGTTCGGGGCGCTGCGGTCGCGGCGCATGAGGTCGAGCGAGATGCCGTCCTTGCCCCAGGGCACGAAGGACAGCAGCGCGAGGAGCTTGCCCTCGGGCGTCAGGGCCTCGACGAGCAGGCAGTCGCCGTCCGCGGGGTCGCCGAGCCGGTCCAGCGCCATGGAGAAGCCGCGCTCGGTCTCGGTGTCGCGCCAGGCGTCCGCCCTGTCGATGAGCTCCTCCATCTCCTCGTCGGTGAGGCTGGAGTGGCGGCGTACCCGGCAGGTGGCGCCGGTGCGCCGTACGCGGTGCACGGCCTGGCGGGTGACACGCATGTCGCGGCCGTCCAGGTCGAAACCGGCGACGTACAGGATCGCCTCGTCGCCGAGTTCGAGCGCGCCGAGCCCGGCGCGCGCGAAGGCCTTGGCGCCGTCCTCCGAGGTGCCCATGACGGCGGGCGCCCACGCGTAGCGGCGGGCCAGGTCGAGCCAGGCCTCGATGGCGTGCAGCCAGGCCTCGCGGTCGCCGACGGGGTCGCCGCTGGCCAGGCAGACGCCGGCCTCGACGCGGTAGGTGACGGCGGCCTTGCCGCTGGGTGAGAAGACGACGGCCTTGTCGCGGCGGGTGGCGAAGTAGCCGAGGGAGTCGTCGGCGCCGTACGCCCGCAGGAGGGCACGGATGCGGGCCTCCTCGTCGCCGCGCAGGGCCGCCTCCAGGCGCTGGGAGCGGAAGAGAGTGGCGACGGCGTTGAGCTGGGCGAGGGCGCCGAGAAGGCCGAGGACGAAGAAGAGCTTGCGCGGCGGGCGCCCGCTGAACGAACTGCTGGGGACCAGCCCGCCGCACACCCGGCTGGCCGCCCACAGCAGCCGTTCCGCCGAGGCCAGCGTGCCGGGGAACCACTCGACCAGGCCCCAGCCGATCAGGATCGCCACGGCGAGTCCGACGAGCAGTACGGCCAGGGCGCGCCATACGGCGCCGCGCCGGGAGTCGGCGTAGAACTCGCGGCGCGCCACGATCAGGAGGACCAGCAGCAGTCCGCAGGCGACGAAGGACGGCAGCGACTCGGCGTACAGGCCCATCGCCAGGCCCACGATGTCGAAGAAGACCAGCACGCCGAGGTAGACGACGACCAGCCACCAGGCGACCTTCTTGCGGGCGGCGGTCGCGGCGGCGAGCAGGAAGAGGAAGACGGCGTACGCGAGGTTGGCGCTGACCGGGACGATCAACAGGTCGAGGAAGGCCACGACGGGGTGCAGCAGACGGCGCACGGGGGCGAAGAAGGCCAGCAGGACGCACAGCAGCGAGAGGGTGCCGAAGAAGGCCGCGAAGCCTTCGGGCACCTTGCTGAGGAAGCCGACCCGGGACGGCGGTACGGGACCCGTGGCGTCCCTCGGTCCGCGGGCCTCCACGGTGGCGCTCATGGTGTCGACTCTAGGAAGCCCCGGCGGCAGGCGCCCGTCGAGCGCCGTGCCCCTCGTCGCCGACGCAAACGGCGGTCGTGGCGGGCCGTGGCGGCGGACACTTCACCCGTTCCGTCCCATGCGGGACGCCGCGGGCCCGCCCTGCCCCCGACCTGCGGCTTCCGATAACCTCGGTGGTGTGGCGGAACAGCAACCCTCGCACCGGTTCGAGCGTGGCACGGACGGTCCCAAGGTCATCGTCGTCGGAGTGGACGGCTCCGACTCGTCCCTGCGCGCGGCGTCCTACGCCGGCGGGCTGGCCAGGCGGCAGCACTCGCTGCTCGCCGTCGTGTACGTACAGCCCGTCATGGCCGCCGGAGCGGCACTCGGGGCGCCGGTCGCCGAGACGACCGACCAGATCGCCGAGGACCTCGTCGCGCAGATCCGGGACGCCGCCGAGCGGGTCAAGGACATCTTCGCGGTGCGCTGGGAGTTCCACACCTTCCGCGGCGATCCCTACAACGGTCTGGTGACGGCGGCCGACGAGCTCAAGGCGGACGCCGTGGTGGTCGGTGCCTCCGAGCAGGCAGGGCACCGGATCATCGGGTCGGTGGCGATCCGGCTGGTGAAGGCGGGCCGCTGGCCGGTCACGGTCGTCCCATAGACCCCACGGGGTCCATGGACTCCGTGGGTCCTACTGCGCCATCATCAGACCGCCGTGGGCCGCGCCGCGGCTGAGCACCACGTCACGGATGCGGTCGCGTACACCGGCCAGGTCGGCGCCCTGGGCCAGAGCCGCGTTGATGTCGACGACCCGCCCGGCGTCGATGTCGAACACCTGCGGTACGAACTCCGCCTTCGTGACCTCCCAGCGGTCTCCCTTGCGCGCGGGCGGGGCGAAGGTGAAGCGGGCGAGGGTGCTCTCGTTGCCCCGGGAGTCCTGGAGACCTTGGCGGTTGAACATCTCGCCCGCGATCTGGTCGCCCATCCCATAGACGACCCACGTGCCGTTGACCTTCTCGTAGGCCTGCGGGACACGCGCGTGCGTGCCGAGGATCAGGTCGATGTCGGGCCGCCCGTCCGTGCGCGAGGCGGTGAGCTCCCGACTCAGCGTCGTCTGCTGGGTGTTGGGCTGTTCCTGCCATTCGGTGCCCCAGTGCAGGGACACGACGACCACGTCGGCGCCCGCCTTCCTGGCGGCCCGGGCGTCCGCGAGGATCCGGTCGCGGTCGATGAGGTTGACGCTCCAGGGCTGCCCCTGGGGCATCGGGAAGCCGTCCGTGCCGTAGGTGTAAGCGAGGTGGGCGACCATCGCGTTGCCCGCGCGCAGGAGGGTGGGCACATACGCCTCGTGCTCCGTGCGCGCCGATCCCGCGTGCCGTACGCCGGCGAGGTCGAGGGCGTCCAGAGTGCGCCGTACGCCCGCGGCGCCGTCGTCCAGGGAGTGGTTGGAGGCGGTGGAGCAGGCGTCGTACCCGGTCGCCGCGAGCCCGTCGGCCACCTGCGGTGGAACCTTGAAGGCCGGGTTGCCGGTGCGGTCGCCGTCGGGTCCGTACACGGTCTCCATGTGACAGATCGCCAGATCGGCACCGGCGACCAGGGGTTTCACCCCCTCGAACATCGGCAGGAAGTCGTACCCGGTGCCGCCCGCGTCGGCGTTCGCCCGCTCGGTGACCGAGGTGTGCGCCAGCACGTCGCCGGAGGCGACGAGGGTGAAGCTGTGGGGGGTGAGGGGCGCGCCCGGCTGCCCACTGCTACTGCTCCGGGCCGACGGCTCCCGGTCGGCCCGGCAGCCGGCGCCCACGACAAGTACGGCCGCGAGAGCGATGGCGGCCAGTCGACTACGTGTGATCATGCCCAGCCTCGATGTAGTCATATTTAACTAGGAAGTGAGGCAAATCCATCCAATCGAAAGGATGGAGTCAAGAAGCGACGCGCATCCGTAGCCCGTCCGGCCCTCGGGGAACCGCCCGACGGGGCGCCACCGGGCCCCGCTGAACCGTTCACCGCGCCGTTCACCGACGGCATCGACCGCCCACCGCAGACCCGCGCCCCGGGCCTGTCCCAGCGGAGCGGCACCCGCTGGCATACACGCCATGACGGCCGGAACCACCACCAAGACGACCGCCGAACACGAGTTGGCCGCGCTGCAGCGCGAGCACGGCCGGCCCCTCTTCGCCCTGCTCCTGCGACTCTCCGACGGCGACCGCCAACGCGCCGAGGATCTGCTGCAGGAGACGCTCGTCCGCGCCTGGCAGCACCCCGAGGCGCTGCGCGCCGACGACTTCGACTCCGTACGCCCCTGGCTGCTCACCGTGGGGCGGCGGCTCGCGATCGATGCGCGGCGGGCCCGCCAGGCGCGTCCGCCGGAGGTCGGGGACGCGGTGCTGGAAAGTGCGCGGGTCTGCGCGGATCACGCCGAAAGGTCGGCGGCGACGCTCGATGTGCGGGAGGCTGTGAAGACACTCACTCCCGAGCACCGTGAAGTCCTGGTGCTGGTGTACTTCCAGGGGGCGAGTGTGGCGGAGGCCGCCGCGGCGCTCGGGATTCCGCCCGGTACCGTGAAGTCTCGTGCGTACTACGCGCTGCGCGCCCTGCGCCGGGTTCTTCCGGGATACGCGGCCGACCTGCGGTGAAACCGAAGGCCGAGTCAAACCTCCGTAAAGCGCCTTGCTGAGGACCATGGTTGAGCAATCAGCTGTCCTCATCCGTGTTCCGGATTGGGGGGAAACCCCCAAGGGCTCGGGATCGGGCGACGCGCACGCAAACCGGAGGAAGGCAGGAAGGGATGCTGCACAGAGGCCAAGAGAGCACGGACGGCACCGGCGGTGGGGAACTCACCGTCCCCATGGCGTGGTTGTACGCCGAGTACATCGCCGACGAGCTGCTGCGGACCGGCGACCTGATGCCGCCCACGTCCTTCGAGTTCCGCGCCGGGCGTGACGCCCTGGCGCTGACCATCTTCCTCTCCGACACCGACGGCGAGCTCTCGGGCATCCGGGTCGTCTCGCAGTTGGAGACCTGGCTCTCGCTGACGGCGTACGACCAGCCGTGGCAGGACTGGGTGCGCGAGCACATGGCGCGGCGCTCGGCCGAGGCGGTCGAGTCCGGCGGCCCCGACCCGGACCTGGAACTGGCGACGGCGGCCTGGCGCTGGCTGGAGGAGACCGAACTGCTCGCCCCGGACCTGGACGCCGTGCCCGGCGGCGGGCCGATCCCGGGCGAGGACGACGGTCCGAAGGTATGGACACCGGCCTGGCGACTGGGTCTGCCCCTGGGACATCTGGCGATCCATCTCTTCTGATCGCCACGACACCGGGCGGACCGCCGGTAACCCCTGTTCAGGGCTCCGCACTCCGCCAAACAAGTTTTCCGCACAACTTTTTTCGGGCTCGCACCAATCCGCGAGCCCACCCGCTCCGAATGTCTTGGCCGCGATTCCGAACGAGTCTTGAGTGATTCGACGGTCTGGTGCGTACCCGTGGGCAACAGCAACACCACTCCCACCCCCGCACCATCGCCACGAGGATTCGGTATTCGGTATGAGGTCCCTGGAACGGCATCGCGACGTCGGCGCTTACGCGCTCGGCGTGCTGGACGAGGCGGAGGCGTTCCGCTTCGAGGATCACCTCATGGAGTGCCCCCAGTGCGCGGCGCACGTGAGTGAGTTCAGGCC
This sequence comes from Streptomyces sp. NPDC111656, assembly GCF_055656965.1. NCBI lineage: Bacteria > Bacillati > Actinomycetota > Actinomycetes > Kitasatosporales > Streptomycetaceae > Streptomyces > Streptomyces sp. NPDC111656. The sequence goes on from NZ_JBVKCA010000003.1 coordinate 334,942, forward strand.
CGCCACGCGGCAGCTGATGCTGTACCGGCATGCCACCCCGCGCTCTGTGCACCCCTTCGCCGCCCCCGGGCCGCGCCTGATGGACAAGCTCCTCAGTGAGGTGGCGACCCGGCACCGGGCCGGGCGCAGGCGCTGGTTGTACGCGGTGGCCGCCGCCGTGGTGCTCGCGGTGGGCGGTCCGTCGATCGCGATGGTCACGTCGCACGGTTCCGGGTCACAGACGGCCGCGGTCGCCTCGACGGACGCGCAGACCGGCGTATGGGCCAAGGTCACCACCGCGGACCGCATCTGGGGCAGCCAGGTCGAGGTCGAGGTCAAGGACGCCGGGGGCCCGCGCCCCTGTCAGCTCGTCGCCATCGGCAAGGACGGTTCGCAGCAGACGGTGACGAGTTGGATGGTGCCCGCGCACAACGGCGAGGCGACCACCCTGCAGGGCGGCGCCGCGCTCAAGTCCGATGAGATCAGCCGGTTCGAGGTGCGTACGACGGACGGCAAGCACCTGGTGACCGTCACGCCCCACTGATCCCGGGCTGTTCCCCGCTGCTCCCGGACTATTTGAGCAGCCGGGACAACCGGCGGTCCGCGAGTGGCTTGCCTCCCGTCTGGCAGGTCGGGCAGTACTGCAGCGAGGAGTCGCTGAAGGAGACCTCGCGGATGGTGTCGCCGCACACCGGGCACGACTCGCCCGTTCTGCCGTGCACCCGCAGCCCACTCTTCTTCTCCGCCTTGAGGCGCCCCGCGGCCAGCCCGTGGGAGCGCTCCACCGCCTCGGTGAGCGTGGAGCGCAGCGCCTCGTAGAGGCGGGTAGTCTCCTCGGGGGTCAGTGAGGCGGCCAGCTTGAAGGGGGACATCCTGGCGGCGTGCAGGATCTCGTCGCTGTACGCGTTCCCCACACCGGCGATCAGGCTCTGGTCCCGGAGTGCGCCCTTGAGTTGGCGGCGCTCACCCGCGAGCAGCCGGGCGAACCGTGCCTCGTCGAAGTCGGCGGCGAGCGGGTCGGGGCCGAGGCGGGCCACGCCGGGGATCTCCGCCGGGTCCCGGACGACGTACACCGCGAGTCTCTTCTGGGTGCCGGCCTCGGTGAGGTCGAAGCCCTCGCCGGTCTCCAGGGCGACACGCAGCGCGAGCGGGCCCTTGCCGGGGCGGGGCGGGCCGTCGGGCAGCGTGTCCCTCCAGTGCAGCCAGCCCGCGCGGGCCAGGTGGGTCACGAAGTGCAGTCCGTCGGCCTCGATGTCGAGGAATTTGCCGTGCCGGCGCACGGCGGTCACCTCGCGGCCCTCGAAGGCGGTGACGGGCGGGTCGTAGGTCTTCAGGACGCTGATGGCGACGGGCAGCACGCGCACGACCTCGCGGCCGACGAGATGGTCGGCCAGGAAGTCCTTGAGCGCCTCGACCTCTGGCAGTTCCGGCATGGCTCCAGAGTGCCACCCCCCACCGACAACACCAGCCGAACCGCCCACCTCCTGAGGCGACGGCGGCCGGTCCCCCGCGCCCCCCGGTCAGCTCCGTTCCGGGACCAGGAACTCGCACCACACGCACTTGCCGCCGCCGCGCGCCTCCACGCCCCAGACGTCGGCGAGGCGGTCGACCAGGAGGAGTCCGCGGCCGGAGACGCCGGACTCGCCCGCCTCACGGCGGCGCGGCAGGGCGCTGGAGGAGTCCTCGACCTCCGCGCGCAGCCGGCGGCCCGGACCGCTGAGGACCCGCAGGGTGACGATCGCGGCGCCTTCGGTGTGTATGAGGGCGTTGGTGATCAGCTCGTCGGCGACCAGTTCGACCTCGTCGGCGCGCTCTCCCCCGCCCCAGGCGCGGACCGCGGCCCGGATCATGTGCCGGGCCTCGGTGAGCGCCTCGGGGTCGCCGGGCGCGACATGCTGCTGGAGCCGCCCGCCGGACTGCTGGGGCCCGGGGCCCCGGCGGCGCAGCGCCAGCAGGGCCACGTCGTCGTCGCCGCCGCGTTCCTCGGCCACGTCGATGAGCCGGTCGGCGAGGTCGCGTACGTCGTCCGGGCCCGAGCGGATCAGCTCCATGAGGGTGTGCATGCCCTCGTCGAGGTCGACGCCGGGCTGTTCGACCAGGCCGTCGGTGCACAGCACCAGGGTCTGCCCGGGGTCCAGTTCGACCGTGTCGACGGGGTATTCGAGGCGTCCGAACAGAGCGGACAGGCCGAGCGGCAGGCCCCCTTGGACGGACTGCCGGCGGCAGGTGCCGTCGTTCTGCCGGATCACCGGGTCGATGTGGCCGGCCCGCACCAGCTGGACGACTCCGGTGGACAGGTCGGCCTCCGCGTACAGGCAGGTCGCGAAGCGTTCGGTGTCGAGTTCGTGCAGGAAGACCGAGGCGCGGGCCATCACGGTGGCGGGGGTGTGCCCCTCGGCGGCGTAGGCCCGCAGCACGATCCGCAACTGGCCCATGACGGCGGCGGCGTGGGTGTCGTGGCCCTGGACGTCCCCGATGACGGCGCCGACGCGACCGCCGGGCAGCGGGATCACGTCGTACCAGTCGCCGCCGATGTCGCGGCCGAGGGAGGCGGAACGGTAGCGGACGGCGATGTCGGCGCCGGGCACGTTCGGTATGGAGCGCGGCAGCATGGCCTGCTGGAGGCCCTGCGCGAGGTCCTTCTCCTGCTCGTAGAACATGGCCCGCTGGAGGCTCTGGGCGATGCTGCTGCCGAGCGCGACGAGGACGTTGCGCTCCTCCGACGAGAAGCCGCGCCGGTCGTTGTACAGCAGTCCCATCGCGCCGATGGGGCGGGCCTGGGCGATGAGCGGCAGGTAGGCGGCCGAGGTGATCTTGAGGTCGGTGATGTTCGGCCACAGCAGCGGATACGACTCGGCGAAGTCCTCGGGCGACTCGATGAAGCGCGGGGCGAGGGTGCGTACGACCTCGCTCATCGGGTACTGCTCGTCGATGCGGGTGACCATGGTGCCGGGGACGAAGCTGCCTTCCGGGCCCTCGGCGACCAGCCGTATGCGTCCGGCCTCGACGAGGCCCATGACCAGGCTCGTCGCGCCGAGGTGGGTGAGGCCGTGGGAGTCCTTGAGGACGTCGATGACGTCCTGGACGGTGCGGGCGTGGGCGAGGGCGGCCGTGGTGATCTGCACGACGCTCGTCTGCTGGCGCCGCGCCTCGTCCTGGGCCGCCTGTTCGCGGCGCGCAGCTCTCTCGCCGAGTTCCTGCGTGGCGTCGCGGACGATGCCGATGATCCGGCGCGGCCGGCCCGTCCCGTCGCGGCGGATGTAGCCCTGGGTGTGGGTCCAGCGCAGTGAGCCGTCGCGGCAGCGGATGCGGAAGTAGGCGCCGTAGTTCTCGCTGCCGTCCTTGAGGGCGTGCGAGACCAGCGTGTCGAGACGGATCCCCTCGGTCGCGGGCACTCGCAGGGACAGGGTCTCGGGGCGGCCGTCGTACTCCCCGGGACGCACGTCGAAGACTTCGTGGGCCTGGGCGTCCATCTGCATCAGACCGGAGTCCAGGTCCCATTCGAAACTGCCCATGCGGTTGAGCGCCAGGATCGGATCCGGGTGGGCGGGCCAGTCGTCCGGGAGTGACAGGGCGCTCGCTCCCCGATCAACCATGCGCCCACCTTGCCAGCATTCGGCCGATTATTCGACTTCTGGGAAGTCCGGAATTCGACGTCGAGGGAGTCCGGATTCGGCCTCCCTCGACCGCTCGGCGCTCAGCCGTCGAAGACGTCCGTAGGGGCGTCGAAGACGGTGTCCGCTTCGGGCGACTCGTCGGGGATCAGACCACCGCCGTCGGGCAGGTCGGGGATCTCCGGAACGGTGTCGGGGCCGATCTCGTCCTCCGAGGGGTCCAGCGGGGCGAGGGGGTCCTGCGGGGCGTTCCGGTCGCTCTCCGTGGAGTTGGGGTCGGGGGTCGGCGGTCCCGTCGGCGGGGCGGTCGTGGTGGGCGGGAGACAGTCCGAGACCGCGGCCACCGGAGCCTCCGTCGGCGCGCCACCGTCCGGCATGCCCGGGGTTCCCTCCGGGGTGACGGTCAGGGTGGGCGTCACACAGTCGGACGGCGGCTCCTCCGCGAAGGGGCCCGTCCGCGGGCTCTGCTCCGGGACCGCGCTCGGGCTTGTACCGGGACTCGTACCGGGACTTGTGCCGGGGCTTGTGTCGGTGCGACGGCCGGGGCTCGCGGCCGCGACCGGCGGCCGCAGGACGACGTCCCGGTGACCGTCGTCCCCGATCAGCCGTTCGATCCACCTGTTGTCGACGATGTCGATGATCGTGATGTTTCTGATCGCGGTGGACGCCGGGGTCACGACGACAACGTTGCCAGGGCGGAAACCGGACCAGGGCTGCCCCTGGGTCCCCGGGGTCGTCCTGGACACGACGGGCGGGTTCAGCGGGTTGCCGCCGGCGCAGCGCACCCGCGGCATGCCCCGGTTGTCGACGAGGACCGCGGTGCCCCGCTGGAGGACCGACTGGAAGGTGGTCGCCCGGCCGTCACGGAAGCCGTGGTCGGTGACCTGTGTGTCGGCGCGCAGCACGACCGAGGTCAGAGCGTGCAGGAAGTCCGGGACGGCCGCCTGCGGGACGCCCGCCGCCTGCGCGAAGGAGCGCGCCTTGCCCGGGTCCGAGGAGAGGAAGCCGATCTGCTTCTCGACGTCACAGCTGCCGACGGCCCGGGTGCCGCCGTAGAGGCCGGGTGTGGAGCCGGGGAAGGAGCGCACGCCCTGCGGGGCGGAGCCACGGTTCGCGGGTGTCGCCGGATACGGCATTCGGGTGATGAACGGCGAGTCGGCGGCCGTGGACGCGGTGAACGGGTCGCGGCCACCGCCGGCGACCGGCTGCAGGAGGACCTCACCGCCGTCGGCCCCGGACTCCGCGCTCTCGCCGCCTCGGCCGCCACACCCGGCGACGAGGAGCGCCGCCGAGAGCGCACAGGCCATGACGAAGGCTCGGGTGGGTATGTGCACCACGCTGTTCTCCTGTCGCACCATGTTCTCCCGTTGCACTGCTTCCTCCCGTTGCACCACGACCTCCCGGCCGTTCAGGGCATTTCGTCCACTATTGTCTGCGTCGCCCAGTTGGCGCACGCAAGCGGAGACGGTCACCCAGCGTCACAATGGAAGACAAGGGAAGAGGAGTGGCTCGCGTGGAGTGGTTCGTCGCCCCCGACTACTGGCTGAGCCGGCTGGTCTTCCAGCGGGCCCTGGCCGTGGTGTACCTCGTCGCCTTCCTGGGCGCGGCGCTCCAGTTCCGTGCGCTGATCGGGGAGCGGGGGATGCTTCCGGTGCCGCGGTTCCTGGCGCGGGTCGCGTTCCGCGACGCGCCGAGCGTGTTCCACCTGCGCTACTCGGACCGCTTCTTCGCGGCCTGGGCCTGGGCGGGCTGCGCGGTGTCGGTGGCGCTGATCGCCGGCCTGGACCAGCGGCTCCCGCTCTGGGGTGCGATGGTGCTGTGGCTGGTGCCCTGGGCGATGTACCTGTCGATCGTCAATGTGGGCCAGACCTGGTACGCGTTCGGCTGGGAGTCCCTGCTCCTGGAGGTCGGTTTCCTCGCCGTGTTCCTCGGCAACGACGAGGTGGCCCCGCCGGTCGTCGTGCTCTTCCTGCTGCGCTGGGTGCTGTTCCGCGTGGAGTTCGGCGCCGGGCTGATCAAGATGCGCGGGGACTCCTGCTGGCGGGAGCTGACCTGCCTCGACTACCACCACGAGACGCAGCCGATGCCGGGACCGCTGAGCTGGTTCTTCCACCGCCTCCCCAAACCCTTCCACCGGGTCGAGGTGGCGGCGAACCACTTCACCCAGCTCGTCGTGCCCGTCCTCCTCTTCACCCCGCAGCCGATCGCGACGGCGGCAGCGTCGCTGATGGTCCTCACCCAGCTCTGGCTGGTCCTGTCCGGCAACTTCTCCTGGCTGAACTGGACCACCATCGTGCTGGCCCTGTCCGCGATCGAGTTCCCCACCACTGCCCCGCGCGTGGCAGGCCCGCCCCTCTGGTACGAGATCGTGGTCCTCGCGGTCGCGACGGGCCTGGTGGCCCTCAGCTACCGCCCCGCCCGCAACCTGATCTCCCGCCGCCAAGTCATGAACCGCTCCTTCGACCCGCTGCACCTGGTCAACACCTACGGCGCGTTCGGCAGCGTCAGCCGGGTGCGCCACGAGGTGGTCGTCGAGGGCACGGCGGACCCCGTGCCGCGGGAGGACTCGGAGTGGAAGGAGTACGAGTTCAAGGGCAAACCGGGCGATCCCCGCCACTGGCCGCGCCAGTACGCGCCGTACCATCTGCGGCTCGACTGGCTGATGTGGTTCGCGGCGCTCTCCCCCGCGTACGCCGCCTCCTGGTTCACGGGCCTGGTCGAACGGCTCCTGGAGAACGACCGGGACACACTACGGCTGTTGCGCCGCTGCCCGTTCCCGGCCGACGCCCCGCCCCGATACGTCCGCGCCCGCCTCTACCGCTACCGCTATACGACGTGGCATGAGCTGCGGGAGACGGGCGCGTGCTGGCACCGGACGTATGTGCGCGAGTTCCTGCCGCCGATGCGGCTGGAGTGGGTGGATCAGAGCCGGTAGACCGGACTCGGCGGATCGGACCGGTCGGTCAGAGCCGGTAGACGCGGGTGGCGGTGCCGCCGAAGACCTCGGCGCGTTCCTCAGCGCCAAGTCCCCCGGTCAACTCCTCGGCCGCATCGACCACTTGGCCGTACGACGCCGCCAGCGTGCACACCGGCCAGTCGGAGCCGAACAACAGCCGGCCGGGTCCGAAGGCGTCCAGGACCGTGTCCGCGTAGGGGCGCAGCCCGTCGACCGTCCACTTCGCGTGGTCCGCCTCGGTGACCATGCCGGAGAGTTTGCACACGGTGTTGGGGAGCGCGGCCAGCGCCCGGACGGCCGTCGCCCACGGTTTCAGCGCGCCCGTGGCGATCGGTGGCTTGCCCAAGTGGTCGAGGACGAAGGTGAGTCCGGGGTGCTCGGCGGCGGCCCGGACGCAGGCCGGCAGTTGGTGCGGCAGCACGACCAGGTCGTAGACGAGGCCCGCCTCGGCGACGGCGGCGAGCCCGTCCCGTACGTCCGGACGCAGCAGCCACTCCGGGTCGGGCTCGCCCTGTACCTGGTGGCGGATGCCCTTGAGATGGCGGCCGCCCGGCAGCTCCCGCAGCCGGGCCAGCTCGTCGGCGACGTCCGGCCGGGTCAGGTCGGTCCAGCCGACCACACCCGCGATCAGCTCGCTCCGCGCCGCGAGGGCGAGGAACTCCGGGGTCTCCTCGGGCACGGTGATCGTCTGTACGAGGACCGTGCGGTCGACGCCGGCGGCCCGTGCCTGCGATGCGAGGTCCGCCACGCCGAAATCACGTCGCAGTGGCTGGAGTTCGGGCCCGGTGATCCAGTCCTGGTCGCGGACCGAGAGGTCCCACACGTGGTGGTGCGCGTCCACCCTCACGGCAGCTCCCACACGACGGGCAGCCCCGCCTGAGCGCCCTCGCTCGAGTAGTCGTGGACGACGTCGAGGAGTTCGGCCATGCGTGCCTGCCAGGCGATGTTGACCGGCAGTTTCTCCAGTTCGGCGAGCAGGTGCCCGTAGTCCTCGCACTCCAGGACGTGGAAGAGGTCGGTGCCGCTGCGCCAGATCGTCCAGGAGGTGGCTCCGGCGGCGCGGATGGCCGTGGTGAGCTCTTCGGGGACCTCCCGGTGGGCGGCCTCGTACGCGGCGACGCGGTCCGCGCGGACCTTGGTGTGCAGGGCGACTCTCATGACGGGTCCTGTGGGGGTACGGGTACGGGGGCGTCCTCGGGCAGCAGCTTCGCCTCGAGCAGTTCCCGCCAGAAGTCCTCCGGCACCGGGGTCGTGAACTGCTCGACGCAGTCGCGGACTTCGTGCGCCGAGCGGGCGCCGGCCAGGACGCTCGCGACGACCGGGTGGGCGGCGGGAAAGGCCAGCGCGGCGGCGCGCAGGGTGGTGCCGTGCCGCTCCGCGATCTCCTTCAGTCGCAGGGCGCGGTCCAGCAACTCCGCAGGAGCGGTCGCGTAGTCGTACGTCGCACCGGGCCTTGGATCGGCCAGCAGGCCGGAGTTGAAGGCGCCGCCGATGACGACCGACGTGCCGCGCTCCTCGGCGGCGGGGAGCAGTTCGGTCAGCGCGGCGTGGTCGAGAAGGGTGTAGCGGCCCGCGCACAGCACCACGTCCACGTCCGTGTCGCGGACGAAGCGGGTGAGCATCTCGGCCTGGTTCATGCCCGCGCCGATCGCGCCGACCACGCCTTCCGAGCGCAGCCGCTCCAGGGCCGGATAGCCCTCGTGGAAGGCCTGCTCGGCGTGGTCGTCCGGGTCGTGCAGGTAGACGACGTCCACGCGGTCCAGGCCCAGGCGTTCGAGGCTGGCCTCGATGCCGCGTCGTACGCCCTCGGCGCTGAAGTCCCAGACGCGGCGGTGCGTGGCGGGCACCGCGAAGCCGTCGGCGAGGTCGTCGCCGCCCGTGTCCGCGCCCGTGGGTTCCAGGAGGCGGCCCACCTTGGTGGAGATGGCGTAGTCGGAGCGGGGGCGATCGCGCAGGGCCGCGCCGAGACGGCGTTCGGAGAGGCCGATGCCGTAGTGCGGGGCGGTGTCGAAGTAGCGGATGCCCCCGGACCAGGCGGCGTCCACGGTCTCGTACGCCTGGTCGTCGCTGACGGCGGTGAACAGGTTGCCGATGCCCGCGGCGCCGAAGGACAGGGCACTGACCTCGACACCGCTGTTCCCGAGCGTGCCCCTTCCGAGCGTGCTCACTGGCCCACCGGCCGCAGTCGCAGTCCCTGCATGCCGCCGTCCACGGCGAGGGCGGTGCCGGTGGTGGCGCCGGACAGCGGGCTCGCCAGGTAGGCGATGGCGCCCGCGACCTCGTCCGCCGAGACGAGCCGGCCGGAAGGCTGGCGGGCCTCCAGCGCGACCCGCTCGGCGGCCGGGTCGGCGGCGGCGTCGAGGAGGCGGCCGACCCAGGGGGTGTCGGCGGTGCCGGGGTTCACACAGTTGACGCGGACGCCCTCGCGGAGGTGGTCGGCGGCCATGGCGAGGGTGAGGGAGAGGACGGCGCCCTTGGTGGCGGAGTACAGGGCGCGCTGCGGGAGCCCGGCGGTGGCGGCGATGGAGCAGGTGTTCACGATCGCCGCGTGTGCGGATTCGCGCAGGTGGGGCAGGGCGGCGCGGGCGGTACGGACCATGCCGACGACATTGACGTCCAGGACCCGGTGCCACTCGTCGTCGGCGTTGTCCTCGACGGTGCCCTGGGCGCCGATCCCGGCGTTGTTGATCAGCACGTCGAGTCCGCCGAGTTCCGCGACGGCCGCGGTCACGGCCTCGCGTACGGAGGCGTCGTCGGTGACGTCGGCGCGGAAACCGAGCAGGGGCTTCTCGACCGTCGAGGGATCCAGGTCGAGGACGGCGACCCGCGCCCCACGGGCGGCGAGCAACTCGGCGGTGGCGCGGCCGATGCCGGAGGCGCCACCGGTCACCAACGCCTTGAGTCCTTCGAAGTCGGCGCTCACGCGGCTTCCCCCTTCTGCTTGTCGCTCGGCCGGCTGCCGGACTTCTGGTGGACGAGGTCGGCTGCCCAGAAGGTACCGCCGGGGTAGGTGAACTCCGCGATGGACTGCGGCCGCATGGTCGCGGAGAAGCCCGGCGCGGTGGGTGCCGTGTAGTGACCCTGCCTGATCACCACCGGGTCGAGGAAGTGGTCGTGCAGATGGTCGACGTATTCGATGACCCGGTCGTCGGTGGTGCCGGAGAGCGCCACGAAGTCGAACATCGACAGGTGCTGGACCAGTTCGCACAGGCCGACCCCGCCCGCGTGCGGGCAGACCGGCACGCCGAACTTGGCCGCGAGGAGCAGGATGGCGAGGTTCTCGTTGACGCCGGCGACGCGGGCGGCGTCGATCTGCAGGACGTCGATGGCGCCGGCTTGGAGGAGCTGTTTGAAGACGACACGGTTCTGGACGTGTTCGCCGGTGGCGACCTTGACGGGGGCGACGGCCTCGCGGACGGCGGCGTGGCCGAGGACGTCGTCGGGGCTGGTGGGCTCCTCGATCCAGTAGGGCTCGAACTCGGCGAGGGCCTTGGTCCAGGTGATCGCCTCGTCCACGTTCCAGCGCTGGTTGGCGTCGATGGCGATCCGGATGTCGGGGCCGACCACCGAGCGGGCGACCCGGCAGCGGCGTACGTCGTCCGCGAGATCGGCACCCACCTTCAGCTTGATCTGCCGGAACCCGTCGGCGACGGCCTCGGCGGCGAGGCGGGTGAGCTTCTCGTCGCTGTAGCCGAGCCAGCCGGGCGAGGTGGTGTAGGCGGGGAAGCCCCTCTCCCGGAGGATCGCGGCGCGCTCGGCGGCGCCCTCCCGGCCACGACGGAGCAGTTCGAGCGCCTCCTCGGGGGTGAGGGCGTCCGTGAGGTAGCGGAAGTCGACCTGGCGGACCAGCCACTCCGGTTCGGCGTCGGCGAGCAGCTGCCACAGGGGCTTCCCGGCACGCTTGGCGGCGAGGTCCCACACGGCGTTGACGACGGCGCCGATCGCCATGTGCATCACACCCTTCTCGGGCCCGAGCCAGCGCAGCTGACTGTCCCCGATCAGGTCCCGGGCGAGGGAGCCCGGGTCCGCGCACAGTTCGTCGACCGAGCGTCCGACCACATGCCCGCGCAGCGCCTCGATCGCGGCGACCTGGACGTCGTTGCCCCGCCCGATGGTGAAGGTGAAGCCGTGCCCCTCGGGACAGTCGGCCGCGTCGCCGCGCAGCACGACGTACGCCGCCGAGTAGTCGGGGTCCGGGTTCATCGCGTCGGAGCCGTCGAGCTCGCGCGAGGTGGGGAAACGGATGTCGTAGGTGTCGACCGCGGTGATACGGGCGGCAGTTGGGGACACGGGAGGCCTTTCGGTCCGGGACAGGGGCGTACGGAGGGGTTCCGTGGATCCGTGGGTCCTTGGATCCGTACGAAGACGAAGGGAGGTCAGTCCTGGGCGCGGCCGGTGGTCACGCGGGCGATCATCAGGGCGACCAGGATGATTCCGCCGTAGATGGCCTGGATCCAGAAGGACGGCACCTGGGCGAGCGTGAGCAGGTTCTGCACCACGCCGAGGAGGAGTACGCCGGTCAGGGCGCCGAACATGGTGCCCTTGCCGCCGTCCAGGCTGATGCCGCCGATGACCGCCGCCGCCATCACCGTGAAGATCATGTTGTTGCCCTGGTTGGCGCTGATCGCGCCGACGTACCCGGTCTGCATGATCCCGCCGACCGAGGCGAGGACGCCGGCGACGACGGACACGCCGAGCAGCATCCGGTCGACGCGGATACCGGCGGCGCGGGCCGCCTCCGTGTTGCCGCCGATGGCGTACAGGGCGCGCCCGACGCGGTGGTATTTGAGGATCAGTCCGGCGACCCCGAAGGCGACCGCGGCCAGCCACACCGACAGCGGGACCCGCAGGAAGGTGGAGGTGGCCAGCTGGAAGAACGCGTCGGGCATGCCGAACAGTGTCTTGCCCTTGGTGGCGCCGACCAACAGGCCACGCAGGACGATCAGCATCGCGAGGGTGACGATGAAGGCGTTGAGCTTGAACTTCACCACGAGGATGCCGTTGAAGGCGCCGATGACTCCGCCCACGACGAGGATCGCGACGAGGGCGAGCGCGGCCGACCACTCCGTGCCCCAGCCGGACTGCGCGGACGGCAGCACCAGCAGGGCGCCGACGGCGGGCGCGATGCCGACCACCGACTCCAGTGACAGATCGATCTTGCCGGTGATCAGCACCAGCGACTCGGCGAGGACCACCATCGCGAGCGCCGCCGAGGCGCCCAGGATGGAGATCAGGTTCCGTTCGGTGAGGAACGAGTCGTTGACGATCGCGCCGAGCACCAGGAGCACCAGCAAGGCGGGCACGAGGGCGAGTTCGCGGGCCCTGCGGAGCAGTACGGTCTTGGCGGCCCGTGCGTCGGGGACGCGCGCGGAGGTGGGCGACGAGGCCGACGGGGCCTTCGTGTCAGCCATGGTCCACTCCTTCGATGGAGGCGATCAGCTCGTGGTCGTGCCAGCCCGCCGGGTGCTCGGCGACGACACGGCCGTGGAAGAGGACGAGGACGCGGTCGCAGCGGCGCAGGTCGTCGAGTTCGTCGGAGACGACGAGTACGGCGGTGCCGTCCTCGCTGGCGCTGTCCATCCGGGACAGCAGTGACTCCTTGGACTTCACGTCGACGCCCGCGGTGGGGTTGATGAGGACGAGGAGGCGGGGGTCGGAGGCGAGGGCACGGGCCATGACGACCTTCTGCGCGTTGCCGCCGGAGAGGTCGGAGACGGGCTGTTCGGGGCCCTCGGTGTGGATGTCGAGGCGTTCGATCAGCTCGGTGGCGAAGCCCCGCTTGCGGGCGGCGGAGATGAAGCCGTAGCGGCCGAGCCGGTTCAGGACGCTCATGGTGGTGTTGTCGCCGATGGTCATGCCGGAGACGAGACCCTGCTCGTGCCGGTCGCGCGGGACACAGGCGACGCCCGCCTTGAGTGCGGCCTGCACGTCACCGAACGGCAGCCGCTCGCCGTCGAGTTGAGCCGTTCCGCCGGTCGGGGCGTGCAGTCCGGCGAAGGACTCGGCAAGCTCGATCTTGCCGCTGCCGCTGGAGCCGGCGAGGCCGAGGACCTCGCCGCGGCGGACCGTGAGGTCGATGTCCTCGTACGCGTCCGAGGTGAGCCCCCGGGCGTCGAGCAGCACCGGGGCGTCCGCGGCGACGGACTGGTGCGTGACGGTCCGCTCGGCGATCGACTCCCCCGCCATGGCTTCCACCAGGGCCGTGCGGGGGAGTTCGGCGACCGGCGCGGTGGTGATCCAGCGGGCGTCGCGCAGCACGGTGACCGTCTGGCACACCTCGTACACCTCCTGGAGGTGGTGCGAGATGAACAGGAAGGTGACACCGGACTCCTGGAGCGCGCGCATCCGGGTGAAGAGCCGTTCGATCTCCCGGTTGTCGAGCTGCGCGGTCGGCTCGTCGAGGACGATGAACCGGGCGCCGAAGCTGAGCGCCCGCGCGATCTCGACCATTTGGCGGTCCTCGACCTTGAGGTCGGCGGTGCGGGCCTCCGGGTCGACGTGCACGTCCCAGGTGTCCAGGACCTGCGCCGCCTCGGCCCGCAGCCTGCGCCAGCTGATGAGCCCGCCACGCCCAACGGGTTGCCGGTTGATGAAGAGGTTCTCGGCGACCGTCAACTCCGGTACGACGGTGGGCTTCTGGTAGACGCAGGCCACCTTGCGGCGCCAGGCGTCGCGGTCGGTGAGCGCGGGCGCGGGCTCACCGTCGAAGCGGACCTCGCCCTCGTCGGGGGCCTGGAGGCCGGTGAGGATGGTGACGAGGGTGGACTTGCCCGCGCCGTTGCGCCCGACGAGGGCGTGGGACTCACCGGGGAGAACGGTGAGCCGGCCGTCTTGGAGGGCGACGGTGGGGCCGTACCGCTTGGCCACCCCGCGCGCCTCCACCAGTGGGGTGCTCATTTGACCGTGTTGCCCCAGAGCTTGGGGTCGTCGACGTTGTCCTTGGTCACCAGCGGCGCGGGCAGCTGGTCCTCCAGGATGCCGCTGGGCAGCTTGACGATCTCGGAGTCGTGGTCGGTCGGGCCGGTCTTGAACGTCTTCCCCTGCATCGCGGCCTTGATGTAGTACATGCCGTACTTGGCGTACGCGTCGGCCGGCTGGGAGACGGTGGCGTCGATCTCGCCCTTGCGGATGGCGTCGAACTCCTGCGGGATGCCGTCGTTCGAGACGATCGTGATGTGGCCCGCCTGGCCGGCCTTCTTCAGCATGCCCTTGGACTTGAGGGTCTGCAGGGTCGGCGCGAGGTAGACACCGCCCGCCTGCATGTAGATGCCCTTGATGTCGGGGTTGGCGTTCAGCAGGGTGTCGAGCTTGGAGGCCGCGGTGTCGGACTCCCACTTGGCGGGGATCTCCAGGACCTTCAGCTTCGGGTAGTTCTTCTGCACGCAGGTGCGGAAGGCCTCGGAGCGGTCCCGGCCGTTGACCGAGGCCAGGTCGCCCATGATCTGCACGACCTTGCCTGAGGGGATCTGCTTGCCGAGGTACTCGCAGGCCTTCTCGCCGTACGCGACGTTGTTGGCGCGTACGACCATGGCGACCTTGCCCTTCTCGGGCGCCACGTCGACGGCGACCACGGGCACACCCTTGCGCTCGGCCTGGTCGAGTCCGGCGGCGATCGCGGCGCTGTCCAGGGGGGCCACGACGAGGCCCTTCACGCCCTGGTTGAGCTGGTTGTTGATGTCGGTGATCTGCTGGGACGGGTCGCTGTTGGAGTTGACGGTCTTGAGGGCGTCGACCCCTTCGGACTTCGCCATCTTCGGCACGTAGTCGTTGTAGGACTGCCAGAACGGCGAGGTCAGCAGGGGCAGGATCACCCCGACCTTGCCGGTGCCCCCGCCGCCCGACGACACGGAGTCCTTGGTGCTGCCGCATGCCGCGAGCACGAGGGTCGCGCAGGCGGCCGCAGCCGCCGCACGCACTGCCCGCGACGCAATTCGCGTGTTCCGCACGTTTCTGCCGGCCATCTGACGGCTCCTCGTTGAGCGAGATCGATCGGGGGTGACGGTGCGTGGCCGAGCGTCCCGCTCAACCGGGACGAATATTTATCAGACCACTTCGCCTCCGCAACACCCCTGTGCGCCAAAATTTCCGCGTTATCAGCCGTAGTGGTCCGACCACTTGGGTGGTTAGACTGCGGCGCACCCGGCAACAGGAGGAGACGGCGTGGACGAGTCGGCCCCGCAGAAGGGCACCGTGACGCAGCGCGCCATCGAGCGGATCAAGGCGATGATCGGCGAGGGCCGGCTGGAGCCCGGGCAGCGGCTGCCGACCGAGCGTGATCTCGCCGCCCAGCTGGGCATGTCCCGCAGCTCGATGCGCGAGGCGATCCGCGCGCTCACGGTCCTCGGTGTGCTGGAGGCCCGGCACGGCTCGGGCATCTACGTCACCCAGCTGGAGGCCGGGGACCTGCTGGAGACCTTCGGCGTGGTGGCCGACCTCTCGCGCGGGCCGCAACTGGTCGAGCTGCTGGAGGTGCGGCGGATCCTGGAGTCGACCGCTACCGCGCTGGCCGCCGCGCGCATCACGGCGGACCAGCTCGCCGAGGTCGAGAAACACCTGCTGGCGATGAACGCGACGGACGACCCGGAGGAGATCCTCGCCCACGATCTGGCCTTCCACCGCGAGATCGCGGCCGCCGCGGGCAACGAGACCATGGCCGCCATCCTGGAGGGCCTGTCCTCGCGCACGTTCCGTGCCCGGGTCTGGCGGGGCTACGAGGAGGAGGGCGCCTTCGAGCGCACGCGCCGCGAGCACGCGGCGATCCACCGCGCGCTGGTGGCCCACGACCCGGAGGCGGCCAGGGCCGCCGCCGCCGCGCACGTGGGCGAAGTGGAGCAGTGGCTGCGGACCCAGCTCACGCAGTAGCCGGATCCGCAGCCCGGGAAGGGGTCAGGCACGCAACCGCTCAGGCGCGTGTCAGCCGCAGGGTGACCAGCTCGAAGGGACGCAGCGACAGGGTGACCCGGTCACCGTCGCGCCGCGGCTCCGCGGCGTCCGCGAGGGGCCGCTCCAGCAGGTCGGTCACAGTGACGTCCCCGACCTCGAACCCGGCCGTCAGCGTGGCCCCGGTGCGCCCGCCCCGGGACTCGTGGAAACGTACGACCACATCCCCGCTGCCGTCGTCGGCGAGCTTGACGGCGGTCACCACGACCGCGTCCTGCGCCACCTCCACCAGGGGCGCGACCTCACGCTCGCCGCTCACCCGTCGCTCCGGCAGATTGATCCGCCACCCCTCGCGCACCGCGTCCCCGATGCCGGCCCCCGGCACCAGCGCGTGCCGGAAGCGGTGGACGCCCTGGTCGGTCTCGGGGTCGGGGAAACGCGGGGCGCGCAGCAGCGAGACGCGCACGGTGGTGGTCGTACCCGAGTCGCTGTCGCGGACGGTACGGGTCACGTCGTGGCCGTACGTCGAGTCGTTGACGAGCGCGACACCCCAGCCCGGCTCCTCCATGTGCACGAACCGGTGGTTGCACGCCTCGAACTTGGCGGCCTCCCAGGACGTGTTGGTGTGCGTCGGCCGGTAGAAGTGCCCGAACTGCGTCTCGGAGGCGTACCGCTCCGCGTGCACGTCGAGCGCGAAGGCGAGCTTCAGGAACTTCTCCGTCTCGTGCCAGTCGACCTCGGTGTCGATGCCGAGCCGCCGCTCCCCCGGCGCGAGCGACAGCACCTGGGTGACCCGCGACGCGCCGAAGGACCGTACGATCCGCACCGACACACCGTCCTCACCGGGCACGACCTCGTCCGCGTCGACAAGGTCGGTGACGGTGTTGCGGTAGAACTCGTCGACGTCCCAGGCGTCCCACATGTTCGGGAAGTCGGGGTGGATCTGGAGCAGGTTCGCGGCGCGTCCCGGGGCGATCGTCTCGCGGTCGGCGTCGATGTCGTACGCGGAGACGACCAGACCCCGGGCGTCGATCTCGACCTTCAGCAGGCCGTTGTCGAGGACGTGGCCGCCGCCCACGCGCGGCGCGAGCGTCACCTCGCTCGCCACGGCGGCGGGCTGGGCCCCGCCCGCCGGGACCCCGTCCCTGCGGTGCGGGGCGGAGTTGAACACGAGCTCCGTGCCGCCTTCGCCCGCCAGCGCCCGCTGCGCCGCGTCGATGACGCCGGTCAGCTCCTCGGCGACCCGCTCGTACGTCCTGCGCGCCTCCCGGTGCACCCAGGCGATGGACGAGCCGGGCAGGATGTCGTGGAACTGGTGGAGCATGACCGTCTTCCAGATGCGGTCCAACTCCTCGTACGGATAAGGGAATCCGGTCCGTACGGCCGCGGTCGCGGCCCAGAGTTCGGCCTCGCGCAGGAGGTGCTCGCTGCGCCGGTTGCCCTGCTTGGTCCTGGCCTGGCTGGTCAGGGTGGCACGGTGCAGTTCGAGGTACAACTCGCCGACCCAGACGGGGGCGTTCGGGTACTCGGCCTCGGCCTTCTTGAAGAACTCCGTCGGGGTCTCCCACACCACGGTGGCGGAGCCTTCGAGGTCACGGACCCTGGCCGCCTTGGCGACCATCTCGCGGGTGGTGCCGCCGCCTCCGTCACCCCAGCCGGTGGGCGCGAGGGAGTGCCGGGCGACGCCCTTGTCCTTGAAGTTCTTGGCCGCGTGGGCGAGTTCGCTGCCCCGCATGGAGCAGTTGTAGGTGTCGACGGGCGGGAAGTGGGTGAAGATGCGGGTGCCGTCGATGCCCTCCCACCGGAAGGTGTGGTGCGGGAACTTGTTGGTCTGCGACCACGAGATCTTCTGCGTGAGCAGCCACTTGGAGCCCGCCGCCTTGATGATCTGCGGGAGTCCGGCGGCGAAGCCGAAGGTGTCCGGCAGCCAGGCCTCGTCGTTCTCGATGCCGAACTCGTCGAGGAAGAACCGCTTGCCGTGCACGAACTGACGGGCCATCGCCTCCGAACCCGGCATGTTGGTGTCCGACTCGACCCACATACCGCCCGCGGGCACGAACCGGCCCTCCGCGACCGCCTTCTTCACCCGCGCCCACACCTCGGGCCGGTGCTCCTTCACCCAGGCCCACTGCTGGGCCTGGGACATCGCGAAGACGAACTCGGGCTCGTCCTCGATGAGCGCGGTCATGTTGGAGGTGGTCCGCGCCACCTTGCGGACGGTCTCGCGCAGCGGCCACAGCCACGCCGAGTCGATGTGCGCGTGCCCGACGGCGCTGATGCGGTGCGCGGACGGGACGGCGGGCTCGGCGAGCACCCCGGCCAGCCGTTCGCGGGCCGCGCCGGCGGTCGCGCCCACGTCCTGCAGGTCGACCGCGTCGAGCGCCTTCTCCACCGCGCGCAGGATGTCCCAGCGCCGCGCCGACTCCACCGGCAGCTCGGCCATCAGCTCGCCGAGGACCTCCAGGTCGAGCACCAGCTCCCACACGGTCTCGTCGAGGACGGCGAGGTCCATCCGGGTGAGGGTGTACTGCGGCTCGCTGCCCGCGGTCTCCTTGTCGCCCAACTGGGTGGGCAGGAAGGGGTGGTAGTCGAGGATCACCGGGTTGGAGGCGGCCTCGACGTGCAGCCGGACCTCCTCACCGCCCTCGACCGGGGCGCCGATGCGCACCCACTGGTTGCGCGGGTTGAGGCCCTTCACCGGAGTGCCGTCGGGCCGGTAGACGAGCCCCTCGCACTGGAAGCCGGGCATGTTCTCGTCGAAGCCGAGGTCCAGCAGGGCCTCGACGGTCTTCCCTGCCCACGCCTCCGGGACGGTCCCGGTGACCCGGAACCAGCTGGTGCCCCACGGAGCGCCCCAGCGCGCACCCACCTCGATCGGCTCGGCTGTGGCCGCGAGCCCCTCGGCGACGGGCACCGGCTCACCGGGAGCGTGCCAGACCGCGACGTCCAGCGGCACGGACTCGGGGTACACGGCGGGTCGGATGCGCTCGTCGAGGACGCGCTTGAGGCGGGCTTCGACCAGGGTGCGGTCGTCATGCATGGGGTGCTCCGTGGGGTGAAGATGGTGCGGGAAGGTGGTCCTGCTACCAGGTGTGGGTGGTCCGGGCGGCGGTCGAGACGGTGAACAGCTCCCCCACCGCGCGCACTTCGAACCCCCCGGACGACTCGCCCTGCTCGGCGGTGAGACCGCCGACGTAGAACGCGCTCTGGCAGGTGCCGCCGAGGAAGCGGCGCGTGCCGTCGGGGAGCGTCCGGTACAGCTCGTAATGGCGTACGTCGGCGGGGGCGCCCTGCCAGGCGAAGCGCAGGTTGCCTCCGTCGGCGCCGGTGACGCGCAGGTCGGTGGGTGCGGCGGGGGTGAGAACGGCATGGCGCACCGCGAGCCCGCCGAGACGCCAGCGCACCGGACCGCTGCTCGCCGTCAGCCGCACGCCCAGCGCGTGCACGGTCCCGGTCAGTCCGGTCAGCGGCACTGTGGCGGTCTTCCAGCCGTCGCCCGAGGACGTGAGCGGGAAGTACGAGTACGGCGGCGCCCCGCCCGCCCCGCTCGGCTCGGCGGTGGCGACGGCCAGCTCCACGGCGGCGGCGCCCGCGTCCGTGCGGTAGGTGAGCTCGACCACCGTGTCCGCGGTGAGCGGCAGCCTCGTCGCGTACAGGTCCAGCGTGGTGGGCGCGTCGAGGGCACCGTCGACGAGCAGGCTGCTTCCGCCCCGCCAGGCGTCCGCGAAGTCGAAGGTGACGGCGGGGCGCTGTCCGTTCGTCCGCACGACCCAGCGGCGGGAGGGCAGCCGGTCCTGGAGGCCGAGGTGGTTCCAGGCCTTGTCCGAGGTGACCTCGCCGTCCTCGTACCACTTCAGCCCGTGGCCGGTGTTGAAGACGGTCGCGAACGGAAGCGAGGCGACCGTCGAGCGGTCGGCGACGGAGACGGCCGGGGCTCGCCAGCTCCCGCTCGTGCTGGGCTTGGCGGGGTCGAGGGAGGCGCCGGTCCAGAACAGGTCGTCGGCGGCGTGGAAGTCGCCGGGGGTACGGCTCGCGGGCAGGTGGTTGCGGGTCCACTCGGGCCGGTAGAGGCCGAGCGAGGTGACGTGGGCCTTGGTGCTCGGCACGATGGCGTCCCAATTGACGGACGCGCCGGTGCCATTGGCCTCGACATCGACGCCCGCCCACAACTCGTAGGGACTGCGTCCGAGTTGCTGGGCGGTCGTCGCGGAGGAGGCCAGGCCGCTCTGCGACCAGCGGAAGTCGACGAACATGGAGTCGGCGGCCTGGAAGAACGTCTTGTTCTGGTTGTTCAGGGCGCCCTGCCAGCTCACCGAGCCGCTCACGGTCATCGCGTCGTACCAGGTGACGCGCTGCCCCTGGGCCGTCCCGAGCGTCTTCAGTTCGTTCATGAAGCCGCGCATGTCGGTGGCGAGCGCGGTGTTCCCGCCGCTGGTCTCCGCGTTGATGAACCAGCCGTCGAAGCCGTACGCCGCCGCCACCGCGACGAGCCGCGCGGCGAGGGGGTAGTGCCCGGTGGAGTCCTTCTGGACCAGGTCGCGGGTCCACTGGAGCTGTCCGCCGTAGGCGACGGGCGGCAGGAAGACATTGCCGAGGACGGGCACGCCGTGCCGGTGGGCCGCGTCGACGATCGGGGCGTTCGGCGCGAGGATCAGGCCCTCGCCCGCCGAACCGCCCCAGAAGACGAGTTCGTCGAGGTACGCCCAGTGGGTGAGGGCGTAGTAGTCGGCGGTGGCGGCGCCCTGCGAGGGGTTGCTCGACGTGGGGCCGAAGGACACGAGGGACTGGATACGGGCCTGGCCGCCGCGGGCGGTCGTGTTGGCCGGGGTCGGTGTGAAACGCGCGGCGAGCGGCACGGTCGAGGCGTTGAACGCGAGGTCGGCGTCGGTGGCGGCGCTCCATGCCTTGAGACTGCGCCAGGTGATGCCGGTGCCGGGGGTGCCCGAGGGCAGCGAGTCGGGGTACCAGTAGGAGGCGTACGGCGGTGCCGCGGTCGCGGCGGCCTCGGTCGCCGCGACCGCGGGCAGACCGGGCAGGGCGGGCAGCAGCGCGGCGGCCGCGCCGGCGAGCAGGACGGTGCGTCTGGTGGGGTTCACGAGCGGGTTTCTCCTTGTGTGAGGGGGAGTACCTGATCGGGACTGACGACTTCGGTGATGCCGCGCGCGGCGAGGTGTTCCTTGTCGTCCGCGCGCGCGTCGAGGACGGTGGTGGGGCGGGCGCCGTCGGCGGTGAGCCGGAAGAACGCCTCGAAGACGGGGCCGCCCGGGGCGCACAGCGAGCGGACGGCGGGGTCGGCGGGGACGATCAGCGCCGTGGTGCGGGGGGCGGGCGTGTGGTGGTGCTCGCGGGCCGCGCGGGCCAGCGCCCGCGCGCTGTCCTTGGGGCGCCGGTCGTTGGTCAACAGGCCGAGCCCGTATTCGAGTTCGGGGAAGTCGGCGAGGTCGCGCGAGACGTCGTGGGAGCACCACCAGGTGATACCCCACAGGTCGGGGCAGTCCAGGGCGGCCGCGACGGTGGCCTCGGTGAAGGCCGCGGCGTGCTCGGGCGGGATCAGAGGGGCGGGCGCGCCGACCTCCTGGAGCCAGACGGGCCGGTGCGGGTCGTCGGCCCAGGCCTTGCTCAGCTCGATCAGATACGCGGCGTGGTGTTCGGTCGGCACGGAGGTACGGCCGTGCCGCTGGGCGGTGCCGTTGAAGACCCAGGAATGTACGGCCGTGACGGCGCCGCGGCGGGCGGCCTGGGCCGGGGTGAACGGCATGTCGTCCTGGTACCAGGTCGCGTCGTACTCGGCGTGCAGATGCAGCCTGCCGGGGGCGCCCTCCTCGCAGGCGGCGAGCATCCGCTCCAGCCAGTCGTCGATCTGGGCGCTGCTCGCCTGGTCGGGGTCCGGATGGGGCGGCCCCGCCGAGAACTGGTTGACCTCGTTGCCGAGCGTCATGCCGATGAAGTGCGGGTGGTCGGCGAGGGCCGCGGCGAGTGTGCGCAGATAGGCCGCCTGGCCGTCGAGGACCTCCGGGTCGGTGAACAGGTTGCGCCGGTGCCAGGTCCGCGTCCACGCGGGCAGGAAGTCGAAGCTCGACAGGTGGCCCTGCAGACCGTCCACGTTGACGTCGAGCCCCCGCTCTCCGGCCGCGTCGACGAGCTGGAGCAGTTGCTCGACGGCGCGCGGGCGGATCAGCGCGCGGTTGGGCTGGAAGTAGGGCCACAGCGGGAAGACCCGGATGTGGTCGAGGCCCAGCGCGGCGATGGAGTCGAGGTCGGCGTGTACGGAGTCGAGGTCGAAGTCGAGCCAGTGGTGGAACCACCCTTCGCTGGGCGTGTAGTTGACGCCGAAGCGCACGGCAGAAGGCATGCGGGATCCTCGCGAAGCGAATCGGGGGTGCGGGGGTCAGCCCTTGACGGCGCCCTCCCCCACCCCGCGGAAGAAGTACCGCTGCAGGCAGGCGAAGAGGGCGATGAGCGGCGCCACGGCGATGACCGTGCCCGCGGCGACGAGCCGTTCGTCGTTGGCGAAGGTGCCGTGCAGATAGTTGAGGCCGATGGTGAGGGTGAACTTCGAGGGGTCGCTGAGCACGATGAGCGGCCACAGGAAGTCGTCCCAGGCGCCCATGAAGGCGAAGATCGCGACGACGGCGAGCGTGCCCTTCACCGACGGCAGCGCGATCCGCAGGAACCGCTGCCAGGTGTTGGCGCCGTCCACGAAGGCCGCCTCCTCGATCTCGTACGGCAGATTGAGGAAGGCGTTGCGCATCAGCAGGACGTTCATCGCGCCGATGCAGCCGGGCAGGACGACCCCGACGAGCGTGTTGTTCAGGCCGAGCTCACGCATGGTGGTGAACTGGGCGATGATGATGCCCTCGACGGGGACCAGCATCGCGAGGATGAAGACGAGGGTCGCCACGCGCCTGCCCCGGTAGCGCAGGCGGGCCAGGGCGTAGCCCGCGAGGGCCGAGCCGACGCAGTTGGTGACGACGTTGGCGCCCGCGACCTTCAGGGAGTTGAAGGCGTAGTCCCAGACGGGGATGGTGTCGGCCACCCGCTTGTAGTTGTGCAGCGTGGGATCGCCCGGCAGGAACTTCGGCGGTGAGCTGAAGATGTCCTCGGTCGGGCCCTTGAGCGAGGTGGACAGCTGCCACAGGAACGGCCCGACGGTCAGGGCGAGGACGGCGAGCAACAGCAGGTAGCGCAGGGCGAGTTCCCAGCCGCGGACACGGCGGCCGTGCTCGTCGGTGATACGGCGACGACGGGGCCCGCGCTCGGACGGCGGATGCCGCTCGACGTCGCGCTCCTTCTCCAGCACGCTCACGCGTCCTCCTTCCCGCACGCTCACGCGTCCTCCTTGCGGCGCGCTCACGCGTCCTCCTTGCGGTCGGCGCGCAGCACGAGCAGCATCAGCGCGACGGTGACGACGAAGACGACGACCGAGATGGCGGAGGCGTAGCCGACCCGGCCGGTCAGTCCGGTGCCGGTGCGCTGGACGAGCATGACGAGGGTGGTGTCCTCGCCCGCCGGGCCGCCGTCCGGGCCCGCCATCAGGTACACCTCGGAGAACACCTTGAAGGCGGCGACCGAGGAGAGCGCGGCGACCAGCACCATGGTCGAGCGGACGGCGGGCACGGTGACCGTGAGGAAGCGGCGGACCGCGCCCGCGCCGTCGACCGACGCTGCCTCGTGCAGCTCGCGTGGCACGTTGGCGAGCGCGGCGAGATAGATGATCATGTAGTAGCCGAGGCCCTTCCAGACCGTGACGGCCATGGCGCTCAGCAGGAGCAGCCACTGGTCGCTGAGGAAGCCGACCCTGCCGACGCCGATCGACTCCAACAGCGAGTTCACCAGGCCGCGTTCGTCCAGGAGCCACACCCAGATCAGGCCGACCACGACGATGGACGCGACCACCGGGGTGTAGAAGGCCGACCGGAAGAAGGTGATGCCGGGGATGTTCTTCTGGACCAGCAGCGCGAGCAGCAACGGCAACAGGACGAGCGCGGGGACGACCCCGAGGACGTACAGCGTGCTGTTGCGCAGCCCGATCCAGAACATGTCGTCGTGCAGCAGCTCGCGGAAGTTGGCGAGGCCCACGAACGTGCCCGGGATCAGGGTGCGGCGGTCGGTGAAGGCGTTGACCACGGTCGACACGAACGGATAGAGGATGAACACGCCCACGACCAGAAGGCCGGGGGCGGCGAACAGCCAGGGGCTGGTCGGCAGTTGGCGCCGTACCCGGGCGGTGCTGGAGGAACTCGCCATGGCCCCGCTCAGCCCTGCTGCTTGAGCAGCGTGTCGCAGGCCTTGACAGCGTTGTCGAGAGCCGTCTTGGGGCTCTCCTTGCCCTGCAGGGCCTTCGCGACCTCGTTGCGCAGCGCGGTCTTCATCTGCTCGCTGAAGAGGACCGGCGTGTAGTTGACCGCGTTCTTCAGGGACTTGGCGGCGGCGATCCGCACGCGGGTCTCGTCGGTGCCGTCCTCCTTGGTGAAGTACGGGTCGTCGAGCGAGCCCGCGGTGCTCGGGAAGATCGCGACCTTCTTGGCGAAGGACATCTGGTTCTGCGCGTCGGTGACGAAGTGCGCGAAGGCGACCGAGGCGGGGGTGTGCTTGGTGCGCGAGTTGACCATCACGCCCATCACGTACATGTTCACCTTGCCGGTGCTGGTGATCTGGTCCGTGATGCCGATGTTCTTGTAGAGGTTCGGGGCCTGCTTCTTGAAGTTGCCGAGGTCCAGGGCGCTGCCGGGGTTCATGGCGACGGCCGCGGTGAGGAACTTCTTGCCCGAGGACTCCGGGGTGGCGGTCAGCGCCTGCGGGTCGAGCGCCTTCGCGTCGTACAACTCCTTGTACTTGGTGAGGAGTTCGACTCCCTTGGCGTCGTTGAAGGCGAAGGCGGTGCCTTCCTTGTTCATCAGCTCGACGCCGTAGCGGCCGAAGTCCTCGACGGTGGGGACGTTGGCGAGCGTGGCGACCTTGCCGTCGCTCTTCTTCGCCAGCTGCAGGGCGTCGGCGAAGAGTTCGTCGTACGTCGTCGGCGGCTTGGAGGCGTCGAGGCCGGCCTCCTTGAACACGGACTTGTTGTAGAAGAGCGGGCCGGTGTTGAGGTACCAGGGGAAGGCGTACGTGCCGGTCATGCCCGGTATCTGGTGGCTGGCCCAGGCGCCGTCCAGGTACTCCTTCTTGTACTGCCCGGCGGACTTGTCGAGGTCGAGGGCGAGGCCCGCCTTGGCGAGCGGGGCGACGAGGTCCGGCGAGACGTTGACGACGTCGGGCAGGGTGCCGCCGGCCGCGTCCGCGCTGATCTTGTCGGCGTAGCCCTCGGCGGGCTGGTCGACCCACTTCACATGGGTGCCGGGGTACTTCTTCTCGAAGTCGGCGATCACGCCCTCGAAGTACGGCTTGAAGTTGGCCCTCAGGTTCCAGGTCTGGAAGGTGATGTCGCCCTCGACCTTGCCGGAGGCGTCCGTCGAACCACTGCCGTCACTCCCGGAGCCGCAGCCGCTCAGCGGCAGGAGAACGGCGACGGTGGCAGCGGCGGCGAGAGCTCTGCGGGAGATGCGCACGGATGGGGCTCCTCTTGCAGCAGGGGTAACGGTGCCGGGGCAGACCTTGCAGCCAACTCGCCGGGCAAGTCAATGGATTTGACTCAGCTAAATTCATTAGTGCCACAACATCGCTGGTCACAGACGTTCCCCCAGCCTCTTGCAATCGATCACTAATGCGCTTTAGATTGCCTCAGCTCAAGCGCATTAGTACACCAGCTCAGCAGAACGGGGAACAGGGTTGCCAGCCAAGCGGTCACCCGCGCGCCGACCGACGATGAAGGACATCGCACAGCGCGCCGGGGTCTCCGAGAGCGCGGTCTCCTTCGCGCTCAACGACCGGCCCGGGGTCTCCGAGATCACCCGCGACCGGGTCCGTCGCGTGGCCGAACAGCTGGGCTGGCGGCCGAGTACGGCGGCGCGCCAGCTGTCCGGCGAGGGCGCGGCGACGGTCGGTCTCGTGGTGGCCCGTCCCGCCGACACCCTGGGCGTGGACTCGTTCTTCCTGCAGCTGATCTCCGGCATCCAGGAGGTGCTGGCCGAGCGCCATCTCGGCCTGCTCTTCCAGGTGGTGGAGGACGTGGCCGACGAGTGCGGGGTCTACCGGCGCTGGTGGGCCGAGCACCGTGTGGACGGAGTCATGGTCGTCGACCCGCGGACCGACGATCCGCGTCCGGACCTCCTCGAGGAGCTGGGCCTGCCCGCCGTGGTGATCGGCGGCGTACCGGACGCGGGGCACCCGGGGATCTCCACCGTCTGGGCGGACGACGCGGGCGCGATGGCCGCGGTGGTGGACGAGCTGTACGCGCTCGGCCACCGCCGGATCGTGCACATCGCGGGCCTGCCGGGGCTCGCCCACACCGAGCGCCGGATCCGCACCCTGCGTGCGGAGGCCGAGCGGCGGGGGCTGACGGAGGTGCGCTCGGTCCCCACGGACTACTCGGACGCGGAGGGCGCCGCCGTCACCCGCCGCGTCCTGGAGAGCGGCACCCCGCCGACCGCGCTGGTCTACGACAACGACGTGATGGCCGTCGCCGGCGTCGCCGCCGCCACGGAACTCGGCTTCTCCGTGCCGGGCGACGTCTCGGTCGTCGCCTGGGAGGACTCGCCCCTGTGCCGCATGGTCAAACCCTGGCTGTCCGCCCTCTCCCGCGACACCGTCCAGTTCGGCCGCACGGCCGCCCAGGAACTCACCGCACTACTGGACGGCGGTCCGGCCCGGACGGTGCAGGTACCGGTGCCGCGGCTGATCGAACGGGAGAGTACGGGGCCTTGCGGGGCTTGAGCGGGTGAGGGGTGGACGCGGAGCCGGCGACGGTGCGGGGGGTGGACGCCGTGTGGGGCATCCACCCCCGTACGCGTCAGATCCGTGAGCGATACAGCGCGAACTCCGCGATCCGCGCGGTCTGCCGTGACCCCGTCACCCGAAGGCGCCAGTGCCGGGCCCGTACGGGCACCGGGAGCAGCAGGATCCGGCTCGCTCCGATCGTGCCCGCCCCGGCCACCCGGCTCCAGGCGCCCGCTCCGTACGCCTCGACCACGAAGCTCTCCACCTGCTGGCCGTGCCGGATGTCCTCCGCGAGCCGGATCCGGTCCGCCTCGTGCTCCGTACCGAGGTCGACGGAGAAGACCCCCGGGGAGGAGCGGACCACGGCCCCACGGGACAGATCCTCCGGCAGCTCCGCCTCGACGCGTTCGCGGAACTCGCGCAGCCGCACCACGTCGGCGGCCGGCAGCAATCCCTGCGTGTCGGGTGGGATGTTGAGCAGCAGCACCGAGTTGCGGCCGACCGAGCGGAAGTAGATGTCGGTCAACTCGTCGACGCTCTTGGGCTGTTGGTCGGCGTGGTAGAACCAGCCGTCGCGGATGGACACATCGCACTCGGCCGGCCACCACTGGAGGTAGTCGGCCACCGGCCGGGCCGCCACGAGCGCGTCCCGGCTGCCCTCGTCGGGTGCGTCGTAGGCCAGCGCGTAGTCCGTGCGGCCGTTGTCCTTCTCCGTGACCGGTACGACGCTCCACTCGTCCTCGCGGGCGAGCCCGCCCTCGTTGCCGACCCAGCGCACATCGGGCCCGGACACCGCGATCGAGGCGTCGGGGGCGAGGGCCCGGACCAGCGCGTACCAGCTGTCCCAGTCGTACTTCTCCACCTTGTCGGGCGGATTGCGGCCCTGTGCTCCGTCGAACCACACCTCGTCGACGGGTCCGTACTCGGTGAGGACTTCGTAGAGCTGGTTGAGCATATGGGCGCCGTAGTCGGTGGCGTCCAGCGTGAACGCCCTCGGGTTCGTACGGTCGTCGCCGTCGACGAGCATCGGGACGGTGCGCTCCGTGCGCGCGCTGCCGTTGGCGTACACGCCGTGCAGGTACTGGTTCTCGTCGGCCGGTGAGACGTAGACGCCGACCTTGATCCCGTGGCGGCGCATCGAGTCGGCGAAGGAGCGCAGCACGTCGCCCCGCCCGCCGCGCCAACTGCTCGACGCCACCGAGTGGTCGGTGTAGCGCGACGGGTAGAGGACGAACCCGTCGTGGTGCTTGACGGTGAGGATGGCGAGCTCGAAGCCGCCGTCGCGCAGGGCCCGGGCCCACTGGTCGGTGTCGAGACCGACGGGCTGGAAGACGTCCGGGTCCTCGTCACCGGTCCCCCACTCCAGGCCGGTGAAGGTGTTCACGCCGAAGTGCAGGAAGGCGGTGCGTCCGAGGTTCTGCCAGGCGATCTGCCGTGCGGTGGGCCGGACCTGGGCGGCCTTGCGGACCAGGTCGTCCTCGGTGTCGGAGGGGCTGACGGGGATGCGGGAGGGAGCTTCGCCGGGGGCCGCGAGGGCGACGGATGTGCCGATGGACGCGACGAGGGCGGTGGATGCCAGGACGAAGAGGCGTCTGGAGATGGCCATGGGGTGGGGTCTCCTCACATCAGCGGATGGTCAACTGCCAGACGGACGGCGGCTCTTGGTCCGGCGGGTACTGGAGGAGCCGCCCTGCGTCCGTCACGTGCACCGCCATCCGTGTGATCGCGTTGACGAGCCGGTATCCGCCGTCGCGCACCGGATCCAGCTCCCAGCGCTGCAAGGCGTCCGCGGCGACGCACGGCGATTCGGTCACCTCGACACCGGGGTCCAGGGGCACGTTCAGCGTGAGCTTTCCGCCGCTCACCTCCAGACAGCCGCCGCTCGTCGTGGACCGCAGGGTCGCATAGCCGTCCGCGGTCCGCCGGACCTGGAGATCGGTGGTCGCGGCCCCACCGCGGAAGGTGTACGTCCCCTCGGCCACCGGCACGCGGGTCAGGTCCCGCCACCCGGGCGCGTGCCCCACGGCCACACCGCGCGCGGTGAATTCGGCGTACGTCGGGTCGGGGTGCGCCGAGCCCCAGGTGACCTGGGCGAGGTGCCGCAGGGCCGGGTCCATGGCCGTCGCGACCTCGTTCTCGGTCTCCCCGCGCCCATTGTCCGGCCAGAGGCTGATCTTCGCCCCGGTGACGCCCGCGCGTGAGGCGAGCTTCTCGCCCTCGAAACTGCGCGGGTCCCAGCTCTGGTCGTACAGCGCCTTCGTGTCGGTGTGGAAGCCGCCGCGGACGAGGTAGAGGGAGTAGGCGGCGTTCATCAACGGATAGCCCTGGGCGATGAGCGCGCTGGGTTTGGTCGCCACGTTCAGCCAGTGCTCGACCGTCGTACCGGCCGTGACGGGCACGGTGCTGGCGCCGGTGAGACCGTCGTTCCAGATGCGCAGCTTCTTGCCCTTGGCCGCCGCGTAGGCCTGGACGCGGTTGACGAAGTCGATGAACGCGTCCTGCGGGGTGGCGTTCGCGCCGTACCTGGCCCGTGCGTAGGCGAGGATCTGCGGGTACTTGGCGAAGTCGGAGCCGAGCATGTACTCGTCGGCGCCCATGTGCCAGGACCCGGACGTGAACACCTGCGCGTACTCGTCGATCAGGCTCGTGTAGTACGTGAAGGCCGCGTCCTGTGTGATGTCGAGCCGGGCGGGCTGTTTCACGCCGTCGGCGTCGGTGAGCTGGAGGTCCGGGCGGTTCTGGATCCAGGGGTCCATGTGCCCGGGCGAGTTGATCTCCGGGATGATCTCGACGTGGTACTTCTCGCCGAGGGCCACGAGCCGGCGTATCTCGTCCTTCGTGTAGTAGCCCCAGGTGTCGGCCTCGGGGTGGGTGTCGCTCTTCACCTTCAGTTCGAGCAGCAACTGGTTGAGCTTGTGGTACGCCATGTCGCGTACGAGGTTCTCCAGCCAGGCCGTGGAGATGTGGACGTAGCAGGCGCAGACGCCGACACCGCGTTCCTTGTACTGGGGCACGTCGACCGTGCTCCCGGCGGGCACGCGGTCGCTCCGGGCGAGGAGTTGGAGGAGGGTCCGGGTGCCGTAGAAGGCGCCGGTCTCGGCGGCGGCGGTCACCAACAGGCTTTTGCCCGCGCGCAGTTCGTAGCCCTCCGTGCCGAGCCGCGACGAGGAGGGGTCGACGCCGATCACGATGTCACCCGCGTGCGCGCCCTGCCGTACGACGGGAACGGTGCCGTGGCCGGCCGCGCGCAGATCGTCGGCGAGGGTGCCCGCGACCCAGCGTGCCGCGGGGTCGCGCGCGACGATGCGGGAGCGGGAGCCGAAGGAGTAACTTCCCTGTTCCTGCGTCCAGTTGGAGAGGGCCGGGATCGTGACGGGAGGCACCGCCGCCGTCCGCGCTTCCGCTGTTCGCGCCGGCGCCGGGACCGGCGTGGCGAGCGTCAGCAGCAGCGCCACCGCACCGCCGACGACCGTGCGGGTCCATCTGCTCCGAACGGACCGTGCGGCGCGTCGGTCAGCCATGCCATTCCACCTTGAACACCCACACGTACTGCCCCGCCTTGCGGGCCGCTTCCGGCACGTCGACGACCAGCGACCCGCCGCTCACCGTCCAGGTCAGCGGCCGGTCATGACCGAGCATCGTCACCCTGTCCCCGCCGCGGATCGGCACCGGCGCCTCGACGGTCAGTGTGGCGCCGGGCTCGGTCAGCGAGTGGATGTAGAACGCCTCGTTCTGCCGGACCGTGAACCGCAGGTCCTCGCCGAGCTGCGCCATCCGCGACCAGTACGTGGTGTCGTAGATCGCCTCGCCGTTGGTCCTGAGCCAGCGGCCGGTCTCGCGCAACCGGGTCTGCATGATCTCCGGAATGGTGCCGTCCGCGCGGGGGCCGATGTCCAGCAGGAAGTTGCCGTTCTTCGACACGATGTCGACCAGGCTCCGGACGACCTCCTCGGCGGTCATGTAGGCGGCGTCGGGCGTCGCTTTGTTGTAGCCGTAGCTGAAGGGGTCGAGCCCCCGGCTCGACTCCCACTTCGCGACGACCGTGTTCTCGTACGTCGTGTACTCGGGGGTGGTGAAGTCGTGGAAGCCGATGCCCGAGCGGTTGTTGACGGTCACCTCGTACGGCTTGGGTCTGTTCTTGCCGTGGTTGAAGTACTCGGCGAGGACATGGAGGCTGTCGTTCGCGCCACCGATGTCGCACCAGATGAGCGACGGGTCGTAGCCGTGGATCAGTTCCAGCATCTGCGGAGCCTGATAGTCCTTCACATAGTCCTTGCCCGCCGCGTATCCGGTGTACGGGAGCGGCTCCAGGGTGTACGGGTTGCGCGGGGCGTGGCCCATCCACGGGTTGTCGG
Source organism: Streptomyces sp. NPDC111656 (assembly GCF_055656965.1). NCBI lineage: Bacteria > Bacillati > Actinomycetota > Actinomycetes > Kitasatosporales > Streptomycetaceae > Streptomyces > Streptomyces sp. NPDC111656. The sequence continues at coordinate 365,541 of NZ_JBVKCA010000003.1, forward strand.
GGTTGAACCACTCGGGCATGGAGAAGTACAGGCCGCGGTGCAGCTCGGGCGTGAACTTCTTCGAGGCGTCGAAGAGTTCACGGATCAGATCGCGCTTCGGGCCCATCTTCACGGCGTTGCGGTCCGAGACCTTGGTGTCCCACAGGGCGAAGCCCTCGTGGTGCTTGGAGGTGAGGACGTGGTACTGGGCTCCCGCGTCACGGAAGAGTTCCACCCAGGCCCGGGGATCGAACTTCTCCGCCGTGAACATCGGGATGAAGTCGTCGTAGGCGAAGTTCTCGCCGTATGTGTCCCGGTGGTAGGCGTACACCGCGTTGTCCGGACTCTGCAGGTGGTTCCAGTACCACTCGGCGTACTGCTTGCCGACCGGAGACCAGGCGGGCACGGAGTAGACACCCCAGTGGATGAAGATGCCGAACTTGGCGCGGTGGAACCAGTACGGGGCCTGGTGGCCGGCGAGAGAGTTCTCGGTGGGCTGGTAGTCGGGCACGCCGAGGGTCAACTCGCGCCCGGCGGAGATGACCTGCTGCCCACGTCCGGTGACGGTCACCTTTCCGGGCCGCGCGGTGCCCGGTGCCGTGCCCACGCGGCTGCGGATGCCGACCCGGACGCGCGCCTGCTCGCCGGGGTCGAGGCGGACGACGTGCGCGGGCTCGACGGTGCGGGCGCCCGGCACGTCGACGCCGACCGACACCCGGTCACCGGCGAGGACGGCGACCGTGCCCGCGTTGACGACCGTGGCCTCCACGCTCTGCGCGCCGCTCGACTCCAGCAGGGAGAAGGTGGAGTGCGCGTCCCGCAGGGCCAACGCGCGCCCCTGTGCGGCCGGTTGGAGGGAGAGGGCGAAGAGGTGGAGGGAGGCCTTCCCGGCCTCGGCGGGGTTGGTGGTCGGCAGGGTGAGGGCGACCGCCTCGCGCTGGGGGTCGATCCAGACCTCGGCCGTGCCGATCCCCACACCGTGCTCGTCCTTCGTGCCGTCCGGCCGGTAGCGGTACGGGGCCGACAGCGACCCGCCCGTCGCGTACCAGTCCGCGCCGCCGAGCCCGGCGGTGGTCGTCGAGCCGTCGGCGTAGTGCACCGTGGCCCGGCCCGAGGCGTCGCCGTAACTGCCCGCGGTGAGGAAGTGGGCCGAGAGATAGCGCCCGCTCGGGAGGTCGATGCGCTGGCCGAGGGCCACCACGTTGTTCCGGGCGCCCGCGGCGGCGGAGGGGAAGACGAACGCGATGCCGTCCACCTCGACGGGGCCCGCCGGGAGCTCCTCGCCGGGGAACGTGTACCCCGAGCCGTCGAAGCTGCCGCCGGGGGCGGCCGCCGTGTCGATGCCGTCGTTGTCGGTGTACGCGTCGAGCGGCACGGGGATCGGGTCGGGGACGGGAACCCACTGACCGTGCTGCTCGACCGCCGGTCGCGCTTCGGCCGTGGCCGCGAGGGGAAGAGTGGCCACGACGGCCACTCCGGCCGCGGCGCCCAGAACCTGACGTCTTGGATACGTGCTCATAGCGGCTCCAATTCATCGGATGTTTGATGATTGAGGCGCCACCAGATCCTGTCAATGGGGCGGGTGGATGCGAAAGTTGAGCAAGTGATCGGATGATCTGCGACTCTGCGGAGATACCGGACAAGCGTGAGTGCGAAAGTCCAAGAAGACCGATCCGAATGTCCAAGGGCGACGGCTCTCGACGCGGTACCCCGCCGCCGGGCACAGTGCTCCTCGTACTCGCCAGTAATCCCCTGTCCCCGAGGAGCACCCGTGACCAGCTGGGTCGGCCGGACCGCCACCGAGATCGCCGCAGCCGTACGCGAGAAGCGGGCCACGCCCCGCGAGGTGGTGGCCGACCACCTCGCGCGGATCGACCGGCTCGACGCGCGCGTGGGTGCCTTCCGTGTCGTACGGTCCGAGGCGGCCCTCTCGGAGGCCGACGAGCTGGCCGGCCGCGCGGACCTGGCCGAACTCCCCCTCGCGGGGGTGCCCGTGGCCGTCAAGGACAACCTCGCGGTGCGCGGCGAGTCGAACCGCAACGGCTCCGCCGCGACCGCGGACACCCCCGCCGATCACGACCATCCGACAGTGGCGCGACTGCGCGCGGCGGGCGCCGTGGTCGTGGGTCTGACCAACGTGCCCGAGCTCTGTGTCTTCGGCACCTCCGAGGGTGCGCACGGCACGGCCCGCAACCCCTGGGACACCTCGCGCACGGCGGGCGGCTCCTCGGGAGGCAGCGCGGCCGCGGTCGCCGCCGGGATGGTGCCGATCGCGCTGGGCAACGACGGGATGGGTTCGCTGCGCATCCCGGCGGCCAACTGCGGCATCGTCGGCCTCAAGCCGGGCCATGGCACGATCCCGGCGGGCATCGGTCACGGCGACTGGTTCGGCATGTCGGAGAACGGGCCTCTCGCGACCACGATCGACGACGCACGCCTGATGTTCGCGGTCCTGTCGGACACCGAGGCGATACGCCCCTCGGGGAACCTCGTCCGCAAGGTGGCCGTCTCCGTGCGCAGTCCGCTGGTCGGCGTGAGCGTCGGCCGCCCGTACGCGAGCGCGGCCCGGGAGGCCGCGGAGGTGCTGGCCGGGGCGGGCCACGAGGTGCGGCCCGCCGACCCGCCGTACCCCTACTGGCTGGGCACCGCCGCGCTGATGCACTGGACGGCGGGCACCGCGGTCGACGCCGAGGACCTCGACCCGCGCCGGCTCGCCCGGCGGACTCGGGTGCACGCCACCGTGGGGCGCCGTTTCGTGGCCGGGGTACGCACGGGTGAGCGCCGCGAGCAGCTGCGCGCGCGTCTGGAACCGTTCTTCGCGCAGCACGACGTGCTGCTCACCCCGGCACTGGCCCGACGCGGACCGGCCGCCGCACCGTGGCACGAGCGGGGCTGGCTGCGCAATGTGCTGGTCAACACCCACTACTCGCCGCTGACACCGCCGTGGAACCTCACCGGTTGGCCCGCGATGACGGTGCCGTTCGGGATCCTGCCGAGCGGGACCCCGGCGGCCGTACAGCTGGTCGGACGACCCGGATCCGAGCTCGAACTCCTTGAGCTCGCGGGTCAGTTGGAGGAACTGCGGCCGTGGCGGCGGACGGCGCCACTGGACTGAGGAACGACGGCACGCCCTAGGAGCACGGGGGTTTCACAGCGCCTTGTCCATGCAGGGGCTTCACAGCGCCTTGTACATGATGTGCAGTCCCACCCGCCCGTGCCGGGGGTGCTCGTAGGCGTCCGGCACGGTGCCGAGGATCGTGAAGCCGAGCGCGGTCCACAGCTTGACGGCGGGATTGGTCTCCACGACGGCGTTGAAGACCATGCCCCGGTAGCCGTCGGCCTTCGCCGCGGCGAGGATGTGCTCGGCGAGCGCGCGCCCGATGCCGAGCCCGGCGTGGTCGGGGTCGACCATGAATCCGGCGCCCGCGACGCGGGCGGCGGGGCCGCCGTAGTTGGGGGTGACGTAGGCCGAGCCGACGACCGCTCCGGTGACGTCCTCGGCGACGTACACACGCTTGCCCGGTGCCATCCACAGAGCCCGGGCCGCCTCCTCGGAGGTGCCCGGGTCCCAGGTGTAGGTCTCACCCGCGGCGACGATCCGGCGCCAGAAAGGCCAGATCCGCGGCCAGTCGTCGGCCGCGGCTTCTCTGATCAGCATGGACGTGAGTCTGACACGCCCATGCCGTCAGCGATCGCGATGAGTCCCGCCGCGAGCGGTCAGTCCACGCTGGGCAGGATGTGGGGCTCGGCGAGGTCGTCCTCGTACCCCGCCAGGCGGATCGGGGCGGACCTGGCCCACACGTCGAGGCTGCCGAGCTTCTTCTCGGGCCGGCCTCCGCGCTCCGTGCGTTCCTTGGGGCGCTGATCGCGATTCGTCTTCTCCGGTGTCACCGCGCACTCCTTATGTGTCGGGTCACCCTCGGGACGTACAGGGCCAGTCTGCTTCCGGTCGCCTGACATCCCCTCGGGTCTGAGTCGAAGGCAGTTAAGGACGCGGTGGCGCCGGTAACTCGTGTGAGAGCAGTCCGTGGTGACCGGCTGTCCCGGGACGGACCTTGGGTGTGGGTGGAACCCCTGCAGGCTGTCCGTCCGGTACAGGGTAACCAAATGAGCGGGTGCCCGCTCGATGGGGCTGAAAACACGAGGTAACCGTCTTGCGTCGATCAGCGTCCATCGGCCCTCGATCTGAGCCTATTTGATGATGTATCCCCCCTCGCGCGTCACCCGTTCGGCCTAGCGTCACACCTCCCGTGACCAGGGCGGGAAGACTCAACCGGGCACCCGGACAGGGGCGATGGGCCGACCCGCGGAGCCCCGGACTCCCTTTGGGGCGGCCCCCCGAAGTCTTTGCGGAACCTTGATGAACCGGCGAGACCCGCCCGGCCGCCACACGCCATCTCATACCCCTAGGGGGTATAGTCCCGCATGAATCGGGGAAGCCGGACGGGAAAGAGTGAGGCCATGCACGCGATCCTGCACGCACTGTCCATCACGGGGTCGATGACCTGGGAGATCACCTGGGCACTGATCCTGGGATTCGGCCTCTCCGCCGTCGTCCAGGCCGTGGTGCGCCGCGCGACGATCGTGCGGCTGCTCGGTGACGACCGGCCGCGGACGCTCGCGCTGGCCGCGGGGCTCGGCGCGGCGTCCTCGTCGTGTTCGTACGCGGCCGTCGCGCTGGCGCGCTCGCTGTTCCGCAAGGGCGCGAACTTCACCGCGGCGATGGCGTTCGAGATCGCCTCCACCAATCTGGTCGTCGAACTCGGCGTGATCCTGGCCCTGTTGATGGGCTGGCAGTTCACGGTCGCCGAATTCGTCGGCGGCCCGATCATGATCGTGGTGCTGGCCGTGCTCTTCCGGATCTTTCTGCGCGAACGGCTGCTGCGCGAGGCCCGGGAGCAGGCGGAGCGCGGGCTCGCCGGGTCGATGGAAGGGCATGCCGCGATGGACATGTCGATCCAGGCGGATGGCTCGTTCGTACGGCGGCTGCTCTCGCGCGACGGCTACACCTCGGTCGCACATGTGTTCGTCATGGAGTGGGCGGCGATCCTGCGCGACCTGGTGATCGGCCTGCTGATCGCGGGCGCGATCGCAGCCTGGGTGCCCAGCGCGTTCTGGCAGTCCCTCTTCCTGGACGGCCACCCGCTCGCCGCGAAGCTGATCGGCCCCCTGGTCGGCCCGCTCGTGGCGATCGCCTCGTTCGTCTGCTCCATCGGGAACGTGCCGCTGGCCGTCGTGCTGTGGAAGGGCGGGATCAGCTTCGGCGGTGTGGTCGCGTTCATCTTCGCCGACCTGCTGATCCTGCCGATCCTGAACATCTACCGGAAGTACTACGGGCTCCGGATGACCGGGTTCCTCCTGGTCACCTTCTATGCCGCCATGGCGCTCGCCGGATACGTCGTGGAGTTCCTCTTCGGCGGCCTCGGGCTCATCCCCGACCAGGCCGACGCGACGATCCCCATGGAGGGTGTCTCCTGGAACTACACGACCTGGCTCAACATCGTCTTCCTGCTGCTGGCGACGGCCTTGGTGTGGCGGTTCCTGCGCACGGGCGGCCCGGCGATGCTGCGGATGATGGGCGGGGCACCGGAGCCGGAGGGCCACGGGCACGGGAGCGCGGGGACGGAAGGCCACCGCCACGGCGCACCTGCGCCGGAAGGCCACGGGCACGGGGCTCCGGGGGCCGACGGCCACGGGCACCACTGAACACGGCGCGCAGTTCAGGTCCCGTTGGCCGATTCGCAAGGCAGCCATGATCTGCTGGCGCCCGGAAACGGCTTTTTCCCGCGGGAGGACTCGGGAGGACTGACGCATGGAGCTGCGCAGCGTCGAGGAGCTGATGGATCTGCTGCACGCCTGCCGGAGTGCCCGGGAGACCCCGGGCCGCTGTGGCGGCCGAGTGGATCTGCACGACCACGCCCTGCAGACCGCCGCGCTCCTGCGCCGAAGTCGTCCCGCGGACAAGGAACTCCAGGTGGCGGGCCTGGTCCACGCCGTAGGGCAACTGCTGCGGCCCGGCGACACGGCAGGACACGCCGACCGGGCGGCGGACCTGGTCCGGCCACTGCTCGGCGAGCGGGTCTCCCGGCTCGTCCGGCTGCACGCCGGCGGATGGGCCGACGACGCGGACGCCGACGACGTGCTGAGCCTGCGCCACGCGGACGAGTCGGGCAGGGTCCCCGGTCTCGACGCCGGGGTCCTGGAGGACTGGCGCACGGTGCTGGAGCTGGTGGCGGCGCAGCACTCGCGACTCGGGGCTGTTGACTGACGGTCCGTCATGAGACGGTACGCGGATGACGACGCCGTACGGGCTCGAGGGCAGGAGTGCCATCGTCACCGGGGCCTCGCGCGGGATCGGCCTCGCCGTCGCCGAGGAGCTCTCCCGGGCGGGGGCGCGGGTGTGTGTGACGGCCCGGGACCCGGACGCGGTCGGCCGGGCCGCCGAACGGCTCGGCGGCGTCGGACTCCCGGGCTCAGTGGCCGATCCGGCGCATCTGCGGGAGCTGACCGAGCTGGCGCTGCGGGAGTTCGGGCGCATCGACGTCGTGGTGAACAACGCCGCGACCAACCAGCCGTACGGCCCGCTCATGGACGCCGATCCGGACCGCTGGCGCGAGGCGTTCACGGTCAACGTGGAGGCCCCGCTGCGGTTGGTGCAGTGTGCCTGGCGGGCCTGGATGGGCGAGCACGGCGGCACGGTCGTGAACGTGTGCACGGAGGGCGCCGGGCATGTGGGACCGAACGTGGGGGCGTACGGCACCAGCAAGGCGGCCCTCCTCCACCTCACCCAGCAGCTCGCCGGTGAACTCGCCCCGAAGGTGCGGGTGAACTCCGTCTCCCCGGGGCTCGTCCGCACCGAGATGGCCCGGTTCGTCTGGGAGAACGCCGAGGACGAGCTCGGCGCGGGGCTTCCGCTGGGTCGGATCGGCCGGCCCGAGGACATCGCGCGGGCGGTGGTCTGGTTGGCCTCGGACGCGGCCGGGTGGATCACGGGCGCCGATCTGCTGGTCGACGGAGGCACCCGGGTCCGGTCCGCGCACTCCCCCGCCGACCCCGTCCACGCACGCCTGCGGACGCGCGCGCCCGACGCATAGCGGCCATGCCGGCTCCTACATGCTCCTACCTGCTCCCACCGGCTCGGGCCCGTCTCCCGCCCGACCCCGCAGGTCTCCGCAGGACAAAGCCTGACAGTGCGCGTTCAATGGTGACCATGGGTGTGCGGCGACGGGCGGGACACCACCGATGCGCGGCGCTGATCGCAGCCGTCGCGGCCTCCCTGCTTTGCGCGAGCCGCACCCCCTGCGCCGTAGCGGCGGCCCCGCCTCCCCAGCCGCCTCCGCAGCTCACCCGGGCGGAGGTGGACGGTGCCGTCGGCAAGCTCGACGGCATCGTGCGGGACGCCATGAAGAAGACCGGCGTCCCCGGCGTCGCCGTGGCCGTCGTCCACAAGGACCGCGTGGTCTATCTCAAGGGCTTCGGCGAGCGTCGGGCGGGACGGTCCGGGGCCGTCGACCCGGACACCGTCTTCCAGCTCGCGTCCTTGTCCAAGCCGCTGGCCTCGACCGTCGTCGCGGGGGTCGTCGGCGGCAGGACGCTCGCCTGGGACGACCCCGTCGCGGCGCGGCTGCCCGGCTTCGCCCTCAAGGACCCCTGGGTCACGGCGCACGTCACGTACGCCGACCTCTTCTCGCACCGCAGCGGCCTGCCCGACCACTCCGGTGACCTCCTCGAAGACCTCGGCTACGACCGGACGTACATCCTGGACCACCTGAAGTACGAGCCGCTCGGCCCGTTCCGCGCCAGTTACGCCTACACCAACTACGGGGTCACCGCCGCGGCCCAGGCGGTCGCGAACGCGAAGGACACGTCCTGGGACAAGCTCTCCCAGGACACGCTGTACGGCCCCGCAGGCATGAAGAACACCAGCTCCCGCTTCTCCGACTACGACCGGGCCGAGGACAAGGCCGTCACCCATGTGAAGAACGCGGACGGCACCTGGCAACCGAAGTACGTCCGGGACGCCGACGCCCAGTCGCCCGCGGGCGGCGCGAGCTCCACGGCCCGTGACATGGCCACCTGGATGCGACTGCAACTGGCGAACGGGAAGCTGGACGGCAGGCAGGTCATCCCCGCCGCACCGCTGGAGCGCACCCACCTGCCCGAGATCGTCGCCCAGCCCCCGCAGGCCCCGGCGGGCCGCGCGGGCTTCTACGGTCTCGGCTGGAACGTCGGCTACGACGACCAGGGCCGGCTGCGCCTCAGCCACTCCGGCGCCTTCGAACTCGGCGCCAACACCAATGTGACGATGCTGCCCGGCGAGCAGCTCGGCATCACCGTCCTGACCAACGGGGCGCCGGTGGGCCTCGCCGACTCGGTCGCGCTGAACTTCTTCGACACCGCCCAGTACGGGAAGCCCACGACGGACTGGCTGCCCCTGGTCGACCGGGTCTACCGGCAGCAGGAGCAGCAGGGCCGCTCCCCCACCGACTACGCCAGACCCCCACGGAACGGGGCCGTGGCCCGCGCCGCCGACACGTACACGGGCACGTACGACAACGCCTACTACGGACCGCTGACCGTCACGGCAGCCGACGGCGAACTCAGCATGAGCCTGGGCCCCAAGCACACAACCTTCCGGCTCACCCACTACGACGGCGACACCTTCGGTTTCCGGACCGTCGGCGAGAACGCGATCGGGCTCTCGGGGGTGACCTTCAAGGTCGGTGCGGGGTCACCGGGGTCCGGCGGCTCGAAGGCGTCGCGGGTGACCGTCGAGGCCTGGGACCACGACGGCCTGGGCACCTTCACCCGTGGCTGAGGGCGCGGTCACCACTTGCCGGGCGCGTAGTCCTTCATGAACACGCCGTACAGGTGCTCGCCCTGCTCGCCGCGCACGATCGGGTCGTACACCCGGGCCGCGCCGTCGATCAGGTCGAGCGGGGCGTGGAAGCCCTCGTCGGCGAGACGCATCTTGTCGGGGTGCGGGCGCTCGTCGGTGATCCAGCCGGTGTCGACGGCGGTCATCAGGATGCGGTCCTTCTCGAACATCTCCTGGGCGCTGGTGCGCGTGAGCATGTTCAGGGCGGCCTTGGCCATGTTGGTGTGCGGGTGGCCCGCGCCCTTGTAGCCGCGGTTGAAGACGCCCTCCATGGCGGAGACGTTCACGATGTACGTGCGGTCGGCACCGGAGGCCGCCATCGCCGCGCGCAGCCGGCTGATCAGGATGAAGGGGGCCGTCGAGTTGCAGAGCTGGACCTCGAGGAGCTCGACCGGCGTGACCTCCTCGACCGACTGGATCCAGCTGTTGGTGTCGTGCAGGTCGGGCACGAGGCCGCCCGCGTCGATGGCCGTACCGGCCGCGATCCGCTCCAGGGAGGCCGAGCCGGACACCAGGGCCAGGTCGGTGACGTCCTGCGCGGTCAGCGCGCCGCCCCCGGCGACCGGGAGCGCGGCCACCGCGCCGGAGCCGAAGGTGCCGATGACCTCGGCGGGCGGCAGCTCACCGGCGGGCAGCGGGCCGGACTCGGCGGCGAGCAGCTCGCTGTAGGCACCCGGGGAGCGGCGAACGGTCTGGGCCGCGTTGTTGATCAGGATGTCCAGCGGGCCCTCGGCGGCGACCGAGTCGGCCAGGGCCACGACCTGCGCCGGGTCGCGCAGGTCGATGCCGACGATCTTCAGGCGGCCGATCCACTCGTCGCTGTCGGGCATGGCCTTGAAGCGGCGGATCGCGTCGTTCGGGAAGCGCGTGGTGATGGTGGTGTGCGCGCCGTCGCGCAGCAGCCGCAGCGCGATGTACATGCCGATCTTGGCGCGGCCGCCGGTGAGCAGCGCGCGCTTGCCGGTGAGGTCGGCGCGGGCGTCGCGGCGGGCGCGGTTCTCGGCGGCGCAGTCCTGGCAGAGCTGGTGGTAGAAGTAGTCGACCTCGACGTACCGCTTCTTGCAGATGTAGCAGGAGCGCGGGCGCTGGAGTATCCCCGCGATCTCGCCGGCGTCGGTGACGGACGAGGGCAGGATGCCCTCGGTCTCGTCGTCGATGCGCTGGGCGGAGCCGGTCGCGGTGGACTCGGTGACGGCCTTGTCGTGGGCGGTCTTGGCGGCCCTGCGCTCCTGGCGGCGGCGCTGCTTGACCGTGCGGTAGACGCCCGCGGTGGCGCGGCGCACGGCGATGGCGTCCGGGTGGTCGACCTCGATCTTGTCGAGCTCGTCGAGCACGCTGAGGCAGACGGCCAGCCGCTCCGGGTCGATGCCCGGCCCGTAGGAGACCGCCTCCCCGTCCACGGCGGAAGCCGCCCGGTCGTCCTCGGCCGTGTCCACGGCGAGAGTCGCCTGGCCGTCCTCTGTCACCGTCATCGCGTGTGCCGTTCCTCGGGTCTCGCGCCGCGCTCGAACCGCGCTCGCTTTCGAAGGCGGAATTTTACGGAGCAAGGGGGCAAGGCGCCAAACCCGAGATGATCAACGGTCCCCCGCGGGCCGTTTCAGGGGCCGCAGGCGATGATCAGCGTCTCCACCTCCTCGGTCAGCGCGCGGGCCAGCCGGTTCAGGTCCGGCACGGCCTGTGCGTCGGCGACGAGCCCGTAGTGGACCCGTCCGCGGTACGTCGACACGGCCACCGCCAGCGCCTGGCCGCGGGCCAGCGGGGCGAGCGGATAGACCTCGGTGAGCGGGCAGCCGCCGAGCTTCAGGCCGAGGCTGGGCAGCGGCACGCTGGTGACCAGGATGTCGAAGAGCAGCCGGGCCGCCTGGCCGACGACGGGACCGCCGAGGCGGTGACCGAGCGGCGGCACATGGTCGGCGAGCAGCGCGACGGCGCCCGCTCCCCGGTTGGGTCCCGCGTCCTTGTTGGCGTCCATCGCCGTACGCACCGAACGGAGTCGGCCGAGCGGGTCCGGGTCGTCGACGGGAAGCCGTATCAGGTAACCGGAGAGCCGGTTGCCCTGCGGGTGCGCGGTGCGCGGGCGGCGCCTGGAGACGGGGATCAGGGCGCGGGGCGCGACTCCCTCGCTGCTGTCGCCGCGTTCGTCGAGCCAGTTGCGCAGGGCTCCCGCGACGACGGCGATCAGGACGTCGTTGACGGTGCCGCCGACGCTCTTGCGGACGCGGTGCACATCGTCCAGGTCGAGGGCGACGCCCGCGATCCGGCGGGTGCCGGTGGGCTGCGAGGTGAGGGCGGGCGAGGAGCGGACGCCGAGGGTGGCGCGGGCGACGGAGCTGCCGATGTCGAGGGCGCGGCCCAGGTCGGAGAGGGTGCCGCGCACCAGGTCGGGCAGTTTGCGGACGTCCGGGAGGAGTCCGCGGGGCGGCTCGGCGGTGCGCGGGCGGGGCTCGGGCAGGTCCAGCGGGTCCATGAGGGCGGCGGCGAGCATCAGTGCCCGCAGGCCGTCGGCCAGCGCGTGGTGGAACTTGAAGAACACGGCGAACGAGGTGCCGTCCTCGCCGGGCAGGACGTGCGCCTCCCACGGAGGCCGGCCGCGCTGGAGCGGGCGTTCCATGAGCCGGCCCGCGGCGGCGGGGAAGTCCGCGGTCGGCGCGTGCAGCCGGACGTGGTCGAGGGGTTCGAAGTCCGGCGCGGGTTCCCGGGCCGCGCTCCCGAAGTGGGGCGGGAAGGCGAGGGGCTGCCAGACGTCGCGGATCCGCATGCGCAGCCCGGGCACCCCGACCGCGCGGACCGCGAGCAGTTCGGCGGCGTGCGCGCCCGCGGTCGGCGAGTGCGCGGAGAAGACACCGAGGGCGCCGAGGTGCATCGGGTGCTGGGCGGACTCGATGTTCCAGAACGCCAGGTCGAGTGGTGCGAGGAGATCAGGAGTCAAAGGCTTGCTCTCGCTTCGACGACAGGGTGAGCAAGCAGTCAAACCCCGACAGGCGATTACGGTCAAGTACGATCAAGCTACGCTCAGTTAACAGCAGATTAAGTCCCGCCCCCCGCGAAAGGGGCGGGACACAAGGGGCACATGAGGTCGGCCCAGGATAGGCGTCCCGACCGCGGCACGCGCGCCGACGCGCGGCCGCGCGAAAGACCGGAAACGCCGGGTCGCTCGAAGGACCGCGAAGGCCCTCGAAGGACCCGAGGTGTCAGGTTGCCGGGCAGCCCGTGGGGGTCGCCCGGGACGCGTCGGCGATCAGCGCCTCGTGCGCCGCCCTCAACCTCCCCACGTCCGGCTTCACGACCTTGCGGTCGTAGGTGAGGAGACCGTTCAGCTCGCCCTCCACGTCCGTGATCTGGGTGTAGACGGCGCCGTTGCTCCCCCGGCACGCGAGTGCGCGTACCTCGGCGAGGCGGGCGAGGTAGTCGTCGGTGTACGCCGACGGGTCCACGTCCACGTACGACTGCTGGACCGACCAGGCGTGCCCGGGCACGGCGAGCCCCAGGCCCCCGTACTCGCCGCTGACGAGCGCGCGTCTGCCGTCGGGAGCCGGTGGCAGCGCGGGGCTCGGATAGCCGTGTTCGTCCATGATGTCGCCGGTGCCGCCGTCGGCCCCCAGGTTCAGCCCCGACATGCCGTTGACGAGCCGGGTCGGATCCCAGGCCTTGGCCTGGTCGGCGATGCGACCCTCGTCGTACTGGCCCCAGCCCTCGTTGAAGGTCACCCACATCACGACCGACGGACTGCCGATGTGCTGGTCGATCATCAGTTTCATCTCACGCTCGTACTCGGCGCGGGCCGGGGCGCTCGGATTCACCCCGGCGGTCATGGCGGGCATGTCCTGCCAGACCAGCAGGCCGAGCCGGTCCGCCCAGTAGAACCAGCGGTCGGGCTCCACCTTGATGTGCTTGCGCACCGCGTTGAAGCCCATCTCCTTGTGCATGCGCAGGTCGTACGCGAGGGCCTCGTCCGTCGGGGCGGTGTACAGGCCGTCGGGCCAGAACCCCTGGTCGAGCGTGGCCATCATGAAGACGGGCTTGCCGTTGAGGACGGTGCGCGGGGTGCCGTCGACCTTCTCGACGGAGATCGAGCGCATCCCGAAGTAGCTGCCGACGCGGTCGCGCCCGACGCTCACCCTGAGGTCGTAGAGGAAGGGGTCGTCCGGCGACCAGAGGCGCGGATGGGCGATCTTCAGGCTCAGCGGATGTCCGGTGCGGCCGGTGGCGGTGGCGACCTTCCGCCCTCCCTCGTACGCCGTCGCCGTGACCGGCAGCCCGTCGCGCACGCCCTTCGGTTCCACGGTGAGCCGGCCGCCGTCGACGTCCGGGGTGAGCTTGAGCGAGTCGACGTGGTCCGGGGCGACCGGCTCCATCCACACCGTCTGCCAGATGCCGGAGGTCGGGGTGTACCAGATCCCGCTGGGGTCGAGGCGCTGCTTGCCGAGCGGCGGGTTCTCGCCGGACGCGGCGTCGGTCGGGTCGTACACGCCGACGATCAGCTCCTGGGTGCGGCCGGGCTTCAGCGCGTCGGTGACGTCGACGCCGAACCTGTCGTAGCCGCCCCGGTGTTCGGCGACCCTGACCCCGTTGACGTACACCTCGGACTGCCAGTCGACGGCACCGAAGTTGAGCAGGAGCCGTTTGTCCGAGCCGATGTGCCAGTCGGCCGGGACGGTGAAGGTGCGGCGGTACCACATGCGGTCCTCGTGGCGTTCGACGCCGGACAGCTGGGACTCCACGGGGTACGGGACGAGGATGTGCTCGCCGAGCGTCTTCCCGACCGGGGGCTGCTCCCCCGCGGTGGCGGCGGCGAACTGCCAGCGCCCGTTGAGGTTGCGCCAGGCGTCGCGCGTGAGCTGGGGGCGGGGGTATTCCGGCAGGGCGTTGTCGGGCCCGACGTCGTCGGCCCACTTCGTACGCAGCTCGTACGTGGAGCGGTTGGGGCCGCTGCTCCAGAAGGCGCCGATCGCCTTGCCGTCCCCGGCGGCGGCGAGGCCGCCCGTGCCGTCGTAGCGCAGGTCGGCGTTGCCGCGTGCGGTGCCGGTCTTGTTGCCGACGACCGGCTCCTTGAGCGTGACGAGGAGTGATCTGGGGTCGGCGGGGTCCAACTCGGCCGCTCCCAAGGGCCACTTGGCGCCGCCGATCACGGCCTGGAGGTGGTCGACCACGGCGGCCGGGGGCGCGGACAGTTCCCGTGCGAAGTCGAGCCTGAGGGTGCGGCCGTCCGGCTGGACGGTGGTCGCGAGGGCGCCGTCGTAGTCGTAGCCGTCGGGCAGCAGGAACGCCGACTGCGGGATCGTCACCTTGGCGCCACCGGGTTCGGTCCAGCGCAGATGGAGGTTGGAGCCGCCGTAGTGCTCGAAGTACTCGAGCTTGAAGTCATAGGCGTGACCAGCCGTCAGATCGATGGGATCGGAGGTCTGTTCGCGATCCCAGTCGTCCACCCAGTGGTCGATGACGGGTCTGCCGTCGAGCCAGAGGCGGAAACCGTTGTCGCCGATGATCGAGAAGGTGGTGGGTCCGCTCTTCTCCGGTACGAGTGTGCCGGTCCAGCGGACACTGACATCGTTGTCCTGGCCCGTGGCGAAGCGCAGCCGGGGTTCCAGGTCGTCGAAGTCGAGTTGCGGGTCGAAGCCGGTGGCCTTGAGTTCGTGGAAGTCGAAGGCACCGGGGGCGGACTGCGTGTAGTAGTCGCCCTTCAGTCCGTGGACCGCGACGGGATCGTCGGCCGCGGCGGGCACGGAGGCGAGTCCCGCGGCGCCGAGGGCCGCGGCGAGCAGTAACGCGAGTCGGTCTCTGAGTCGTCCGAAACGCACGGATCCTCCTCTTTGAGGATGGGCGTGGGGCGGGTGGCGCGGCTCTTGCTCAGATGGAACAACGTTGTCACCAACGGCAGTTGGCATGACAACACGAGGTTCCACTTCCTGTCCAGGGACATGACGACGGCCCCGGTGGGCACGGGCGCACCGGGGCCGTCGTCGGTCACCGTCGGCCACTACGGCACGATCCGGCCCTTGCCCAGCGCGATCACCCCGCCCTTGGAGACCGTGTAGAGATCCGCGTCCCGCTCGGGGTTGACGCCGATCGTCGCACCCGGCGGCACCTCGACGTTCTTGTCGAGAACCGCGCCGCGCACCACCGCGCCCCGCCCTATGTGGACGTTGTCGTGCAGGATCGAGCCCTGGACGACGGCTCCCGGGTCGACCACGACACCCGGCGAGAGCACGGACCGCGTGACCTGCCCCCGGATCAGACTGCCCGCGCTGACGATCGACTCGCTCGCGATGCCTCCGGCGTTGAATCTCGCCGGGGAGAGCTGTCCGGAACTGGTGTAGATGGGCCAGCTGCGGTTGTAGAGGTTGAAGGCGGGGCGTTCGGCGATCAGGTCCATGTGGGCGTCGTAGTAGGCGTCGAGGGTGCCCACGTCGCGCCAGTAGCCCTGGTCGCGGGTGGTCTCGCCGGGCACGTGGTTGTCGCTGAAGTCGTAGAGCTGCGCCTCGCCGCGGTCGGTGAGCATGGGCAGAATCGATCCGCCCATGTCGTGCACCGAGTGCACGTCCTCGGCGTCCCGCTGGAGCGCCTCCACCAGAGCCTTGGTGGTGAAGATGTAGTTGCCCATCGAGGCGAAGACGCACTCGGGGTCGTCGGGCAGGCCCGGCGGGTCGGCGGGCTTCTCCAGGAAGCCCTCCACGGTCTGCCCGTCGGAGCCGGGGCTGATGACCCCGAAGGAGGACGACTCGGCGCGCGGCACCCGTATCCCGGCGACGGTCACACCCGCGCCGCCCTCGATGTGCTGGGCGAGCATCTGCCGGGGGTCCATGCGGTAGACGTGGTCGGCGCCGAACACCGCGATGTAGTCGGGCCGTTCGTCGTGCACGAGGTTGAGGGACTGCAGGATCGCGTCCGCGCTGCCCAGGTACCAGCGCGGGCCGAGCCGCTGCTGGGCCGGGACCGGTGTGACGTAGTTGCCGAGCAGACTCGACATCCGCCAGGTCGTCGTCACATGGCGGTCCAGGGAGTGCGACTTGTACTGCGTCAGGACGCAGATGCGCAGGATGTCGGCGTTGACGAGATTGGAGAGTACGAAGTCCACCAGGCGGTACGTCCCGCCGAAGGTGACCGCGGGTTTCGCGCGGTCCGCGGTGAGGGGCATGAGCCGTTTGCCCTCTCCACCCGCAAGGACGATTCCCAGTACCGAAGGTCCACCGCGCCGCATGCCGCCGCCCCTCTGAGCCCGGTCGAGCCGCGCCCGCTGTGCCGGGCCGGCCCCGTTGCTTGAACTGCACCTGTCCGATGGTTACCCCGGTTTGAGGACTTCCTCGTAAAGCTGGACGGTCCGCCGGGCCACCGCGTCCCATCCGAACTCCCGCACCGCGCGCTCCCGTCCGGCCTCGCCCATCCGCCGGGCGGCCCGGGGGTCGGCGAGCACGGAGTCGAGGGCGAGCGCCAGACCCGCCTCGAAGTTCGCCTCGACCGGCACCAGGACACCCGTCACACCGTCCTCGACCACCTCGGGTATCCCTCCGACCCGCGATGCCACCACAGCCGTTCCACAGGCCATCGCCTCCAGGTTGACGATGCCGAGCGGCTCGTACACCGAGGGGCAGACGAAAACGGCGGCGTGCGTGAGGAGTTGGACGACGTCCGGGCGGGGCAGCATCTGCGGGATCCAGTGCAGGCCCCGGCGTACGGCACTCAGTTCCTGGAAGAGATCACGGAACTCCCGGTCGATCTCGGGGGTGTCGGGGGCGCCCGCGCACAGCACCACCTGCACGGCCGGGTCGAGGTCCCGTACCGCGCGCAGCAGGTGGGGCACGCCCTTCTGACGGGTGATGCGGCCGACGAACAGGACATAGGGGCGGGCGGTGTCGATGCCGATGCGCTCCAGGACGTCCGTGCCGTGGTCCGGCCGGTAGAGGGCGGTGTCGATGCCGTTGTGCACGACACGCACCTTGGCCGGGTCCAGGGCGGGGTAGCAGGTGAGGATGTCCTCGCGCATGGCGCCGGAGACGGCGATGACGGCGTCGGCGGCCTCGACGGCGGTGCGCTCGGCCCAGCTGGACAGGGCGTAGCCGCCACCGAGCTGCTCGGCCTTCCAGGGGCGCAGCGGCTCCAGGGAGTGGGCGGTCATGACGTGCGGGATGCCGTACAGGAGCTTGCCGAAGTGGCCGGCGAGGTTGGCGTACCAGGTGTGTGAGTGGACGAGTTCGCGGCCTTCGAGGGCGGCGGCCATGGCGAGGTCCACGGAGAAGGTGCGCAGCGCGTCGTTGGCGCCGTCGAGCGAGGACCAGGACCGGTGGCGCACGACGCCGCCCGCGGCGCCCTCGCCCCAGCAGTGCACGTCCAGGTCCGTGAGGCTCCGCAACTCCCGGGCGAGGAACTCGACATGGACGCCCGCGCCGCCGTACACGTCCGGCGGGTACTCCCGGGTCAGCAGTCCCACTCGCACGCAGAGCCCCCCGTCGTACCGGATACCGGCTGGTGCCTTTCATGGTCACCCAGAAGGGACGCTTGGGGAAGACCGCGGTGCTCAGCGGCGGCCCGGAGCCCCGCCCGGCGTCCGGCCCGGCGGGCGGTCGAAGCAGCAGTCGCCGCAGAGGCCGCCGCCGGGGAGCCGGTAGTAGAGGCAGCAACTGCGGCGGCGCAGGGTACGGGGGTCCACGGTCGCGGACAGGTCGGGATGCGTGAACAGGTCGGCGGCGAGGGCGCGGGCCCGATCGGCCACGTCCGTACGGCCGTTGGCCTCGGCCCAGCGGTGCAGCTGGCGCCAGGCACCCGCGAGCGCCGAGCCCGCGTTCCCCCACAACAGTCCCTCCGACATGCGGTGTCGGGTGCGCAGAGCTGCCGCCAGCGGGGCGAGGTGGCCGTCCCGTACGACCTCTCCGATCGCCGCCACCGGCAGGGCGCGTACCTCGGACAGCCACAGGTCGTCCGGAGCGCTGCCGTCCGGATCCCACCGCAGCAGCCCCGGGTCGAGGTCCGGCAACTGCCCGTACAGCGCGGCGGCACCGAGCGAGACCGACCACAGACGGGCCGCGAGTCCCTGCTGCGCCACCGAGACCGCGATCCGGGGCTCGGGCGCCCGCAGACTCGCCGCGACCTTCCGGACGCGAAAATTCAGAGGATCCGACCAGACATCTCTGGGATCATCGTCTCGGGGAGACGCGTACGCCTGTGCGAGCGTCGGCAGCGGAGCACGCGGCGGTACGCCGGTGTGTAGTACGAAGAAGCCGCCGAGCGAGCCGAGCGCCGAAAGTTCCGGGTCGAGGTCCACGAACAGCAGTAGTACCAAGCCCCCTAGGGGTTCTCACCGGAGGGTCTCCCTCTCATGTCGCCCACCCAGGGGAGGACATGGGGCGAGTCGTACTCCATCGGCAGTACTACTCATTGCCTGCTCAGGTACGACGACGTGAACGGATGCGCGAGGCATCGTAGTGAGTATGAAGGCCGATCGTTCGCCGCGCCGGGCACAGCGCCCCCGCCGCACGCAGAGGAGGGACTCATGAGCGCGCTCGCGCTGTCCGTCCTGCTCTCGTTCGTCTCCGCCGTCGCGTACGCGGGCGGCGCGATCGTCCAGGAGCAGGTCGCACTGACCTCTCCCGACCAGACGTACGCGCCGTTGCGCCGCCCCGGCTGGTGGGCGGCGGTCGCCCTGAGCGGCGTCGGCGGGGTGCTGCACGTGGTGGCGCTCGCCTACGGCCCGCTGAGCCTGGTGCAGCCGCTGGGCGCGCTGACCATCGTGTTCGCGCTCCCCATGGCGGCCGTCTTCGTCGGCCGCAAGGCCGGGGCGACCGCGTGGCGTGGCGCGATCATGGCCACGGTGGGCCTCGCGGTCCTGCTCGCCCTGGTCGGCTCGGCCGACTCGCAGTCCCTGAGTGACACCCAGATCTCGGTGCTGGCCGTGGTGTCGGGCGGCGCGGTCGCGGCCTTCATGGTGGCGGGCCGCGCCGCGCACCGGCACCCGGCCGTGCGCAGCGTGATGCTCGCGGTGGGGTCCGGCATAGCCTTCAGCATGTCCTCGGTGTTCACCAAGACCGTCGCGGTGGACTGGTCGCACCAGGTCTCGCTCTCCGACCTGCCGAGCCTCGTCCTCATAGGTGTCTTCGCGACGGCCGGCATGCTGCTGTCGCAGGCCTCCTACCGGGGCGGCGGTCTCGCGGCGCCGCTGGCCACGCTGACGGTCGTCAACCCCGTCGTGGCGGCCGCCGTCGGCATCACGATGTTCGGCGAGACCTTCCGCTACGGCGAGACGGGCACCGTGCTCGCGCTGGCCTGCGGAGTCGTCGCGGCGGGCGGTCTGATCCTGCTCACGACCGAGCAGATCGGCAGCGCCCGGAACACCGCGGAGGTCGCCGTGCCCGCCGCCGCGGAGACCGAGTCCGTGCCGGAAGGGGCCACGCCTGACTCCGCGTTGCAGGCGCTGCTGCTCGCGGTGCTGCCCGAGCAGTCCACGGGACCGGACCATGAGCACGAGCCGACCACGGGCCGCGGCCGCGGAGAGGTGTTCGGCGCGGGGCTCGGAGAGCCGTTCGACACCGGGTTCGGAGACAAATTCGACGTGGGGCTCGGAAACGGACTCGGTGCCGGGCTCGGGAATGGACTCGGCGCAGGGCTCGGAGAAGAATTCGACGCCGGACTCGGAAGCGGACTCGGCGCGGGGCTCGGGGAGGCGTGCGACGCCGGACTCGGGAACGGGCTCGGAGACGGGTTCGGCGCCGGGCTCGGAGACGGGTTCGGCGTGGACCGTGGCGAGGACCTCTTCGTACCGGCTCCGGCGATGGTGGGGGCCGCGGAGAGCGCGCCCGACCCGGCCGACTCACCCGAGTCGTCCGAGGAGGACGCGCCGCCCGCGCTGGCCTATTTCGGCCCCCTGTGCGGGCCCTACGTGGTGGCGACGCCTCTGCTGGACCACCACCACCGCACACGCGTCAAATCCTGACGCCGCCCGCCCTCAGGTAGGCGACCGGGTCGACGTCCGTGCCGAAACCGGGCCCCGTCCGCACCTCGAAGTGCAGATGCGGGCCCGTACTGTTGCCCGTGGAACCGGAGCGGCCGATGCGCTGGCCGCCCACCACGCTCTGCCCGTCCTTCACCGAGATCGCCGACAGATGGGCGTACTGGGTGTAGCGGCCGTCGGCGTGCCGGATCACCACCTGGTAGCCGAACGAGCCGCCCCAGCCCGCACTGACGACCTGGCCCGCGGCGACCGCCTTCACGGAGGTGCCGGTGGGCACCGGGAAGTCGACGCCCGTGTGGTAGCCCTTCGACCAGGAGGCACCGGCGGCGCGGTAGGGCGTGCCGGTCGCGGCGTGCACGGGGGCGACGAGCGTGTCGGTCTTCTTGGCTGTGTCCGAGGACGTCTTGTGCGAGGAGGTCTTGTGCGGGGACGTCTGGTGCGTGGACGGCTTGTCGGGGGTCTTCCGCTTCTTCGACGCGGACGAGGGAGCGCTCTCGGTGTGCGCCGGGGTCTGGCCCTTGCCTCGCAGGTTCAGCCGCTGGCCCGGGAGGATCAGGTCCGGGTCGGAGCCGACGGTGCTGCGGTTCGCGTCGTACAACCGCTGCCAACCGCCCTGGACGTGGCGGGATCCCGCGATGCCGGAGAGCGTGTCGCCGTGGACGACGGTGTACATCTCGGCGGTGCCGGCCCGCGACTGGGGTGTGGTCTGCGGCTGGACGTCGCGCACGGAGCGCTTGGTGGTCTGGGGCGAGGTACCGGACCTGGTACCGGTCCGCTCGGCGGCCGGGGTGATGTCGGGGGTGTCCCCGCCCCGGGTGAGACCGGCGCGCACCGAGCAGACCGGCCAGGCACCGGGGCCCTGGCCCTTGAGCACCTTCTCGGCGATGGCGATCTGCTGGCCCTTGGTGGCCTGATCCGCACGTGGGGCGTAGACCTGCCCCCCGTACGCCTCCCAGGTGGACTGGGTGAACTGCAGTCCGCCGTAGTAGCCGTTGCCGGTGTTGATGCTCCAGTTGTCGGTGGACTCGCAGGCGGCGACCTTGTTCCAGGTGTCCACGTCGGCCGCGTGTGCGACGCCGGTGCCGATCAACGGGAGTGCCATTCCGGCGCCGCCCGCCGTGACGGTGAGTGAGGCGCGGTTGATCCTGTTCGGCTGATACCGGCGGTGCCGGCCGCGTACGGCCATGTGGGAGCCCCCTCGACATGCGTCAGGAGCGGCAAAAGTAAGCGCTGCGAACAGGCCATGACAAGAGCGCAATCGGCCGTGCTGTGCGCCCCGGGCGCCGCTCCCTCGCCCGGGGAGGCAGCGGGTCGTTCTTCTGCGTACACGTCTCCGACGCGTCAGGATGGCCGGAGGAGTACCGACGAACAGGCACGACAGGATCACCTGCAGCGGCGATACCGACTCATACCGACCAATACCAGGACCTCTTACCGGATCTCTTAGGAGCCAACCGTATGAGCAACTCAGCCCAGATCGGCGTCACGGGTCTCGCGGTCATGGGGCGCAATCTCGCCCGAAACTTCGCCCGCAACGGCTACACGGTCGCCTTGCACAACAGGACCGCGGCACGGACACACGCGCTGGTGGAGGAATTCGGCCACGAGGGCGACTTCGTGGCGACGGAGACCGCGAAGGAGTTCGTCGAAGCACTGGAGCGCCCGCGGCGTCTGATGATCATGGTGAAGGCCGGTGAGCCGACCGACGCGGTGATCCAGGAGTTCGCCTCGCTCCTTGAGCCCGGCGACATGATCATCGACGGTGGCAACGCGCACTTCGAGGACACCCGGCGCCGGGAGCGCGACCTGCGGGGCCAGGGCATCCACTTCGTCGGCACGGGCGTGTCCGGCGGCGAGGAGGGCGCGCTGAACGGGCCGAGCATCATGCCGGGCGGCTCCAAGGAGTCGTACACGTCGCTCGGTCCGATGCTGGAGAAGATCTCCGCGAAGGCGCCGGACGGCTCTCCCTGTGTGACCCACTGCGGTCCCGACGGCGCCGGGCACTTCGTGAAGATGGTGCACAACGGCATCGAGTACGCCGACATGCAGCTGATCGGCGAGGCCTACCAGCTGCTGCGCGATGTCGCCGGGTACTCCCCCGCGCAGATCGCCGACATCTTCCGCACCTGGAACACCGGCCGGCTCGACTCCTACCTGATCGAGATCACGGCGGAGGTCCTGTCGCACGTGGACGCGGCGACGGGCAAGCCCTTCGTGGACGTGGTCCAGGACCGCGCGGAGCAGAAGGGCACGGGCCGCTGGACCGTGCAGATCGCGCTGGACCTGGGCGTTCCGGTGTCCGGCATCGCGGAGGCGGTCTTCGCCCGCTCGCTGTCCGGGCACGCCGACCTGCGCGCCGCCTCCCGGGAGCTCGCGGGCCCCAAGGCGAAGCCGCTCGGGGAGTCCGAGGCGGGGGCCTTCGCGGACCGGGTGGAGCAGGCGCTGTACGCGTCGAAGATCGTGTCGTACACGCAGGGCTTCCACGAGATCAGTGCGGGCAGCGACCAGTACGACTGGGACATCGACCTCGGTGCCATCTCCGCGATCTGGCGCGGCGGCTGCATCATCCGGGCGGCGTTCCTGGACCGGATCCGCGCCGCGTACGACGCGCGGCCCGATCTGCCGAGCCTGCTGTCCGACGAGACGTTCGCGCAGGAGATCGCGGCGGCGCAGGACGACTGGCGTGAGGTCCTGGTGGCCGCCACCCGCCAGGGCGTGCCCGCACCCGGTTTCTCCGCGGCCCTCGCCTACTACGACGCGCTGCGCGCCGACCGGCTGCCCGCCGCCCTGACGCAGGGGCAGCGGGACTTCTTCGGGGCACACACCTACCGGCGCGTCGACCGGGAGGGTTCGTTCCACACGCTGTGGGGCGGCGACCGGTCGGAGGTCGAGGCGTAGGCGTAGGTAGACGTAGGGGTACCAGGCGTACGGGTACACGGCGTACCGGTGTCCGGCGCCACCGAGGCCGTCGCATCCTGGAACCCGGGACGTGACGGCCTCTGTCGTTCACCCGGTCACTCATTCACCCGTTCACCCGGCTGTTCACGTGAGCGGGGGTCCCGGTTCGGGGTTCGGTACCGGCTCGGGGCCCGGAGGCACCGGGCCCGGGCCGGGCGGCACCGGGCCGGGGCTCGGCGGGGTCGGCTCGGGCCCCGGCGGCTTCGGCACCGGGGTCGGCGGAGGGGTGGGCTTCGGTGGGGGGTGAGGGCCCGGATCCGGGGTCGGGTCGGGGAAGGGGTGGGGCTCCGGGAAGGGCTGCGGGCGATCGGGGCCCGGCCCGGGCGTGGGACCCGGTTGCACCGGATCGGGGTTCGGATGCGTCATCGTGTCCTCCAGCCAGTCGATACGTCGGCCCTGGACTTGTCCCACGCGTACCCGGCCACCGCTCCCCCAGTCACCCCGTCGCGCAGGGCGTACGGACCAGTTGGACCAGACGGACCCGGCCGTCGCACCGGAGGCGCGCCCACCGGGCATCTACCCGTGGCGCACCGCGTCCGCCCCGGCCGCGAGCCCCGGGCGGGGGCTGGAGAGTACCGGGACCGCGGTCGTGGTCAGTTGCTGGGCCGGGGTCATGGACGCCTGGGCGAGGACGATCGCGTCGGCGTCGGTGACCGAGTCGGCGGCCGTCGCCACGCTGCGGACGTACCCGTCGATGTCGCCCGCCTCGAAACGGGCCCAGGCCCCGTCGACCAGCAGCGTACGGACCTGTGCGGAGCGCCCGGCGGCGCGGGCCTCCTCCTCGACGAGGGCGACCGTCGGCTCCAAGGTGCTCTCCGACGTCGCGACGACCACCACACGGGGGCCCGCGGCGACCGCGGCGGCGGCCATCGGACGGTCAACCCGGAGCACGGGTACCCCGGCGCCCGCCTCCTCGGCGACGGCGCCGATGGTCGAGCAGGTGCACAGCACGGCACGCGCCCCGTCGGCCACGGCCCGGTCGAGGGCCGCCCGCACCTCGCCTGCCACCGCGGCCGGGCCCTCACGCCGGGCCCGGGCCAACAGTTCCTCGTCCACCATGTGCCGTAGTTCCAGCCCCTGGTGGTCCTCGTCGCGCAGCTCGTCGAAGACGGGGATGTGCAGGGGCGAGGTGTGCAGCAGGGCGAGCGGACCCGATCGGTTCATCAGAAGCGCCCGGGGTGCGTCTCGAGCCACTCCGTCGCCGCCCCGAGCAGCTCCGGGTCGGCCGCCGGAGCCTCCTCGGGGTGGCGCGCCGCCCACTTCACGACGTACGGGCACAGGGGCGCGACCACGATGCCCTCGCGCGCGGCGATGCCGTACAGCTCACGGGCGAGGGAGCCCGCGATGCCCTTCCCCTCGTGCTCGGGTTCCACGATGGTGTGCACGGGGACGAGGGCGCGCGCGGGGGCCTCGAGGACGAAGTACTCGATGTGGCCGACCACTTCGTCCCCGGCGATCGCCTCGAGGCGGCCACCCGCACGGTCGTCGCGGATCTCTATGTCGCTCATGGGCAACTCCTCGCGTCCTCGGGTCATCTGCTTGCTCAGCCGCTGCCCCGGGCCCGGGGTTCAGACGGTGACCGCCCGCGGGCTGCGCTCCTGGTCCGAGCCCGGCACCGGTTCGGACGGATCGGCACCGAGGGCCACGATCCGGTTGTCGTGGTCCACATGCACGACCCTGGGCCGCAGCGCCCGCGCCTCGGCGTCGGAGACCTGAGCGTAACTGATGATGATCACCAGATCTCCGGGATGCACGAGATGGGCCGCCGCCCCGTTGATCCCGACGACCCCGGAACCGCGCTCGCCCTCGATGACGTACGTCTCCAGGCGGGCACCGTTGGTGATGTCGACGATGTGCACGAGCTCACCCGGCAGCAGATCCGCGGCGTCGAGCAGATCGGCGTCGATCGTGACGGATCCGACGTAGTGCAGGTCGGCCTGGGTGACGGTGGCGCGGTGGATCTTGGACTTGAACATGGTGCGAAGCATGGAGAAACTCCCGATTTGCCTGCTCCCTGCCTGCGCTTTTGCAGGTCAAGGGCTGTTTCCACAGCTTACAACCAGTCGCTTGTTCGGGCAGTTTTCCCCATGTTTTTCAGGACCCACGCTGACCCCACGGCATCGACCGGGCAGGACCGTCGAACGTCTACGTGATCACTCACCAGGAGTGGAACGCAGTCAAGATCGGCATCGGCGCCTGCACCGGCTACACCTCCCGCCTCACTCAGCACGAACGCCAGGGCCGGCAGCTGTGCCGTGACTACCCCACCGGCGGCGCTGCCCAGGACGTCGAACAGGCCGTGCTGGGCCACCCGCGCGCGGCAGGACTGGCCCCCCTTCCTCACCCGCGACATCCAGGGTTGTTCCGATTCCGGACAATCTGTCTGTTCCGAACGGAACAACGCTCGTGTTCCGGCACGGAACGCGCCGCAGGTCAGCCGCCACCCCGGCGGATGCGTGAGCGATGCGCGAGCGCACGGTGCGGCATGAGGCGTCACGAGCGCTGATCAGCCTCGAGACGTGACCTGTGCGTGCCGGTCGCGTACATCGCCTGTGCGAAAGATCATCACGTGTGGCCGCTGGGTCTGGTGTGCTCCGGGGACCGGCATTCTCGGTAGCGTGACCATCTGCTGCATGGAGTGTCCATGTGTCCGGCTGGTCCGTGCGACGGCTTCCGACGGAGAGTGATGAGGCTGCGATGAGTGAACTGACGAAGCCCGAGGTCGACGTTCCGGAGGGTGACGCTCCTACCGAGCTGACCATCCGGGACCTGATCGTCGGGGACGGGGCTGAGGTAAAGCCGGGCATGGTGGTCAGGGTCCACTATGTCGGGGTGAACTTCGAGTCCGGGAAGGAGTTCGATGCCTCCTGGGACCGGGGCCAGCCGTTCAAGTTCGCCCTGGGCAGTGGCAAGGTCATCAAGGGCTGGGACCGGGGGGTGAGGGGGATGAAGGTCGGCGGTCGGCGCGAGATCATCGTTCCCCCGCGTCTCGGCTACGGCAATCAGTCGCCCTCGCCGTTGATCCCGGCGGGCTCGACCCTGGTCTTCGTGGTGGACCTGCTGGACTCGTATTCCAGCACAACCGGGTGGAGCAACGCCCAGCACCCCTGACCGCTCCTCCCCCTACGACGTGCTGCGTCGTCCCCCGGGGTTGGCGCCGCCGTGCTCCTCACTGCTGCTGCTTCCGCCTCCGCAGCGTCCGAACGGTTCCGCTGCGACTCAGTGACCGCCGAAGACCACAAGGCGACCGACTGCCTCAACGGCCTGCCCGGAGCCGCCGCCCGGACGTCTGAACCCGGCGGCCGCGCTCGGCAAACGGGGGAGGCCCCCGGCGGAATCCAGCTCGTCGCACTGCCGATCACAGCGCTGGTCCGAGAAGGCCCCGCCCAACAGCAGCACATTGCGCAAGCCGATACTGCACACGGCGGCGTTCCATCGGCTCTGTGGTACCGCTCCATCACTTCCCGCGCCGAGCAAGGCAGAGGAACCTCGCGGAACTCCCCCGCCTTGCGATGCTTCAACTTCCATCAACAACGTCGTGTCGGACCACGTTTGCAGGGTGCATGAGCAGATCCACTCCAACACGCACCGGCCGGCGGACGAAGGTTCAGAGGGTGGCGCCTGGGTCATCGGCGGCGGCGCGGGGCGGACAGTGCAGCGGTGAAGTCGCCCAGGGCCGCGAGGTTGTGGGCGCTGATGACGGCGTCGCAGTAGGGCAGTGCCGCAGCCATGCCGGCCACGAGCGGACGGTAGCGCGGGCTCGCCGTGCGCGGGTTGACCCATACGACGCGGTAGGCGACCCGGGACAGCCGTGCCATCTGGGTGGCGAGGTCGGCGGGCGCTCCGGTGTCCCAGCCGTCGGAGATGATGGCGACCACGGCGCCGTGCGCCATGCCGCGCCGGCCGAACCGCTCGTTGAACTCCGCAAGGCACTCCGCTATCCGGGTGCCCCCGGACCAGTCCGGGGCCGCCCGGCCCGCCCGTGCCAGGGCGTCGTGCGGCCCGGCCCGCCGGAGGACGGGTGTGAGGCGTGTGAGGCGGGTGGCGAAGGTGAAGACCTCGGCGTGGGTGGCGCGGGCGGCACAGTAGAGCAGTTGGAGCATCGCGCGGGCGTAGGGCTCCATCGATCCGGAGATGTCACAGAGCACGATGAGGTCGCGGGGGCGGGCGCGAGGCACGAAGCGGCGTAGCCGCAGCGGGTAGCCGCCGGTGCGCCGGCTGACGGAGAGGGTGCGGCGCACGTCGATGCGCGCACCGTGGTGCGCGGTGCGGCGCCGGCGGGACGGCCGGGTCGGGGTGCGAAGCACCATGGTGCGCATCACTTCGGAGAGCCGCGCCAGTTCCTCGGGGGACAGCTCCGCGAAGTCGCGGCCGGCGAGACGGTCGAGCGGACTGGCCGCGAGGGGTACGGGAGCCTCCCGCGGCTGTACGTCGGCCTCCCGGCCACGTCCGTTCCCGGTGGCCTTCCGAGTGCCGGGGACGCAGCCGGGAACGGTGTCCCTGAGCGATCGCGCCGGGTCGCCGGGTCGCCCGCGTGGTGCTTCGCGGTCGAACGGGCCGCCGAAGACCTCGCGGAAGACCGCGTCGAACGGTTCGATCTGCTCGGGGTCGGACACCAGGGTGGCGAGCGCGCAGTGCCGCAGCTCGCGCGTCGTCGACGGCGCCAGCAGGGTGAGCGCCCGAGCGAAGCTCCGGGTACGGTCGGGGCCCACCGCGATCCCCGCGCCATGCAGGGCGGCGGTGAACGAGGCGGCCAGTTCCGGCAGGTCAGGCATCGGACCCGGCCTCGGCGTCGACCAGTTCCGCCAATCCGGCCCGGCGCACGGCCTGTAGGTCCTCGGCGTACTTGAGGACCGCCCCCAGGGTGCGGTCGGCGGCGTCGGCGTCGAGAACGGAGAGCCCCAGCGCGTGCAGCGCGCCGGCCCAGTCGATCGCCTCGGCGATGCCGGGCGGCTTGGTGAGCTCCTGCCGGGCACGCAGGCGCGCCACCCCGCGCGCCACATGCGTGGCCAGCCACTGGGCCGACTCCGGTAGCCGTCTGCGGATGATCGCGGCGACGCGTGCGGTGTCCGGGTAGTCGATCCAGTGGTAGAGGCAGCGGCGTTTGAGGGCGTCGTGCAGATCCCGGGTGCGGTTGGAGGTCAGCACGGCCACCGGCGGCACCACAGCCGTCCGGGTACCGAGCTCGGGGATGGTGACCGCGGCATCGGCGAGCAGTTCCAGCAGGAACGCCTCGAACTCGTCGTCGGCGCGATCCACCTCGTCGATGAGCAACACCGCCGGGCGCGGCCCCGGATGGCATATCGCGGCGAGCAGCGGCCGTGGCAGCAGATAGTCCTCGGTGAACAGGTCGGCGTCCCGCAGGGGCTCCCCGCGGGACTCGGCCAGCCGGATGGCCAGTAGTTGCCGTGGATAGTTCCACTCGTAGAGGGCCTCGGCCGAGGACAGTCCCTCATAGCACTGCAGCCGGATCAGCTGGGTGTCGAGCACGGCGGCGAGCGCGCGGGCCGCCTCGGTCTTGCCGACGCCGGGCTCGCCCTCCAGCAGGATCGGCTGCCGCATCCGCACGGCCAGCAGCAGCGCCGTGGCCAGGGCGTCGTCGGCCAGGTAGCCGACGGCGTCCAGACGCGAGCGCAGGGCGGCGACATCGGGTACGAGTGCGTCGAGGTCAGGCATGCGCGTACCGGGAGGGGTCGTCGGCGAAGGCGTGCTGGCACCCCGGCCCGCAGAAGTACACACTGCCGGCGGCCCGGTCGAGTGAGAGGGTGGCGGGCGTGATCGCCACGGTCATGCCGCACACGGGATCCACGTTCTCGGTTACGGCCTGCGGCGCGGCGGATCCGGCTGCGGGGCGTGCGGCTCGGGCCACCCGCGGCCGCAGTGCGATGATCTCGGCGTACACCGACAGCGCGATCTCCGCCGGGGTCCGCGCGCCGATGTCCAGGCCTGCCGGGGTGTGGAGGTGCGTGCGCTGTTCCTCGCCGAGATCCAACCCGGCGAGTACCGCCGCGCCACGCTTCGGGCTGGCCACCAGCCCGATGTACGGGACCCCGGCACGTACGGCCTCGGTCAGCACGGTCTCCTCGTCGCGGCCGTGCATGGCGATGACGACGACGTCCAGATCGGGCGGCAGCGGCTCCCCGGGCGAGGCCGGCCGGGCGTCGAGGCCGAGCACACGACCGACGTCGAGCAGGGCGCGGGCGATGGGGGCGTGACCGTAGACGTAGGCCAACGCCGGGGGGAGGTTGGCCTCCAGGAAGATGTCGAGCGTGCCGCCCGACAGGCACGGGTTGGCCACCGTGACCAGACCTTCGACAGGATCCCGCGCGCCTTCGGTGCCGGTGTCCGCGACCGGCGTGATCCTCAGCAGCAGCGACTCTCCGGTCTCCAGCACCCGCAGGCCCTGCAGTTGCACCGTCGTCTCGGCGCATGTGCCGCCCACGAAGCCCTCGACGGTGCCGTCGGGCAGCACCAGCGCGCTGTCCCCGGGCCTGGCGCTCGTGGGCCGTTCCGTGTGGACGACGGTGGCCAGGACGAACGGGGTACGGCCGTGCCGGAGCACGTCCGCGCGGTTCAGCAGTTCGGTGTTCGTCATCGCCGGCACCTCAGGTGATCGCCAGGTCGGTGCGCAGCGGCCGGCCCTGGGCGGCCCGCCACACCGCGGCGGGCGTCAGCGGCATGTCGACATGGCGTACGCCGAGCGGCTTCAGCGCGTCGACCACGGCGTTGACCACCGCGGCAGGTGAGCCCACCGTGGCGGACTCGCCGACGCCCTTGGCTCCGATGGGGTGATGGGGGGAAGGGGTGACGGTCTCGCCGAGCTCCCAGGACGGGCATTCGACCGAGGTGGGCAGGAGGTAGTCCATGAACGACCCGCCGAGACAGTTCCCGTCCTCGTCGAAGGCGATCACCTGCATGAGCGCCATGCCGAGGCCGTCGGCGAGTCCGCCATGCACCTGACCCTCGACGATCATGGGGTTGATCCGGTTGCCGCAGTCGTCCACGGCGATGAACCTGCGGACCTTCACCTGGCCGGTGTCCGCGTCCACGTCGGCGACGCAGATGTACGCGCCGAAGGGGAAGGTGAGGTTCGGCGGGTTGTAGACGCACGTCGCGTCCAGGTGGCCCTCGACGCCCTCGGGCAGCTCCAGGTTGGAGTGTGCGGCGAGCGCGATCTCGGTCATGGTCCGGCCTTGGTCGGGGTCGCCCGTGACGTACCAGCGGCCCTTCTCCCACTCCAGGTCGTCCGGGCTCACTTCGAGCATCGCGGAGGCGACGATCTTCGCGCGTTCGCGCACCTTGCGGGCGACCATCGCGGCCGCGGCTCCGGACACCGGCGTAGAGCGGGATCCGTAGGTGCCGAGCCCGAACGGGGTCTGGTCGGTGTCCCCGTGCACCACGTCGACGTCCTCGGGCGGGATGCCCAGTTCCTCGGCGACGATCTGCGCGAACGTCGTCTCGTGGCCCTGCCCCTGGGTCTGCACGGAGATCCGCAGGACGGCCTTGCCGGTCGGGTGCACGCGCAGCTCGGCGCCGTCGGCCATGCCGAGACCGAGGATGTCCATGTGCCTCCGCGGGCCGGCGCCGACGGCCTCGGTGAAGAAGCTGACCCCGATGCCCATCAGCTCGCCGCGCTCGCGCTTTTCGGCCTGCTCCCGGCGCAGGTCCTCGTAGTGCGCGATGTCCATGGCCAGTCGCAGGGCACGCGGGTAGTCGCCGGAGTCGTACTCCCACCCCGTCTGCGTCTTGTACGGGAACTGCCCCGGCCGCAGCAGGTTGCGCATCCGCAGCGCGGCCGGGTCCGTGCCGAGCCTGTCCGCGAGCACGTCGACCATCCGCTCGACCAGGTACACGGCCTCGGTGACGCGGAACGAGCAGGCGTAGGCGACGCCGCCGGGGGCCTTGTCGGTGTAGACGCCGGTCACGGTGCAGTGGGCGGCAGCCAGGTCGTACGAGCCGGTGAAGACGCCGAAGAAGCCGGCCGGGAACTGGGTCGGCTGTGCGGTCGCGTTGAACGCGCCGTGATCGGCGATGACATGGACGCGCAGGCCCAGGATCTTCCCGTCCTTCGTCGCCGCGATCTCGCCGTGCATGTGGTAGTCGCGGGCGAAGGAGGTGCTCATCAGGTTCTCCGAGCGGTCCTCCACCCACTTCACCGGCTTGCCGGTGACGATCGAGCCGACGACCGCGCACACGTAACCGGGGTAGATGCCGACCTTGTTGCCGAAGCCGCCCCCGATGTCCGGGGAGATGATCCGGATCTTGTGCTCCGGGATGCCGGCCACCATCGCGTAGATCGTGCGGTGGGCGTGCGGGGCCTGGGTGGTGGACCACACCGTCAGCTTCCCGGTGATGGCGTCCATGTCGGCCACGGTGCCACAGGTCTCCAGCGGCGCCGGGTGCACCCGCGGGTAGAGCATGTCCTGCTCCACCACGACGTCGGCGGCCGCGAAGACCTCGTCGGTTCGCTCCTTGTCGCCCGCCGACCAGTCGAAGATGTGGTTGTCGCTCTGATGCTCCTTGTCGTCGCGGATCACCGGCGCGTCCGGGTCGAGCGCCCGGCGGGCGTCGACGACCGGTGGCAACGGTTCGTACTCCACGTCGATCAGTTCGAGGGCGTCCCGGGCGGCGTACCGGTCCTCGGCGACGACGAAGGCGACCTCCTGGCCCTGGAAGCGCACCTTGTCGGTGGCGAGCACCGCCTGCGTGTCGTACGAGAGCGTGGGCATCCAGGCCAGCCCGAGACCGGCCAGGGTCTCCCCGGTGATCACGGCCTTGACCTTCGGGTGTGCCTCGGCGGCGCTGATGTCGACGGACACGATCCGGGCGTGTGCCAGTGGGCTGCGCAGGATCGCTCCGTACAGCATCCCGGGCAGCCGCACGTCGTCGACGTAGGTCCCGTGGCCGCGGACGAACCGAGCGTCCTCCTTGCGGGGCATCCGTCCGAAGCCGACCGGCCGTTCCTCGGTGGTCGTCATGCCCGCACCTCCTCGCGGCCGGGCGCCGGCTCTGTGTCCGCGGCTGCGTCCGCAGTCTGCGCCCCACCGCCGTGCTCGGCGGCCCAGCGGATGGAGCGCACGATGTTCTCGTAACCGGTGCAGCGGCACATCTGTCCGGAGATGGCCTCGCGGATGTCCTCCTCCGACGGATCCGCGTTGTGGTCGAGCAGCCAGCGTGCCGTCAACATCATCCCCGGCGTGCAGAAGCCGCACTGCAGCCCGTGGCAGGCGATGAATCCCTGTTGCACCGGGTCGAGTTCGGCCCCGTGTGCCAGGCCCTCGACGGTCCGCACCTCGTGGCCGTCGGCCATCACCGCGAGTACGGTGCAGGACTTGACCGGCGTCGCGTCCAGCCAGACGGTGCACACCCCGCAGTTGGAGGTGTCGCAGCCCCAGTGGGTGCCGGTGAGTCCGAGTTCGTCGCGCAGGAAGTGCACGAGCAGCAGCCTGGGTTCCACGTCCCTCGTGTACTGCTCGCCGTTCACGGTCACCGTGATCCGCATGTCACGCCTCCTGCCCCTGGGCACGCGCGGCGGCGGCGCGCAGCGCCCGCGTGGTGAGCTCCCCGGCCAGATGCCGCTTGTAGTCGACCGGGCCGCGCTGGTCGGCCGTCGGCCTGCACTCCTGCGCGGCGATCCGGCCCGCCTCGGCGAAGCCCTCGTCGTCCGGCCGTCCGCCGCGCAGGAAGTCCTCCGCCTGCTCGGCCACGAACCGTCGGGCACCCACCGCGGTCAGTCCGATCCCCGCCTCGGTGATGACGCCGTCGGAGATCTCCAGTACCGCTCCCGCGGCGACGACCGCCCAGTCGCCCACTCTGCGCTCGACCTTGCGGTAGGCGCTGGCGTGTGAACGGATGGGCACTCGGATCTCCACCAAGAGCTCCGCTTCGTTCAGTGCGGTCTCGTACGGCCCGAGGAAGAACTCCCTGATCCCGATGGTGCGCCTGCCTCCCGGGCCCTGGGCGACCAGGGTCGCCCGCAGGGCTGAGAACGCCGCGGACAGGTCCTCCGACGGATCGGCCTGGCACAGCGAGCCGCCCACGGTGCCCCGGTTGCGGACGAGCGGATCGGCGATGACCCGTTCCGCGTCCCTCAGGATGGGGAAGTGTTCGCCGACAACCGGCGAAGCGAGCAGCTCCGCGTGGCGGACCATCGCTCCGACGGCCAGGTCGTGCCCGTCCACCCGGATCAACGCCAGCTCGCCGAGGCCGTTGATGTCGATCAGGGCTTCGGGCTGGGCCAGCCGCAGCTTCATCATCGGCAGCAGACTGTGTCCGCCCGCCACTACCCGGGCCTCGGGCCCGTACCGTGTGAGCAGCTCGATCGCCTGCTCGAGGCTGGTGGCCCTCTCGTACTGGAACGCAGCCGGAACCTGCATCGGGCCCTCCTCAGACGCTGTGCCCGTTGCTGCATCGATGCTGCGCTCTTCCACATTGGTCACGCAATGGGTGTATAAGCATTCACTTATCGCCCTGAATGCGAGAAAATCGGATAGTGACCGTTACGCAGCTCAGCACCTTCGTGCTGGTTGCCCGGCTCGGTTCGGTGGGCGCCGCGGCGCGGACTCTGAACGTGAGCGAGTCCGCGGTGTCACAGTCGCTCGCCGCGCTGCGCGCCCACTTCGGCGATCCACTCATCCGGCGCACCGGCGGTGGTGGGATGCGTCTGACGCCCGCCGGGGCGCGGCTGCTGCCCGTCGCGTCGCGGATGGTCGCGCTGAGCGCCGAAGCCGAGGCCGCGGTGCGGGTGGCCCGGGGTGCGCCCGACGAACTGCGGATCGTCGCCACGAGCACGCTGGCCGAGTTCGTACTCCCGTCGCTCGTGGAGGCCTTCGCCTGTCGCTCGGGGCGCAGGACCGAGACCTCGTTCGGGGTGGCCGCCGGCAACGAGATACGCGTGCTGGTGGAGAACCGGCTGGCCGACGTCGCGCTCGGGCCGTGTCCTGGCGCCGCCCGCAGGGGCGAACTGGTCAGCGAGCCGCTGTTCCGCACCCGGTTGGTCGTGGTGATCGGCGCCGGGTCGCCGCGGCCGCCCGGTCCGCCGCCGCGGTGGTCGTGGCTGGTCGATTCCTCCGGGACCGATCCGGACGCGGACTCCGGGCGGTTGCTGCGTCGGCTCGGAGTGGCCGAGGGACACGTGCGGGTGTTCCCCAACCAGGCCGCGACCTGGGCGGCCGCCGCCGAGGGAGCGGGGGTGGCACCGGCGTTGGCTCATCTGGTGTCGCCCCGCATCCGGCGTGACGAGCTGCGGATACTGGAGACCCCTGCCACGCCGTCGGACGCCACGTGGCACGCCACCGTCCTGCAGCCCGAGCATCGTTCCCCGGCCACCGACGCGTTCCTGCACTTCCTGCACACGCCCGCAGCGACCCGCATCATGCGCGCGCCCGGCACCGGCGTCCCGCCCTCCCGGTTCCGGCCCCCGGTGTACGTCACGCTCTGGGGCACGTGAGAGAGCAGGCTCCCCCATAGCCACGACCCGCTTGCGCGCCCTACGGGGTGTGCCCCTCCGCGTCCGTCAGCGTCGCGAAGGCCGCGTGGGTGAAGTCGAGCACGCCGATCTCGTCGCGGGTCGCCTCCGGCAGGCGGGCGTAGGTGAGTCGCAGGGCGCGCAGCACGCCCACGCCCGCGCGGGCCAGGACGGACGCCCGCAGCACGCTTTCCGGCGCGGCCGGGTCGGCACCGTCCACCGTCATGCGGTCCAGGAACGCCGATGCGACGGCTTCCTCCAGGTCGAACAGGAGGAAGCGTTCGCCGCGCCCTGACGGAGCGGTCGACAGGGGCTGCGGTCCGGCGAGGAGGATCCCGGCGGCCCAGTCGTCGCGACCGGCCAGTTCCAGGACGGCGTTGCGCAGGGCCGCGAGGGGAGTTTCGCCCTGCGGGCGGGCCCGGATCGCCTCCTCCAGCAGCGGGATGAAGTCCCGGACGTGCTGCAGGATCAGGCTCTCCTTTGAGGGGAAGTAGCGGAAGAAGGTCCGCTCCCCGACGCCCGCGGCGGCGGCGATGTCCCGCACGGTCGTCGCCTCGTAGCCGTTTTCCTGGAACAGCCCCGCCGCCGCGTGGATCAGCGCCTCATGCGTGCGCCGCTTGTTCTGTTCCCTGCGTCCCGGTTCTGTCGCGCTCTCCACACCCCGAGTATCCCAGCCCCGCGAAAACTTGGCAGTCCTGCCACTTTGTTATTGTGGCAGGACTGCCAGTTTCTTGGGACCGCTTTCTCACCATGGAGCGTCATGCCCGCCTTCCTTCACCGCCTCGGGCGCCTCGCCTTCCGCCGCCGACGACGCATGCTGGCCCTGTGGTTGGCGCTGGTCGCGGCCGCCGTGCTCTGCATGACGGCCTTCGGCGGCACCGGCAAGCTCGACAACACCTTCGCGATCCCCGGCTCCGAGTCCCAGCGGGCCCTGGACCGGATGAAGACCGACTTCCCCACCTTCTCCGGCACGAGCGCGCAGATCGTGTTCACCGCGACGGACGGCCAGAAGGTGACCGGCCCGGCCGACAGCGCCCGTATCCGGGCCGCCCTGGACGCGGCCGGGTCCGCGCCCCAAGTCGCCAAGGTGGTGAGCCCGTTCGACGCTCACACCATCTCCGCGGACGGCACCACCGCCGTCGCGCAGGTGCGCTACGAGGTCCCGCAGAGCGCGTTGGAGCCGAACGCGCTGGACGAGCTCAAGTCCGCCGTGGCCGGGGCGAACCAGCAGGGCATGCGGGTCGACGTCGGCGGCTCCGCGTTCGGCAACGCCCCGTCGGAGTCCCACCGAAGCGACATCATCGGCGTCGGCGTCGCCCTGGTCATCCTCACGCTGACCTTCGGCTCCCTGCTGACCGCCGGAATCCCCGTCGTCACGGCGCTCTTCGGTGTCGCCACGGCCATCTTCGGTGCGCTGTCGCTCACCGGGACCGTCTCGATCTCCTCGACCGCGCAGAGCCTGGCCCTGATGATCGGGCTCGCGGTCGGCATCGACTACGCCCTGTTCATCGTCAGCCGTCACCGGTTCCACCTCGCCCACGGCATGGAGCCGGAGGAGTCGGCCGCGCTGGCGGTGGGCACCGCGGGCAGCGCCGTGGTGTTCGCCGGACTGACCGTGGTCATCGCGATGACCGGCCTCACTGTGGTCGGCATCCCCTATCTGACGGCCATGGGACTGGCGGCCGCCGGCGCGGTGCTGATCGCCGTACTGGTCGCGACCACGCTGCTGCCCGCCGTCCTCGGCTTCGCCGGCACCCGTCTGACGCCCGGGCCGGGCTCCCGCGCGATGCGCCGCGAGCAGGCCGTCGGCGGTGCGGGCGAGGACGCCGACGGCGAGAACGTCGTGAGCACTACCGGGGATAACGTCCTGAGCGGCACCGGTGACCACGTCGCCGGCGGTACCGGGGAGATCGTCGCGAGCCTTACCAGCGAGCACGTCGCGAGCAGTACCCGCCGGCGCGTCATGAGCCGTACCGGCGAGCACGTCGCCGGCACGGCCGCCAACGCCGCCGAGCGCTGGTTCCGGCTGGTCACCCGCCGCCCCCTGCTGACCCTGGTCGCGGTGGTGGCCTCCCTCGGCGCGCTTGCCTGGCCCGCTCACGACATGCGCCTCGCCCTGCCCGACAACGGCACCGCGCCCGGCTCCTCCTCTCAGCGCATCGCCTTCGAAAGGGTGGGCGAGAAGCTCGGGCCCGGTTTCAACGGCCCCCTCCTCGTGCTGGCCGACACCAGCAACAGCTCCGACCCCACCACGGCCGCCCAGCACGTCGCCGCCACCATCGGCGCGCTGCCCGGCGTGGCCACCGTCGGCAAGCCCGTGGCCAACCCGGCCACCCACACCGCGCTCATCCAGGTGATACCGGACAGCGCGCCCAGCGACCCGGCGACCAAGACGCTGGTCAACTCCATCCGCGACGACCGGGCCGCGATCCTGCGGGACACCGGCGCCACCGTCCAGGTCACGGGCAGCACCGCCGTGAGCGTCGACGTCGCCGCGAAGCTCGACTCCGCGCTGATCCCCTTCGCTGCCGTCGTGATCGGGCTGTCGCTGCTCCTGCTGCTCCTGGTCTTCCGCTCACTGGTGGTGCCTCTCAAGGCCGCGGCGGGCTTCCTTCTCTCGATCGCGGCGACCCTCGGCGCGGTGGTCGGCGTCTTCCAGCTGGGCCACCTCGGCAGCCTGATCGGTGTGGACACCACCGGACCGGTCAGCAGCTTCCTGCCGATCATCCTGCTGGCCGTGCTGTTCGGCCTCGCGATGGACTACGAGGTCTTCCTCGTCTCGAGGATGCGGGAGTCCTACCTCCGTACCGGGAATCCGCTGGGCGCGGTACACAGCGGCGCGCGGCACAGCGGGCGGGTCGTGACGGCCGCGGCCCTCATCATGACCTCGGTGTTCGCCGCCTTCCTCACCTCCGACAGCATGATGCTGAAACAGATCGCCTTCGCACTCGCCGCCGGTGTCCTGCTCGACGCGTTCGTCGTCCGGATGACCTTCGTCCCGGCCGTCCTGGCACTGACGCGGCACGCGGCCTGGTGGCTGCCGAAGTGGCTGGAGCGGCTCCTTCCCGAGCTCGACATCGAGGGCGACCGGCTCGGCCCCGCCCACGCCGTACCGGAATCCGTACCTCTTGTCCCGTCGAAGGCCGACTGACGACACCTCACTGCCGCCCCACCCCCGGATCCGGTGATCCGGGGGCGGGGCGTCGGCCGACGGTCCTACGGGATCGCCTCCGCCGCGACGGCGACCTCCGCCACGCCGTCCCGGTCCTTGCCGACTTCCCGGTCCTTCTTGAACTGAGTCCGGTACAGCTCCGCGTACCGGCCCTCCGCCGTGAGCAACTCCTCGTGCGTGCCCCGCTCCACGATCCGTCCGGCCTCCACGACGAGGATCACGTCGGCGGTCCGCACGGTGGACAGCCGGTGCGCGATCACCACGGCCGTGCGCCCTTCCAGCGCCTCGGTGAGCGCCTCCTGGACAGCCGCCTCCGAGGTGTTGTCCAGATGGGCGGTGGCCTCGTCGAGGATGACGACACGCTGGCGGGCGAGCAGCAGTCGGGCGATGGTCATGCGCTGGCGCTCGCCGCCGGAGAGACGGTAGCCGCGCTCGCCGACCACGGTGTCGAGGCCGTCGGGCAGGGAGCGTACGAGGTCTTCGAGGCGGGACCTGCGCAGTACGTCCCACAAGTCGTCCTCCGTCGCGGAGGGGCGGGCCAGGAGCAGGTTGGCGCGTACCGAGTCGTGGAAGAGGTGACCGTCCTGGGTGACCATGCCGAGCGTCTCGCGCATCGACTCGGCGCTCAGGTCGCGGACGTCGACGCCGCCGATACGGACGGTGCCCTCGTCGGTGTCGTACAGGCGCGGCAGCAGTTGGGCGATGGTCGACTTGCCGGCGCCGGAGGAGCCGACGAGGGCGACGGTCTGGCCGGGCTCGGCGCGGAAGGACACGCCGTGCAGGACCTCGGCGCCACCCCGGGTGTCGAGGGCGGCGACCTCCTCGAGGGAGGCGAGGGAGACCTTGTCTGCGGAGGGGTAGGCGAAGCGGACGTCCTGGAACTCCACGGCCGCCGGGCCTTCCGGGACCGTACGGGCGTCGGGTTTCTCCTCGATGAGCGGCTTGAGGTCGAGCACCTCGAAGACGCGCTCGAAGCTCACCAGGGCGCTCATGACCTCGACGCGCGCCCCGGCGAGCGAGGTGAGCGGCGCGTACAGGCGGGTCAGCAGCAGCGCCAGTGAGACGACGGCGCCCGGCTCCAGGCTGCCGCGCAGGGCGAACCAGCCGCCGAGGCCGTACACGAGCGCGAGGGCCAGGGCGGAGACCAGCGTGAGGGCCGTGATGAACGCCGACTGCGCCATCGCCGTACGCACCCCGATGTCCCGCACCCGCCGGGCCCGTGCCGCGAACTCCGCGGACTCGTCCCCGGGCCGCCCGAAGAGCTTGATGAGCGTGGCGCCGGGTGCGGAGAACCGCTCGGTCATCCGGGTGCCCATCGACGCGTTCAGGTTCGCCGCCTCCCGTTGCAGACGTGCCATCCGGCTGCCCGTCCGCCGTGCGGGCACCACGAACACCGGCAGCAGCACCAGCGCGAGCAGCGTGATCTGCCAGGACAGGGTGAGCATGACGGCGAGGGTGAGCAGCAGCGTGACGAGATTGCTGACGACTCCGGACAGCGTGTTGCTGAAGGCGCGTTGGGCGCCGATCACGTCGTTGTTGAGTCGACTGACCAGCGCGCCCGTACGGGTACGTGTGAAGAACGCGACCGGCATGCGCTGCACATGATCGAACACAGCCGTCCGCAGATCGAGGATGAGCCCCTCACCGAGCGTCGCCGAGAGCCAGCGGCCGAGGAGCCCGAGCGCCGCCTCGGCGAGCGCGATGAGTGCGATGAGCACGGCAAGGCGGATGACGGTTTCTTCGTCGCCGCCGGACACGATGGCGTCCACGACGCGCCCCGCGAGCACCGGCGTCGCGACGGCCAGCAGCGCGGTCAGCACGCTGAGGACCACGAACTGGCCGATGCGGCGGCGATGCGGACGGGCGAAGGCGGCGATGCGACGCAGCGTCGCGCGGGCGAAGGGACGGCGCTCCTGCTGCGCGTTCATGACGCTGTACAGCTGGGTCCAGGCTGTGCTCTCCATGCTCATGGGAGTGACCGTAGGACCTCAAGCATCGTTGAGGTCAATGATTCCGGGACGAAGTCCAGAAAGAACACAGTGAAGAGCACGGTGAAGAACACAGTAAGGAATTCATGACGGCACCCACGACGGCGACGACCCCTCCCGCACCTTGCCCGGCACGTCGTCCGCCGGACGCGCGCCCGCAACCCCCCGTTGGCGCGGCGTGGAGAACCTCTCCCGATGTGACAGCGGTTCGACTTCCCCAGAAGCTTCCCCAGGGATTCTCCCAAGGACCCCGACGCTTCCCGCTCAGGTCGGTCCTGTGCGTGATCCCGCTCGCCCTCGTCCTGGTGGTCGCGGTGCGGCATCGGTCCGTCCTCATGGAGGGCTTCGGCCATCTACGCTCGGCCGAATGGCCGTGGCTGCTGGCGGCCGCCGTCGCGACCTGCCTGACCTGGGTCGCCGCGGCCTCCGCCCGGCAGGGCGCGGTCATGCAGCGGCTGCCCGCGCGTCGGCTGCTCGCCACCCAGTTCGCCGCGGGCGCGGCCAACCACCTGCTGCCGACCGGTCTCGGCGCCGGCGCGGTCAATCTGCGCTTCATGACCGTGTGCGGCGTCCCGCTCGCCCGCTCCTCCGCCGCGCTCGCGCTCTACATGCTCGCGGAGTCGATCGCCCGGGTGACCCTCCTGGTGGGCCTGCTCATCGCGTTCCCGGGAGCCCTGCACATCGGATCCCTCCTCCCCTCCGGCGCGATCGGCCCGTTGCTGCTCGCCGCGGGAGGGGTCCTCCTGGCCGCGGTGGCCACGCTTCTTCTCGTCCGACGGCTGCGCGGGGCCGTGCTGTCGTTCCTGCGCACCGCGCTCGGCGAGGCCCGCTCCGTGCACACCCGTCCGGCACGCGCGCTCGCCCTGTGGGGCGGATCGCTCGCCTTCCCGCTGCTGCAGGCCGCAGGACTGACCGCGGTCGGCGAGGCGATGAACCTGGCGGTGCCGCCCCTGCACATGGCTCTCGCGTATCTGGCGGCGACGGCGGCCGTCGCGATGGTGCCCACCCCGGGCGGCATCGGTTCGGTCGAGGCGGCGCTGATCGTCGCGCTGGTGGCGGCGGGCGGCCCGGTGGCCGTGGCGACAGCGGTCGTGCTGGCCTACCGGATCATCACGGTGTGGGTGCCGCTGCTGCCCGGGGCGCTGACGCTGGGCGCGCTGGTCCGTCTGAAGGTGATCTGAGCGCCACGGATCCGCGCCACAAGCAGCCCCGGAGTAACCTCCCCGTACGCCGCTCAGGAGAAGGCGTACATGGCCGGGAGAAGGGGACAGCACGATGTCGGTCCGGATCGAACGCCAGGGGTACGTCACCACGGTCGTCCTCTCCCGCCCCGCCGCCCGCAACGCCGTCGACGGGCCGACCGCCGCCGAACTCGCGGACGCCTTCAGAGAGTTCGAG
The DNA here is from genome assembly GCF_055656965.1 of Streptomyces sp. NPDC111656. NCBI lineage: Bacteria > Bacillati > Actinomycetota > Actinomycetes > Kitasatosporales > Streptomycetaceae > Streptomyces > Streptomyces sp. NPDC111656. The sequence continues at coordinate 406,320 of NZ_JBVKCA010000003.1, forward strand.
GCGGACGAGACGGCCCGGGTGGCGGTGCTCTGGGGCGAGGGCGGCACGTTCTGCGCCGGCGCGGACCTCAAGGCGATCGGCACCGAGTACGGCAACAGGGTCGCGGAGGACGGTGACGGGCCGATGGGTCCCACCCGGCTGCGGCTGTCCAAGCCGGTCATCGCGGCGGTCGCGGGGCATGCCGTGGCGGGCGGCCTGGAACTGGCGCTCTGGTGCGATCTGCGGGTCGCCGAGCAGGACGCCGTCTTCGGCGTCTTCTGCCGCCGCTGGGGCATCCCGCTCATCGACGGCGGCACCGTACGGCTCCCCCGCCTCATCGGCGCAAGCCGTGCGATGGACATGATCCTCACCGGCCGCGCGGTCCCGGCCGCCGAGGCGTACGAGATGGGTCTCGCCAACCGGCTCGTCCCGACCGGCCGCGCCCGGGCCGAGGCCGAGGAACTCGCCGCGGCCATCGCCGACTTCCCCCAGTCCTGCCTGCGCAGCGACCGCGCGTCGGTCCTCGACCAGGAGGGCCTGGTCGAGGAGGCGGCCATGCGCGTCGAACTCCGTTACGGCAAGGACGTGTTGGCCGAGGGCATGGAGGGCGCCGCCCGCTTCGCGTCGGGAGCCGGGCGGCACGGCTCGTTCACGGCGAGGTAGTGGGCCGGGGCCTCTGCCGTGCCGCGGCCTCTCGGCTCGATCGGATCGCTCTCGACCGGATCGGCCCCGGCCAAGACCCTGGTGACGGACCGACGGGTGTGGTCGGCAGGGACGGTCGGCCGGCGTGGTCGGCAGGTGTGCCGGAAGCGTGTGGGCCCGGTAACGGACGTACCCGCAAGTACGGCAGGATGAGAGGTCGCCCCGGACGACGAACACGCGTCCGGGCGTGATCGTGCATTCCCGGATTCGAGCAGGTGGCAAGTGACGACACAGCACATCCGGCCCGCGGGCCTTCCCCTCCGTCACACGGGAGGCGGCCGGTGAAACACTCCCTCACACTGGACGACCTGATGATGGCCGGGATTCCCGTGGTGGCGGGTCTGCTGGCCGCGTTCCTGTTGCGCATACTGCTGCGCTGGCTCGGCAAGCACGCCTCGCGCACCCGGTGGAGCGGTGACGACTTCATCGTCGACGCGCTGCGTACGCTCGTCCCCTGGGGAGCGATCGCCGCGGGTGTCTCGGCGGCGGGCGCGGTGCTCCCGCTGACGGCTCCGGTCGGACGCAACGTCAACAGGGTCCTGACCGTCGTCCTCATCTTCGTCGCGACCCTGACCGCGGCCCGGGTCGTCACCGGTCTCGTGCGGTCGCTAGCCCAGTCCCGCTCGGGCGTCGCGGGTTCGGCCACCATCTTCGTCAACATCACCCGGGTCGTGGTGCTGGCGATGGGCTTCCTCGTCATGCTGCAGACGCTGGGCATCTCCATAGCCCCGCTGCTCACGGCCCTGGGTGTGGGCGGTCTCGCGGTGGCGCTCGCCCTTCAGGACACCCTCGCCAACCTCTTCGCGGGCGTCCACATCCTCGCCTCGAAGACGGTCCAGCCCGGCGACTACATCCGCCTCAGCAGCGGTGAGGAGGGCTACGTCGTGGACATCAACTGGCGCAACACGACGGTCCGTCAGCTCTCCAACAACCTGGTCATCATCCCCAACGCCCAGCTCGCGGGCACCAACATGACCAACTTCAACCGCCCCGAGCAGCAGATGACCCTCATCGTCCAGGTCGGTGTCGGCTACGACAGCGACCTGGACCATGTCGAGCGCGTGACCACCGAGGTCGTCACCGAGACGATGGCCGAGATCACCGGCGCCGTCCCGGACCACGAGCCTGCCGTCCGCTTCCACACCTTCGGCGACTCCCGCATCAGCTTCAGCGTCATCCTCGGCGTCGGGGAGTTCAGCGACCAGTACCGGATCAAGCACGAGTTCATCAAGCGCCTGCACAAGCGCTACCGGGAGGAGGGCATCCGGATTCCGGCGCCCACGCGGACGGTGGCGCTGCAGCCGGGCGGGGCGGAGCTGCTGGAGGCGGGCATACCGCACCAGCGCGAGGCCACGTCGGGGAGGTAGCGCCCGGACGAGGGCGAGCCCCGGCCAACTTCCCGGTCCCTGTGCCGTCGGCCTCCCCGGTCCCTGTGCCGTCGGCGCGGCGCGACCAGGCCCGGGGACACCGGGGCGACCGTCCGGTCGGGATGGTTCGGCCTCGGTGCTCGCACAGGAGCCCCGGTGACACTCGGCGGAGCACTCGACACGGACAGTCACCCGGACGTGCTCCGGCAGCGGGCGCGCCGGGGTGACCCGCGACTCTTCGCCCACGCGCGGGTCACGGTGGCTTCGGCCGGCGCGGCCGTGGGCGTCGGTCCAGCGGCAGTGTGAGGGCGTCGAGGGCGGGTGCCTGCGGCGCGCCACTTCTTGTTCACGGCGATGGCGGGCGGACCCCTGTCGAGTCGGGGTCGCTCACGAGATATCTTGATGTCGAGCAATGTTGCAGACGTGGAGCGGAGCACCCGGTGACTGACTCGACCATCATTTACACGCACACTGACGAGGCCCCGGCCCTGGCGACGTATTCGTTCCTGCCGGTGGTCCAGGCGTACGCCTCGCAGGCGGGTGTCACTGTGGAGACCCGTGACATCTCGCTGGCCGGGCGCATCCTCGCGCTCTTCCCCGAGTTCCTCGAGGAGGGTCAGCGCGTTCCCGACGCCCTCGCCGAGCTCGGTGACCTGGCCAAGACGCCCGAGGCCAACATCATCAAGCTGCCGAACGTCTCGGCCTCGATCCCGCAGCTGAAGGCCGCGATCGCCGAGCTCCAGGAGCAGGGCTACGCGCTCCCGGCCTACCCGGACGACCCGAAGTCGGACGAGGAGCGCGACATCCGCGCCCGTTACGACAAGGTCAAGGGCTCCGCCGTGAACCCGGTCCTGCGTGAGGGCAACTCCGACCGCCGCGCCCCCGCGTCGGTCAAGAACTACGCCAAGACCCACCCGCACCGCATGGGCGCCTGGACCCCCGAGTCCAAGACCAACGTCGCCACCATGGGCGCCGACGACTTCCGCTCCACCGAGAAGTCCACGGTGATCTCCGAGGCGGGCTCGCTCCGCATCGAGCTGGCGGGCGACGACGGCTCCACCACCGTGCTGCGCGAGTCGGTACCCGTCCTCGCGGGCGAGGTCGTCGACGCGTCCGTCATGCACGTCGCGCCGCTGCGCGAGTTCCTCACGGCGCAGATCGCCCGTGCCAAGGCCGAGGACGTGCTGTTCTCCGTGCACCTCAAGGCCACGATGATGAAGGTCTCCGACCCGATCGTCTTCGGCCACGTCGTGCGCGCCTTCTTCCCCAGGACGTTCGCGAAGTACGGCGAGACGTTCGCCGCCGCCGGTCTGACCCCGAACGACGGTCTGGGCGGCATCTTCAAGGGCCTGGAGGCGCTGCCCGAGGGCGCCGAGATCAAGGCGTCCTTCGACGCCGAGCTCGCCGAGGGCCCGGCCCTCGCGATGGTCGACTCGGACAAGGGCATCACCAACCTGCACGTCCCCTCCGACGTGATCGTCGACGCCTCCATGCCGGCGATGATCCGCACCTCCGGCCACATGTGGGGCCCGGACGGCCAGGAGGCCGACACCCTCGCCGTCCTCCCGGACAGCAGCTACTCCGGCGTCTACCAGGTCGTCATCGACGACTGCCGCGCCCACGGCGCCTTCGACCCGTCCACCATGGGCTCGGTGCCGAACGTCGGTCTGATGGCCCAGAAGGCCGAGGAGTACGGCAGCCACGACAAGACGTTCGAGATCCCCACCACCGGCACGGTCCGCCTCGTCGACCAGGCCGGCAACGTGGTCCTGGAGCAGGCCGTCGGCGCGGGCGACATCTTCCGCGCCTGCCAGACCAAGGACGACCCGATCAGGGACTGGGTGAAGCTGGCCGTCACCCGCGCCCGCGCCACCGGCGACCCGGCGGTGTTCTGGCTGGACGAGACCCGCGCCCACGACACGCAGCTGATCGAGAAGGTCAACGCGTACCTGGCGGAGCACGACACCGAGGGCCTGGAGATCAAGATCCTGTCCCCGGTCGAGGCGACGAAGTTCTCCCTCGAGCGCATCCGCAAGGGCCTGAACACCATCTCGGTCACCGGCAACGTCCTGCGTGACTACCTGACCGACCTGTTCCCGATCCTGGAGCTGGGCACCAGCGCCAAGATGCTCTCCGTCGTTCCGCTGATGGCGGGTGGCGGCCTCTTCGAGACGGGTGCCGGCGGCTCCGCCCCGAAGCACGTCCAGCAGCTGGTCAAGGAGAACTACCTGCGCTGGGACAGCCTGGGCGAGTTCTTCGCCCTCGCGGCCAGCTTCGAGCACCTCGCGCAGAGCACGGGCAACGCGCGCGCCCAGGTGCTCGCCGACACCCTCGACCGCGCGACGGCGACCTTCCTCAACGAGGACAAGTCGCCGACCCGTCGCGTCGGCGGCATCGACAACCGCGGCAGCCACTTCTACCTGGGCCTTTACTGGGCGCAGGAGTTGGCCAAGCAGACCGACGACGCGGACCTCGCCAAGGCGTTCGCCCCGCTCGCCGAGACGCTGACCGCGCAGGAGCGGACGATCGTCGACGAGCTGCTCGCGGTCCAGGGCAAGCCCGCCGACATCGGCGGCTACTACCAGCCCGACCCGGCCAAGGCCGCGACCGTCATGCGCCCCTCGGCCACCTGGAACGCGACGCTCGCGACCCTCGCCTGACACACCGTCGGCGCCCACGCGTCACCACCGCACCGCCCCGGCCGGGTTCTCCGGTCGGGGCGGTCGCGTGTCCGCCGACGCCGCTGCCTCCGACGGCTCACCCTTGCGCGCAGGCAGGTGACATCGGCGGTCCACCTGGGTGATCAGCGGTGGCGGGCCGGAACACCCGCTCTTAGCTTCGGCCTATGACGAAACGACAGATGGCCTACCTCGCCTGCACCGCAGCCGTCACGGCGTCGGTGCTGGGCGCCGCCCCGTCGGCCGAGCACCAGACGGTGCACTGGGTCAAACCCGGCGGGTCGATCCAGAAGGCCGTGAATTCCGCACACTCGGGGGACACCGTCGTCCTCTCCCCCGGCACGTATCACGAGAGCGTCCGCATCACGGTGTCGAACCTGACGCTGCGCGGCTACGGTGCGCGCTCCACCGTCATCGTGCCGGGCAAGGCCTCCGGCAGCTGCGCCAAGGCCGGCAACGGAATCTGTGTCACCGGCACGGACAAAAAGCGCGTCAAGGGCGTCACCGTCAGCTCACTGACCCTCAGAGGCTTCGCCAAGCAGGGCCTGTGGGCGTCGGGCACCGACCGGCTGACGGTCCAGGGAGTGATCGCCGAGAAGAACGGCCAGTGGGGCATCGCCCAGGAACGCTCCGTGCGCGGGGTGTTCCGCTACAACCTCGCCCGGAACAACGGCGACGCCGGGCTGTTCCTGTCCAACACGGTCAGCACGGAGGAAGGCGCCCGGGACACCCTGGGGACGGTCGTCAGCCACAACCTTCTGTCCGGCAACCGGATCGGCGTCACGGTCCGACGGCTGCGGAACCTGACCGTCGATCACAACGAGGCGACCGGCAACTGCGCCGCGGTGTTCGTCGTGGGCGACGAGAACAAGCCGCACGTCGGGGCGCTGAGCGTGGTCCGCAACTACATCCACGCCAACAACAAGTACTGTCGCAAGACTCCGCGGCTGCCCTTCCTGCAGGGCTCCGGAATCGTCCTCACCGGCGCCGAGAAGACGCTGGTGGCGGAGAACAAGGTCGAGGACAACGTGGGCACCTCCCCGCTGTCCGGCGGCATCGTTCTGTACAAGAGCTTCGTGGGCGCCGTCAACGAGCACAACGAGATCCGCAACAACGTGGCGCAGCGCAACGGCAAGGCCGACCTCGCCAACCGCGACCGCGCCAAGGGCAAGCGCAACACCTTCCACGGCAACACCTGCACGCACTCCGAGCCCGCCGGACTGTGCTGACCCCTCCCCCTCCCCCCACCAGCACGACCCCAGAAGCGAGGCACCACCATGACCACTGTTGATCCGGCTCCACCGACCACGGTCGATCCGGCTCCCCCGCCGCCGTCCATGCGGCTGCGGGAGCTCGCCTTCGGAGCGGCGTGCGCCGCCGCCGTACGCGCGACCGCCCGCCTCGGCGTGGCGGACGCCCTGGGCGACACGCCCATGCGCGTGGAGGACCTGGCGGCGACGGTGAAGGCCCAGCCGAAGACCCTGCGGCGGCTGCTGCGCGCGCTGTGCTGCCAGGGGGTCTTCACCGAACTCCCGGACGGCACCTTCGCGCACACGGAGATGTCCCGGCTGCTGCGCGAGGACGACCCGCACAGCCTCCGCTACATCGCCCTGTGGTGCACCGAGCCGTGGACGTGGAACGTCTGGCCGAAGCTCGACGAGGCGGTGCGCTCCGGCCGTAACGTCTTCGAGGACGTGTACGAGCGGGAGTTCTTCGACTACCTCAACGAAGAGGCCCCGGAGTCGGCGTACGTGTTCAACCGGGCCATGACGACGTCCAGCGAGCAGTCGGCGCGGGACGTGGCGAACCTTCTCGATCTGCGAGGCGTGTCCTCGGTCGCGGACATCGGCGGCGGTCAGGGCCAGGTCCTGGTCAGCCTGCTGGAGAAGCACCCCGGGATGCACGGCACGCTGCTCGACCTGCCGGGAGTGGTGGAGAACGCCGATCCCCGGCTGCGCGGCGGCGGTTCGCTGGCCGAGCGGGTGCGCGTCGTGGCCGGGGACTGCCGTGAGGACATCCCGGTCCAGGCGGACCTGTACATCATCAAGAACATCCTGGAGTGGGACGACGACAGCACCCGCAGGGCGCTGGCCAACATCCGCAAGGCGGCGCGGCCCGGTGCCCGCGTCGTCGTCATCGAGAACCTCGTGGACGACACCCCGTCGATGCGGTTCACCACGGCCATGGACCTGCTGCTGCTCCTCAATGTCGGTGGTGCGAAGCACACCCGGCAGAGCATGGTCGACCGGCTGACGGACGCGGGCCTCGTCATCGACGAGTTCCGTCCGGTCAACGCGTATCTGCACGCCTTCGAGTGCACGATCCCCAGCTGATCCGGCCTTTCCGGCGCACCGGGAAAAACCCGAGGCCGCCGGCTCCGCGTCCATCGCGGGGTCGGCGGCCTCGGGTTGTGTCCGGGCGTTCGCCTCAGGAGACGGCGTCCCGCTCCCAGCGGTAGAAGCACTGGGCCATGGCGTCCTTGGGACTGCGCCACGTCTGCGGGTCGTACGCGCTGACGTACGCCGACAGCTGCTCGCTGACGCTCCGGAACTCGGGGTGCCCGACCACCTTCGCGATGGCGGGTGCCGGGTCCTTGTCGGCTTCGATGAGGTGCATGTACACATCACCGAACTGGAAGAGGCTGCGCCGCTTGACGCCGATCAGGTGCGGGAGTTCACCGCGGTCGGAGGCGGCGAACACATCGGCGATCGCCGGGGCCGAGTCGGGCGCCATGCGCGCGACGATGAGGGCGTGGTGCATCGGATGTCCTTCCTGAGCTCCGGCTGTCAGCCGGCCATCGGCGCGTTCTGACGGTCGCGGGCGACCTTCTCGATCCGGTCCCGGATGAGCTCCATCTGGACGCGGGAGTTGCGGTTGATGTTGTCCGTCATCCAGGCGTCGTCGACCGGGGCCTCGGGCTTCATCGCGAAGTCCTGCACCCAGTGCATGTGGGTGCCCTCGGGGGTCTCCTCGTACTCCCACCGGATGTTCATGTGGTCGAAGGGGCCCGTCTCGACGCGGCGGGCGCGGACCGTCCGCCTGACGCGGTCCACGGTCCGCTCCGAGACCCAGCTCCAGACCTTGCCGTTCTCGTCCGGGTGCATGGTCAGTCGGAACTTCGTCGTGTCGCCGTCGCGGGAGAGCACCTCCAGGGACGCGTACTCGCTGAAGAGCTGCGGCCAGTTCTCGATGTCGTTGGTGATGTCCCAGACGAGGTCGAGAGGGGCGTCGATGGTGATGCTGTTCTCAGTGTGTCCTGCCACTTTCAGGCTCCAGACTTGAGGGTGTTGTTGACGAGGTCGAGGAACTCACGGGGGGTCTTGCAGCGCTCGGCGTCGGGGGGCAGCGGCTGGCTGTACCGGTTCTCCAGCTCACCGACGATGCCGAGCAGGCCGAGGGAGTCGAGGCCGAGGGTGCCGAACGGGGAGTCGGACGACTTCTCGAGGTCCTGGGGGTCGACGGAGACACCGGCCGCCTTCTTCATCAGCGAGGCCAGTTCGATGAGGGTCACTTCGGTGGTGATCATGAGTCTGTTCTCCTTCCCGCCCGGTCCTATCGGGCGGAGTCGCCGCCGCGGCGCACTACCAGCGCCGCGTTGGAGCCCATCAGTCCCCTGCTGAGGACCAGGGCCGTGTGCAGCTCGGTGGGACGAGCGCTCGACATCACCAGGTCGAGGTCGTGGCAGATGTCGAACACGTTGGGGGTGGGGGGTACCTGACCGTTCTCCATGGCGAGCACCGCGGCCGCGGTGTCCAGCACGGGTGCCCCGCAGTAGGCCCGCCCGATGCCCGTCTTGGGCGCCGTGACGGGGACCCGGGTGCCGTGCTTACCGAGGGCGTCGGCAATGGCCAGGGCTTCGGCGCGGTCCGCCTCCGGAACGCCCAGGGCGTCGGCGAACACGACGTCGATCTCCTCCGGAGCGCAGCCGGCCTCGTCGAGGGCGCCACGGATCGCGTGGGCGAGACCCTCTCTGGACCGCTCCCAGCGGGAGGCTCCGGTGAACGTGGCTCCATGGCCGGCCACGATGGCCCGGACGGCCGCCCCGCGCGCGCGAGCGCGGGTCTCGTCCTCCACGACGAGCATGGCTCCCCCCTCCGCGGGAGCGAAGCCGCACGCTCCCGCGGTGAAGGGCCGATAGGCCTGATCGGGATCCTCGGCGGTGCTGATCTCGGGGTATCCGAGCTGGCACACCATCGAGTACGGGGCGAGGGGGGCCTCCGCGGATCCGACGACCACCGCGCCGGTGCCGCGCCGTACACCCCGGGCGGCGAGCGCGATGGAGTCCAGGCCGCCCGCCTCGTCGCTCGCGACCACTCCACACGGTCCCTTGAAGCCGCCCCGGATGGAGATCTGGCCGGTGCTGGCGGCGTAGAACCAGGCGATGGACTGGTACGGGCCCACGTACCGGGATCCCTGGCCCCACAGCTTCTGGAGCTCGCGCTGTCCGAACTCGCCGCCACCTGATCCGGCGGCGGTGATCACGCCGATGTCGTACGGGTCCGCGGGGTCACCCTGGCCCAGGCCGGCGTCGTCGAGGGCGAGCACGGTCGCTGCCATCGCGAAGTGGCTGAAGCGGTCCGTCTGGACGAGGAACCGCTCCTCGATGAGGGCCGCGGCGTCGAAGGCCCGGACCTCGCCCGCGATACGGAGCGGCAGGTGCTCGCATCCCTCGCGGGTGATCCGGTCCAGGACGACGAGGCCTTCTCTGACGGACTTCCAGTACGCGTCGGCGCGCAGTCCGTTGGGCGCGATCACACCGATGCCGGTGATGGCCGCGCGCCGGGGGCGCTGAGTGCGCTGAGTGCGCTGTGTGCTCATCGGGTCCTCCCACCCGGCCCGGTCAGGAGCACCGCGGACTGGAATCCGCCGAATCCGCTGCCCACGGAGAGCACGTTGTTCAGCTTCCGCGGGCGTGCGGTGCGCGGCACGTAGTCCAGGTCGCACTCGGGGTCGGGAGTTTCGTAGTTCGCCGTGGGCGGCACCACTTGGTGCTTCAGGGCGAGGACGCAGGCGACGACCTCTATCGCGCCGATCGCGCCCAGCGAGTGCCCCACCATGGACTTGATGGAGCTCATGGGCGTGTCGTAGGCGTGCTCGCCCAGGGACCGCTTGACCGCGGCGGTCTCGTGCCGGTCGTTCTGTCGGGTGCCCGAGCCGTGCGCGTTGACGTAGTCGATCAGGGTGGGGTCGAGGCGGGCCTGGTCGAGCGTGGTGTCGATCGCCCGGGCCATCTCCAGCCCCTCGCTGGTCAGACCGGTCATGTGGTAGGCGTTGCCGTAGGTGGCGTAGCCGCTTATCTCGCAGTAGATGTGCGCGCCGCGGGCTCGGGCGTGCTCGTACTCCTCCAGGACCAGTACCGCGCCGCCCTCGCCCATGACGAAGCCGTTGCGGTGGACGTCGAAGGGACGGGAGGCGTGCTCGGGGTCGTCGTTGTCGGGTGAGGTGGCCTTGATGGCGTCGAAGCAGGCCATGGTGATCGGGGATATCGGAGAGTCCGACGCCCCGGCTATGCAGACGTCCGCCCGGCCCTCCTCGATGGTGTGGAAGGCGTAGCCGACCGCGTCGAGTCCGGAGGTGCAGCCGGTGGAGACGGTCTGCACCGGTCCCTGGGCACCGAACTCCTCGGCGACGACCGAGGCCAGCGTGCTGGGCGAGAACGCCAGGTGCAGTTGCGGGTCGGCCGCGCGGTGGTCCACGTCCCACCGCCGGCCCCGTTCGCTGACCTGGACGTAGTCGTGTTCCAGGCGGGTGGTACCGCCGACGGCGCTGCCCAGGGAGACCGCGACCCGCCAGGGGTCCTCCTTGCCGGTGTCGAGTCCGGAGTCACGGACGGCTTCCCGGGCCGCGACCACGGCGAACTGGATGTACCGGTCGGCGTGTTCGCTCAGCTCCGGGTCGAGGCCGTGCGCGAGCGGGTCGAAGTCGCATTCGGCGGCTATGCGGGAACGCAGGCCCGCCGGGTCGAACAGCGAGATGCCGCGGGTCGCGGTGCGGCCGTTGGACAGGAGGTCCCAGAACGCCGTCGCCCCGGTGCCGCCCGGAGCGACCACACCGATGCCGGTGACGGCCACCCGCCGGGTCACTTTATGGCCCCACTTCGCTCGGACGGCTGTCCGTGGTCCGGCGCGGACAGGTCCGCCCCGGCGGTGGCGAACTCGGGGCCGGGCGCGGTGTCGTCGGTCACCTCCGTGTCGACGTGGCCGAGGCTCGGACGCGGAGCGAGCGGGCCCAGGTGGAAGACCATGCGGGCTTCCGTGTCGCCGACGTTGCGGAAGCGGTGCCGCATGTTGATCGGGATCAGCAGACCCTGATCGGGCCGCAGGGCGAAGCTGTCGCCGTCCAGGTCCACTTCGAGGGCGCCGTTGACGACGTACACGAACTCCTCGGAGTACGGGTGGTAGTGCTCACCGATGCGCTCGCCGGGCTGGATGAGGGCCAGGCCCATGAAGCCGCTGGTGGACCCCGCCGTGGCGGGCGTGAGCATGGCCCGGATGTCGCCTCCGCGCCTGCGGTTGGGTTCCGTCTCGCTCAGGTCCACGATGCGTGGATGCTTCTTGAACATGCTTGATACCTCCGGGTGGGGCAGTGACGTCCGGGGAGGGAGGGCCGCGGACGAAGCCGCGGCCCTCTGTCAGGAATCCGCCGTGCGGTCGGTGACGGGCATCATGTCGACGTGCGACAGGAGGCGGTTGATGTTGCGTTCCGTCTCCAGGGAGCCCTCGACGCCGATCGCGGCACCGTCGAGGAGACGCTCCAGCTCCGCGGCCTTCTTCGCGCCCTTGACACCGAGCGCGGCGACGGGGTCCGCGTCCAGCTCGCCCGTCACGTCGATGAGACGCACCACGATGTCGTCACGCTGGAAGACCGTGCTCCGGTACACCGGACTCTTCGGGTCATCCGCCGCGGCTTCGTCCTGGTGGGCGAGCAACCTGGCCAGCTCCAACCCGCAGCCTGGCTTGGCCGGGTAGTAGAGCGCGTGGCGACGCAGGTCCTCGGGTGCCTTGCTGCCGGACGTCACGTGGTGCACGGACGGCAGCGCGGCCCGGGTGAAGAAGACCCGTGCCGAGTCGGGGTCCCTCAGGTCCCGGTCCTGCTCCAGGTACGGGTTGATGGCCTCCTCGACCGCCCGTACCTCGGGCTGACGGGCGACGTGACGCAGTGCCGCCATGAGGTCGCCCTCCACCTCCACCGCACGCACGACACGGTTGCCGTGCATGAAGAGGGAGGTGCGCCGCAGCCGCGTGGTGTCGTCGACCTGGGCCTGGGGGGACTCGTACCCGGCGAGGATCTCCGCGACCTTCGACTCGGTCCCCGGCTTGACGGTGAAGGTGAGGGCATGGCGTGCCACACCTTCGCCCACCCGGGCCTCGACCTGCATATCCGCCTTGGCCGACTTCTGGCCGTGCGGCTGGGCGGGGCTGGTCTCCCGAAGGATGCTGTAGCGCATCGAGCGGGTGTCCCGGACGCAGTTGTGCATCGGCCGGACCGTCTCGACGTGCTCCTCGCTGTTGACCCAGGCGAGGAAGGGCGGGGCGCTCTCCCATTCGCTGGTGATGAGCCACTGCGAGGGGTTCTCGATCGACTGGCAGAGCTGGTCGCTGAGGTGTCCGGGGACGGACGCGACCTGATTGCGCATGTGCTCGTACGCGTCGAGGAACTGCTCCTGGGCTCCTTCGTACAGGTCGAGCAGCAGGATCACCCGAAGCCTGGAGCCGTCGAACGCCGATTGCGATATACGTCCCGAAGTAGTCATCCGGCACACCTCTTCTCTTCTTCACGGAAGGTCAGGAACGACCGCCGTGTCCCAAAGACCGGGGTCGCCATGTGCCGATCGTTGACGCGACCCCCGAGGCGCGCGAGCCCGCCGGTGCGGACGAGTGAACTGTGTGCCATCCGGGTGCCCGGAGCGCGCGATCCTCTCCGCACAGGGCATGGAAACTGATGGCCGTTCAAAGCGGCCGGCATCCCATCCCTGACTCACCTCGCGGGTGACGCTGGAGGCAATCAATGAACCGATTGAAAGAGGCCGGCGAGGTCGGTCAGCACACGCCGGTCCTCATCGTCGGCGGCTCCCTGGTGGGCCTGTCCACCTCGCTGTTCCTGGGCCGGCTCGGTGTGCCGCACCTGCTGGTCGAACGCCATTCGGGTACCTCGATCCATCCACGTGGGCGCGGCAACAACGTGCGCACGATGGAGCTGTTCCGGGTGGCCGGAGTGCAGCGGCGCATCGAGGAGGCCGCTTCGGTCCTGGCGGAGAACCACGGCATCATGCAGACGCCGACGCTGGTGGGCGACGCCGGTGAGTGGCTGTTCAAGGAGATCGACCCGGGCGGCGGGCTCGCCCGCTTCAGCCCCGGTGCGTGGTGCCTGTGCAGCCAGAACGACCTGGAGCCGGTGCTGCTGAAGAGCGCCCGGGAGCTGGGCGGAGACCTGCGCTTCTCCACCGAGATGCTGTCGTTCGAGCAGGACGCGCAGGGGATCACCGCGCAGCTCAAGAGCCGGGAGACGGGCGAACACAGCACCGTCCGGGCGGACTACCTGGTCGCGGCGGACGGCCCGCGCAGCCCGATCCGCGAGCGGCTCGCCATCGGGCAGAGCGGACCTGGCGACCTGTTCCACAACGTGAGCGTCACGTTCACCTCGCGGGCTCTCGCGGACGTCGTCGGTGACCGGCGCTTCATCGTCTGCTACCTGACCGATCCGGAGGCCGACGGGGCGCTCCTGCCGGTCGACAACAAGGAGCACTGGGTCTTCCACGCGCCCTGGCACCCCGAACAGGGCGAAACCCTTGAGGAGTTCACCGACGAGCGGTGCGCGGACCACATCCGACGCGCCGTGGGCGTGGCCGATCTCGATGTGCAGATCACCGGCAGGGCCGCCTGGCACGCCGCCGAGCGGGTCGCCGAGCGCTACTCGGACGGCAGGGTGTTCCTGGCCGGCGACTCGGCCCACGAGATGTCCCCCACCGGTGCGTTCGGCTCCAACACCGGAATCCAGGACGCGCACAACCTCGCCTGGAAACTGGCCGCGGTGCTGGGCGGCTGGGCGGGCCCCGGACTGCTGAAGTCCTACGACGCCGAGCGCCGCCCGGTCGCGGAGGCCACCAGCGCCCGTGCCTCGTCGCGTTCGGTCGAGCACAGCCACCCCGGGTACATCCCCGCCCCGGGAGCCGCCGGCCCCGGCGGCAAGAAGGGCGGCATCCTCAACGTGGCGCTGGCCTACCGCTATCCGCGTGGCGCGGTCCTGGGTACCGACCAGTCGGTCCCGATCGTCCCCGACGGCCTGCGCCTGACCGGCGAGCCCGGCAGCCGGGCACCGCACATGTGGCTGCACCGCGCCGGCACCCGGGTCTCCACCCTCGACCTGTACGAGCGGTCCATGGTGCTCCTGACCTCGTCGGACAAGTGGCACAGCGCGGCGAAGGACGTCGCCCAGCGGCTGTCCGTCCCGCTCGACGCGTACCGGATCGGCAGCGGCGCCGACGCGGAGCTCTCCCCCGCGAGCGACACGGACTGGGCGGAGGTGCACGGCGTCACCGAGGACGGAGCGGTGCTGGTCCGCCCCGACGGATTCGTCGCCTGGCGCTCCGAGGGCCCCTCGGCGAACCCCGAGACAGCACTGCGGGAGGCCCTCACGGCGATCCTGGACCGGGGCTGACGGCTCCGTTCACACCGTGATCCCGACGTCCGCGTCGGCAGAGCGCGCCGGTACCCGTTCCGGGTGAGCCGAGGGTCTCACTCGGAACGGGTACCCGACCGCCGCTCCTCCTCGCGTGCGCGGTGAGCCTCCCGACCGCCGTCCAGCCATGCCCGCAGACCACGGTGTCCCCGGTACGTCAGGAGATAGTGGTTGGCGCGGAACAGCGGGCGAAACGGCACCTCGAGCCGGCGGACGAGTGCCTTGCGCGCCACCATGTCCTGCTCGAGGACGGCCCGGCTGCCGGTCCCGTGCGGGCGCACGCTCCACCCCGACACACCCTCCAGGTCGCCGCCGACCACCCCGCGCAACACCCTCGACTCCATGTCCTCGAACGCGCCGGTGATGGTGAGGTCGAGGTCGAACGGCAGCAGCGAGCGCAACAGGAACGCCCCCGACTGCTCATCGACACGGCGCGCCCGCCGCACTCCGGGCCACCACAGGGGCCAGTCGTCGACCACGCGCAGCACCGCGAACACCTCGTCCGGCGGTCGAGCGAAGTCCCACACGCTTCTGAACCGATAACGATGCAGTTCCATGAACAGCAGTGTGCGGGCGCCCACGGCGGTGGCGTGAGGGCGCGGACACCCACGTCACTCGGCGCGCGGAAGCACAACCCGTCACCAGGCGCCGCTCCCCGGAGGGGTGGTCAACCCAGTCTGCACGCCATGCACGCCTGCAGTTGCTGTCCGTCGTGGGGAGTTGGCACGACCGGAGCTATTGACGTTGCGTCGCCCCTGCACACCGCACCACAACAACGGTGTGCTGTCGCCCGCGAGAGTGGCATGTGCACCGCGGCGGCGCGGCCGCTGACACCCATTTTCCGGGCTTCACCTGGCACGACGGTATCCACGACCGAACGGATGAGACTCAGGTCACATGGAGGCGCTGTCACACGTCTTCGGTCACCCCGGTCAATAGTTGTGTATCCACAACACTGCAAGGAGATCACCGTGGAATCG
Organism: Streptomyces sp. NPDC111656; assembly: GCF_055656965.1. Taxonomy (NCBI): domain Bacteria; kingdom Bacillati; phylum Actinomycetota; class Actinomycetes; order Kitasatosporales; family Streptomycetaceae; genus Streptomyces; species Streptomyces sp. NPDC111656. Next base: position 421,704 of record NZ_JBVKCA010000003.1, read on the forward strand.
CGTCTCAACTTCTTCGGCCACCCTCTCGCTGGGAAGGTGCTGAAGCACATCAACTCTGCCAACAAGGTGATTGCGGACTCGACGCTGCCGGTCGCGACCCAGGAGCTGGTGAAGATCCGCGCCAGCCAGATCAACGGCTGCGGTTTCTGCACGGACATGCACACCAAGGACGCCACGCACGCCGGGGAGACCCCGCAGCGCCTCAACCTGGTCGCGGCCTGGCGGGAGGCCAAGGTGTTCACCGACGCCGAGCGCGCCGCCCTGGAGCTGACCGAGCAGGGCACCCGCATCGCCGACGCGGCCGGTGGGGTCACGGACGAGGTGTGGGAGAACGCCGCCAAGCACTTCGACGAGGACCAGCTCGCCGCGCTGGTTTCCCTCATCGCCGTCATCAACGCCTACAACCGTGTGAATGTCATCGTCCAGCAGCCGGCCGGCGACTACCAGCCCGGCCAGTTCGGCTGACGGACCCCCGCCCGGCCGCACAGTCCGTCTCCGCGCGCCCCGACCCACGGCGCGGAGACGGCCCGCCACCCACCCACGATGGCGGGCCGTGCACAGGACTTCGCCACCCCGCAGCCCGGGACGCCATTGGTGGACGCCATCCGACGGGTGATGTCGGGGAAGCCGACATGTCCTGTGCGGGCTGGTGGATGACCCGGGCCGGCGCTGGGTCGGCGGGCCCATGGGTGGCTGACGGAACCACCTCTTGCGCCGCGGATTTCGCACGACCACGGGAACAATCCATGAAAGCAGGCGCTGTGACCGATTCGTCTCTCGCGCAACTGCGGCCGATGCCGACCGACTGGCAACGTGCACTGGCCGTGGTGGCCCATCCTGATGATCTCGAGTACGGGTGCTCGGCCGCAGTCGCGTCCTGGATCCAGGACGGCCGTGAGATCGCCTATGTCCTCGCCACCCGCGGCGAAGCGGGCATCGACACGCTGGCACCGGCCGAGGCGGGACCGCTGAGGGAAAGGGAGCAGCGCTCCAGTGCAGCCGCCGTCGGGGTCTCCGCGGTGGAATTCCTCGACCACCGGGACGGCACAGTCGAGTACGGCATCCCCCTGCGCCGCGACATCGCCGCTGCCATCCGCCGTCACCGGCCCGAGTTGCTGATCACTCTGAACCACCATGCGACCTGGGGTTCGGGTGTCTGGAACACCCCGGACCACGTGGCCGTCGGGCGCGCCGCCCTCGACGCGGCGGCGGACGCGGGCAACCGCTGGATCTTCCCGGAACTGGCCGAGCAGAAGCTGCGGCCCTGGAACGGCGTGCGATGGGTCGCCGTCGCCAACTCCCCGAACCCCACCCACGCGGTACGTGCGGACCGAGGCTTCGAACAGGCAGTGCAGTCGCTGCTTCAGCATCGTGCGTACATCGAGGCATTGAGCGACGAGGATCCCGAGACGTACACGCGCCGCTTCCTGACGGGCAGCACCGGCGAGCACAGCGCGCGCTTCGGCGGGAAACCGGCCGTCGTCTTCGAATTGTTCAGCCGCTGAGCGTGGCGCAACGGCTCCTGCCGCGCCTCCGAAATGCTGAAATTGACACTGTTCCGCCCGCCGTGGCACACGTTGCTGTCGTGGAGTGACCGAGGTTCGTCATCCAGGCCATTGCGGCCATGCCGGCCGCGTACGGCAACCTCCGTGCGACATCGGTCAGTTCGAACTGCCGGTGACGGCTGACGGCGGTCGGCGGTCGGCGGTCGGCGGGAACCACAGCGCGGCGGCTGCGAAGAAGGGTCAGTCGGTGGGGCGCGGGGCCCGCAGGTGGGCCCGCTTCTCGAGTTCCTCCTCATCGACCAGTTCGAGCATGGGCTTACCCGGCGCGCACATCATGGTCACGACGAACCGGGTCCGCGCATCGGCCAGCGCGTTGCCGTCCTGGTAGTGGATCGGGTCACCACCCGGTTCCCAGAACGTCCCGCCGGCCTCGACCACGCGCTCGGGCTCGCCCTCGAGCTCGAAACGGACGGCGCCCTCGATGACGTACCCGAACGCCGGCCCCGAGTGGCGGTGCGGCGGAGTTCCCGGGTCTCCGGGCTCCCACTCGACGTGAAGGGTCATCGCCGAGGCACCCTCCGGAACGGAGATCGGTGCGGCGTCCTGCAGCATCGTCACCGCCGTCTTCCACCCCTCCGACGGTGTCTGTCGGCCGGTCCCGTGCACTGAGTCCTGGTTCGACACTGTGTTGCACCTCCATGCATCCATCACGCCATGGGACCGGCTACCGTCGGCCCGACGCGTGTTCGCGCATCCAGGTCCCATGGCCGTTTCCCACTGATGACCGGACGCACGGCGGATCTGTGACATGAGAGACCGTATTTGACCCCTGGGAGGACCGCTCGGCGGACGGAGGTTGTCGAGCGGTGTCACAACATCGGGTCCAACGCTGTCCTAGGAGTCGAGAGTCGCCGGCGAGGGCGCGCATGTTGCGCCCGTGCTGATGCGACCTGTGTCGACCGACGACGTCGCTGCGCTCGCTCATGTCGCCGTGGGAGTGCCACTGTTCGGCGTGCCAGTGGCTCGCCCGACGGTGAGCCCCCTTCGCATGACGCCCGCTGTCAACCCCGCGCGCCTCTCACCGGCCGGCACCGGAAACACGTCCGTGTCCGCGGTCGGCACGGCGGGGAAGGTCGGCTGCGAGGACGCCGGGATCGTGTTGATGTAGTCGGAGAACAAGGGGGCGGGCAGGGCAATGCCGGACCGGGCCGCGTACTCCGGCCTCCCGCACGAAGATGATCGCGGAATGGGCGGAGTACGGCTTCGCCGCGCTGCCCGCGCAGGCCGACCCGCCGTCCTGGCAGGGCGGCTCGGGCGCCGATGCGCGCGACAGCGGTGACCATCGCCCGAGGTCGGCAGCCACTCTCGCATCGCTCAAGATCGTCCGGAGGAGACGCGCACCGCTGCGGCAGCTTGTAGCATGGTGCTGCACTTCTGGAGGACACCTATGCGCGCCCGGGATGACGCAGACTCTCTCGACCAGGCAACGAGGGAATTCATGGCGGCGCGTCCCCACCTCTTCGGCATCGCCTACCGCGTGCTGGGGAGTGTCGTGGAAGCCGAGGACATCGTCCAGGATGCGTGGCTGCGCTGGCAGAACACCGACCGTGCCGACATCGTGGAGCCGGTCGCGTTTCTGGCCACGGTCACTTCCCGTCTGGCGATCAACCTGGCCCAGTCGGCACCGAAGCGGCGTGAGTCGTACATCGGGCCGTGGCTGCCGGAGCCGGTCGACACACGCGTGGATCCGCAGCTGGGTGCGGAACGAGCGGAGGCGCTCGACCTGGCGGTTCTTCACCTCATGGAGAAATTGAACCCTGTGGAACGGGCTGCCTACGTTCTGCGGGAGGCCTTCGACTACCCGTACAAGCAGATCGCGGACATGTTGGAGACGAGCGAAGCCAATACGCGCCAGTTGGTGAGCCGTGCCCGGAAACATCTGTCGGCGGAACGCAAGGAGCCCGTGAGTCCTGCCGCTCATCGGCGGCTGCTGGAGGTGTTCCTCTCCGCAGCGCAGACCGGCAACCTGTCGGTCCTCGAGGACGTTCTCACCGAGGACGTGGTCAGCTACAGCGACGGCGGAGGGATTCGCGGAGCATCCAGGATTCCGGTCGTCGGACGTTCTCATGTCTCCAAGTACCTCGCCGCCTTCGCCCCACGCTTCTGGCCTCAGGCGGACGTTCGCTGGGTGGAGGCCAACGGCATGCCGGCCGTCCTTGTCTCGGCCGATGGACACAGCGTGGCTCTGCTGTGCGTCGATGTGTCGGAGCGCGGCATCGAACGCCTCATGTGGGTCATGAATCCGGCGAAACTGGAACCCTACGTGGCCTCGCTGGACAGCTGAGGCAACTCGGCGATCGGCACTGCGCCGGGGCTGCCCGCCGACGTCACAAGAGGAGTGCCTTGTCGGTCAACTCGTTGTCCGGAATCTCGGATTCTCTGAGACGCGAAGGTAGCTCACCGACATGACGCTTTCCGCAGTTGCTGCTCCCCGCCCGTCCGTGTCCTGGAGCACTGACGGAGTCGCGCGGTGAACGACCGGTTCCGGTTGCCCGGTCTGTCCACCGACAAGGACTTCGACGGCGATACCTTTGCGCCCATCTACACCACGACGGTGACGGTGAGCGGTGGGACAGCGGCTCATGGCCGAGCCTCCGGGAGGGCCCGCTCGGACGACGGAGTCCTGGATCTCGACCTGCGCATGCCTGCCGAGCTGGGCGGAGACGGCCACGGAACGAATCCCGAGCAGTTGTTCGCCGCCAGCTTCGCGGCCTGCTTCCAGGGCGCCGTCACTCTCCTCGCACGACAGGCCGCGCTCGACCCCACCCCGATCTCCGTCGAGGCGACCGTGGCGTTCGGGCGGGATCCGGAAGACGGCGGCTACGTGCTGCATGTCGACCTGGTGGTCACCTGGCCGGACATCGATCCCGAGGTCGCCGCTCCGGTTCTCGAGAAGGCAGATTCGCTGTGCCCCTACGCGAGGATGGCACGGCAGGGAACGCCGACCACCATCACGCTGGCTTCCTAGCCTGAAGCCGGCCCGCATGAAGCGACCAGAGGCGGTCACCGGAGCGGAACGGGCCCTGCCCTTGACGTCGACGCAGGGCCCCGCAATGACGTACGTCATCTTCTCCTCCTTCGTCCGACGGAGCCGATCAGCGCACAGCCGACTTGCGGCGTGCCGTCTTCCGGCTGGAGATATGACCAAGAGACCCATGGTGTTGTGACAGCCGCCGCGCGTTCTGATGGGCGACCGTTTCGATGCGACTCGGACCTACCTCTGGACCGCGTCCTGCCGTGACACCCCGATGGCGCCGGGCGTGTCACAGATACCGCGACGGCCCGGTCGTAGTGAGTGACAACCTTGGCGATCGGAGTGAACCGTGGCTATCACCGAACAACGTCTTGCCACCATGGTGCTGGTGATCGGCACCGGAGGAGCCGGGCTGCGAGCGGCGATCGAGCTGGCCGAGGCCGGCGTCGACGTCCTGGCGGTCGGCAAGCGTCCCAGGGAGGACGCCCATACCGCGCTCGCCGCCGGGGGAATCAATGCGGCCCTGGCCACCATGGATCCCGAGGACAGCTGGCAGCAGCACGCCGCCGACACTCTCAAGGAGAGCTATCTGCTGGCCGACCCTCGCACCGTCGAGATCGTCACCCAGGGCGCCACCCGAGGCATCGACGACCTGGACCGCTACGGCATGGCCTTCGCCCGGGAAGAGGACGGCCGGATCTCCCAGCGCTTCTTCGGCGCGCACAAGTTCCGGCGGACCGCGTTCGCCGGTGACTACACCGGTCTGGAGATCCAGCGCACGCTGATCAGGCGGGCGGACCAGCTCGACATTCCGGTGCTCGACGGCGTCTACATCACCCGGCTCCTCGTACACGACGGCGCTGTCTTCGGCGCCTACGGGTTCGACCTCGCGACCGGGAAGCGCTACCTGATCCACGCGGACGCGGTCATTCTTGCCGCGGGCGGCCATACGCGTATCTGGCGGCGTACCTCCTCGCGGCGCGACGAGAACACGGGCGACTCCTTCCGCCTGGCGGTGGAGGCCGGAGCCCGTCTGCGCGACGCCGAGCTGGTGCAGTTCCATCCTTCAGGGATCATCGAGCCGGAGAACGCGGCCGGAACGCTGGTCAGCGAGGCCGCCCGGGGTGAGGGCGGGATCCTGCGCAACGCGCTCGGGGAACGGTTCATGAGCCGTTACGACCCCGTCCGGATGGAGCTGTCCACCCGCGACCGCGTGGCGCTGGCCTCCTACACGGAGATCAAGGAAGGGCGCGGCACGCCCAAGGGAGGCGTGTGGCTCGACGTCTCGCACCTGCCACGGCAGACGATCATGACGCGGCTGCCCCGGGTCTACCAGACGCTTCTGGACCTGCAGATGCTGGACATCACCCGCGAACCGATCGAGATCGCACCCACCGCGCACTACTCGATGGGCGGGGTGTGGGTGCGTCCCGAGGACCACAGCACCGATGTGCGTGGCCTGTACGCCATCGGTGAGGCGTCGAGCGGGCTGCACGGCGCCAATCGCCTCGGCGGGAACAGTCTCATCGAGCTGCTGGTCTTCGGCCGCATCACGGGCCGGGCGGCGGCCGCCTACTCTCAGTCGCTGACCGCGCAGCCACGGTCGGCGTCCGCCGTCGCGGAGGCCCGCGCGGAGATCGACGACCTTCTCGCCGCCGACGGGCCGGAGAACGTCCGTGCCCTGCAGCGCGCCATCCGCAACACCATGACCGAGCATGCGGGAGTCGTACGCGACGAAGAGGGCCTGCGCGCCGGGCTGGCGGAGCTCTCGGTGATCGAGAAGAGGATGGCGGACATCGGCGTCCACCCGGACATCGCCGGCTATCAGGACCTCGCGCACACCTTTGATCTCAAATCCGCCGCCCTGGCGGCCCGAGCCACGCTCGAGGCGGCGTTGGAACGTCGTGAGACGCGTGGCTGTCACAACCGCAGCGACTATCCCGAACAGGATCCCGCCCTGCAGGTCAATCTCGTGTGGTCCCCGACGACGGGTATCACTCGCGAAAGCATTCCGGCCGTCCCGGACGAGATTTCCGCGCTGATGGAGGAAGTCTCGACCGACGGAAAGCTTGCCGAATGACCTGCCCAGTCCAACCGGGGCACTGAGGGCCGATAGGAGGAATCTTCTCGATTCCTCCGAACCAGCTGTCACAAAGAGAGCCACTTCCCTGTCTCTTCTGATGCAGACGAAATTTGATCGGGTGCCGGTGAGCAGCTCGTCACAGGGTGCGCGCCGCACCAGGAAAACTTCCGAGAGGATCCGTCATGAAGGTCGTAGTGATCGGTGGAACCGGGCTCATCGGCTCGCAGCTGGTCGGCAAGCTCAAGGAGCACGGGCACGACGCGGTCGCAGCCTCGCCCAACACCGGTGTCAACACCCTGACGGGCGAGGGGCTGGCCGAGGTCCTGGAGGGCGCCTCGGTCGTCGTCGACGTGTCCAACTCCCCCTCCTTCGAGGACGAGGCCGTCATGGACTTCTTCCGCACCTCCACGGCCAACCTCCTGAAGGCGGAGACCGACGCGGGCGTGCAGCATCACGTGGCGCTGTCCGTGGTGGGCACCGAGCGTCTCCAGGACAGCGGCTACTTCCGCGCCAAGCAGGTCCAGGAGGAGCTGATCAAGGCGTCCGGCACCCCCTACTCCATCGTCCACGCCACCCAGTTCTTCGAGTTCATGAAGGGGATCGCCGACTCGGCCACCGACGGCGACACCGTGCGTCTTTCCCCCGGCAAGATCCAGCCCATCTACTCCGGCGACGTGGCCGCCGCCGTCGGCCGCACCGCCGTCGCCGCTCCGGTCAACGGCGTGGTGGAGGTCGCGGGCCCCGACGCGTTCCAGCTCGACGAGTTCATCCGCACGGGGCTCGCCGCCACGAACGACCCCCGCGCAGTCGTCACGGACGCGCACGCGACGTACTGGGGTGTCCAGCTGGAGGAGGCCACGCTTCTGCCGGGCCCCGACGCGCACATCGCCGAAACCCGTTTCACCGACTGGCTCGCACAGCAGCAGTAAGTCCCGCGGGTGGCCCCTGTCAGCAGGCGGGGGCCACCTCTTCTCTCCGGTTCCCTCCGTCCACGGGTCACGAGCCCGGCTTCTGCGTTCACGACAGGCAACATTTCCCTCAAGCAGAGTTCTTGGAATCCGCTGCAGGGCCGCAGTGTGCCGGAATGGACCCCCGTCCGGGATTTGTACGTGAAGGAGCCGACTCGACATGGTGAGTCGCGGGGAAATCGCCGCTCCGTGATCACCAACGTGCGGGCCACGGTTCCGTACGGCCGGACACCTTCGGATCAAGGACATCGAACTCCCCGTTCACACCGACCTCGAAGGTGAAGCTGACGCTCGACGTCTCCGCTGTCCGGCTGGAGCAGCCAGACGCCGCCCAGAGCCGCGGAGGGACACCCGATGACTCACACCGCCGAGAACCGAACCGACATCGCGGCCGCCGTCGTATCGCTGGCCGCGGAAGCCGCAGAGCTGGAGACTCGTGTCAACGAGCTGCGCCAAGAACTCACGCATCTCAAGGAGCGGATGCAGGTCGTCTCCACCGCTCTGTATCAGAATCCCCCTACGTGAGCTGCCGAGACGCTGATGGGCGCGTGACGCCTGCTGCCTCGTATGGGCGACGCTCATGTGCGGCCTCTCGGAGATCCGGACGCACGGATAGCCGAAACCCTCCCGTAGGAGGTGGGCGGCACGTTGCGTCGGAGACCGTGCGGTCGCGCGTGTGTGACACGCCGCCGAGTTCAGCGCGTCACTGCAGGTCGTGATCCACAGGGGCGCCATGTCACAAGACCCGTGTGTGCCTGGTCAATCGGAATGAGTCGAGACGACGAAAGGCTCAGTTGGCTGGAGTGGTGTGGGAGGAGGGATGACGTATGGACGAGGCCGACGTGGTGTCGATCGCGGAGTTGCTGGACGAGCGTCGATATCTCCTGGATGTGGCTTGCTGGATGTTGGGCAGTGCCGGCGAGGCGGAGTGTGTGGTCGATGAGGTCTACCGCCGGTGGTACGGGTTGTCGGGTGCGGCGCGCCGGGAGATCGCCCGGCCCCGGTCCTGGCTTGCGAGGAGTACGGGCAGGAGTTGCCTGACCCGGCTCGCGCTGGTCGAGCGGTCTGATGACACCGCATTTGAGGCGGGGGTGGGGGCGGAGGTGAGTCGGGTCCTGCTGGACGCACTGGCTTGCCTGTCGCCGGACGAGCGGGCCCGTGCCAGTCTTCGGGTGCGGCGTTCGGACCCCGTAACGCCGTGGGAGCACGATGCCCTGGTTCGCGCGGTGGGTCGGGCCTGCCTGGACGGGGATGCCGGGCATTTGGTGTCGTTGTTGTGTCCGGACGTCACGGCGTTCTTCGACGGCGGGGGCAAGGTGCGGGCGTTGAGCAGGCCGGTGCACGGGGGCCGGCGAGTCGCGCACAGTCTGCTGACGTTGCTGGCCCACCGGCCGCGCACTGCTTTGACGGCTCAGTCCGTCAACGGTCGTACCGGCCTGGTCGCCCGTTACGGCCGTCAGGTCGCCGCCGTCATCACCCTCGACATCGCAGACCACCATGTCATACAGGTGTGGGTCGTCCTCAACCCCGACAAACTACGCTCCTGGAACCAACCTTGAGCCACGCGGTTGCCGCACTCACGCGCCACTCGGCGCAGGCCTGAGGGCAGTTGTGGAGCGGGATCGTGAGTTGAGGAAGGCGTCGATCTTTGTCGGGTTGAACACCCACATCACCTTGTAGATGCCCGCCCTCTCGGCCGCTATGGTCATGAACGTGGAGGGCTCGCCATCTCGGTGGATCATCGCGCCCATACGGCCGTTGGCAGCGACGAACTCGATGCCCACATTCCCCCAGAACCGCGGATACGCGGTCAGCAGATGGGCCACGCGGGCACGGCCCAGCACGGGAATGCGAGCGACGCCCCGGATACCGTTGCCGTCCGACAGACTGACGGCATCAGGGGTGAGCAGGGCTTCCAGTGACGCCACGTCCCCCGTTCGAGCAGCTGAGACGAAGGCGTTCAGAAGGCGTCGGTGCTCGACCGTGTCCACGCTCTCCCGCTGCTCGTCCGACAGATGCTTGCGAGCACGGCTCACGATCTTCCGTGCGTTGACGAGACTGAGCTGAAGCATGTGAGCGATCTCCGGATAGCTGTAGTCGAACGCCTCGCGCAGTATGTATGCGGCACGCTCGGTGGGGCTCAGCTTCTCCAACACCAGCAGCAGAGCCAGTTCCAGGGCCTCGGCGCGCTGCGCGCCCACCTCCGGGTCCGCACTCGTGTCGATGGGCTCCGGCAGCCACGGTCCGATGTAGGTCTCCCGCCGCACGCGCGCCGACTGCGCGACGTTGATGGCCAGTCGGGTCGCGGTGCTCGACAGGAAGGCCACCGGGCTCACCACCACGGAGCGCTCGGTCCTCTGCCAACGCAGCCACACTTCCTGGACCACGTCCTCGGCCTCGGCCGCGCTGCCTAGTACGCGGTAAGCGATACCAAAGAGACGTGCCCTGTGCTGCACAAAGACCGAAACGGCCTCGTCAAGGTCACTTCCCGTGGGGGACGGCTCGTCATGCATGATCCTCGGTCTCCGTTCCTCCGCTTGGTCGGGCGCCGCGGGTCATGTGGTCACTGAAGGTCACGACTGCTCCAATCACATCCCCTTCATAGACCGGGGTGAGCCCGTCCCTGTGACAGGTTTCGGCAGAGAAATACCGGCCGGCTCATGTCGGAGGAGCCGGCCGGGCGGACACACGGTGTTTTCGCGGCCCACATGGGCTACTGCCTATGATGTCGAAGGTCGAGGATGAGAGGAACACATGGTCTCCGTAACCCACGCGGCGCACGACATCGAGATCACCGCTGAGGGCCTTCAAGCGGAACTGGCCCGCCTGGAGCTTCAGAAGGAGGCACTGGAAAGGGAATTGGCCGCGGTCGTGGCGCATCTCGGCTCGGTGCGGCGGACCCTCGGCGCCTTTGAGTCGCTGTTGCGTGCCCCGGCTGCCGCAGCGTCGACGGGGTCGACCGCGTCCGCGATGGCGAAGCACGGTCAGGCCACTCCCCCGGCCGCCCCGCAGGCAGCCATCACTTCCTCCGAATCCGCGGACGCCGCAACCCCCTCCGCAGCACCCACAGCCCGGAAGGCCAGGAGCGGCAAGACCACGGCACGCCCTGTTTCCGCCGGTACCGGCACAGACACGGACGGGCCGAAGCAGTACGGCAAACTCACCGAACAGATCATGGAGTACTTCGCCGAAGTCGGCGACCGCGACGTGCGGGCCCGCGATGTCGCCGCGGCTCTCGGCCGTGACACCGACAGCGGGAGCATCAATGCGGTCCGCAGCACGCTCGATCGGCTTGTCGGCACGTACCGCGTCCAGCGAACCGGCCGAGGCCTCTACCGCGCCCCGCGTTCCTGAGCGGTGTCCCGCGGGTCAGAACGCAGGACGGCGGTGGCGGGTCGAGTCGCGTCGCATGCCGGGCAAGTAGAGCAGGTTGAGCACACGGTGGGTCAGCCAGACGTCCCCAGGATCACGGCGACGCACACCGTGATCAGTGCCACGGTGATCAGGATCATCGCTATCAGCGTTCCCCGCAGCCATCGGCCGAAGCGGATGTGATGTTGCCCTTCCACCAGGCTGATGCGAGCGGCGATGTGATCCGTCACCATGCTGGCGACGTAGGTTTGCTCTTCGAGATACCACCGCTCGATATCCCTCTTCTGCCCATCGGTCAGCCCCGCCGTTCGGGCGGTGAAATCCGCCACACGCCGATGCGCCGCTTCGAGATGCGCCTCCCTGTACAGGAGGTCTTCGATGTCGTTCAGGCCCCGCGCGGCCTCCTTGCTCGTGTCCATGGTGTACCTCCAGAGAGGGTTGAGAGGACCGGTCACCGCGATGCCGAGTCGGGCAGGAAGCCCAGATGATCTGGTCCTCCGTGGCGGCGGCCTCTCCCATGGACGGGACAGCTCGTCCATCTGTGACATCCGCCGTGGGGAGCCGACGGCGTTCGGTGAAGCCGCCCGCCTGTTGTCGCTCACGCAGCCGCGTTGTCACTCGCCCGGCTCTCGCCGGAACGCTCCGGATTCGCGCTCGTGACGAACGCGTCCCGGGGGTGCTGCACGGAGGCGAGGGAGACAAGATCACGGCCGAACACGGCAGCGGTGAGCCAGACCGTGAGAACCCGGATCTTGCGCTCCCAGGAAGGCGCGGCCAGGACGTGATGGCCCCGGTGCATCAGCCAGGCGGGAAGTCCCTTGGCGACAAGGCTCTTGTACTGGAAGACGCCCTGCCCCAGCCCCAGTGAGGAGTCGTGTGTTCAGGTGGACGTGTGCGCTGCGGCGTTCCAGGGAGCGCACCACCCAAGCACCGGGCTTGTCGCCCACCTCGGGGAGGATGCGGCCGCGAGCCTCGACCAGGTGGAAGGACAGGTCGCCGATGCTCAGCTCCGGATATGACCTGAGCATCACGGTCGCCAGGGACAACAGTTCGCCGAGGCCTTCGACGCCGGAGAACCCGCCGCCCACGAACGTGACGGTGAGCAGCCTCCGTCGTTCGGCGCCTGGCGGCAGTGCCGCTGCTTGATCGAATGCCGTCATGAGGCGATCGCGGAAGGCCACCGCCTCCTCCACGTGCTTCAGGCCGATCGCTCGCCCTGTGCAAGCCCGGGATGGGGAAGGTGCGGGTCACGGCGCCGGCGGTGACCACGAGGATGTCGTAACCCAGTTCGCAGTCGGCTCCGTTCGCAGGTCGGACGACGACCCTCCGGTCCGCGTCACGGATCTCGATCTGGGCTGATACGTCATGTAGGGACGGGGATCGACAACCGTCACCCGCGCCTCACCCGCACGCAACCTCTTCTCCAGGCCCGGGCAGGCTCGTGTGACAGACGCCGGTGCGGCATGCTCAACCCCGAAGCCGGAACGTTCCACGCGAAAAGGGCCCCCGCAGGCTCTCGCCTGCGAAGACCCTTCGCACCGTCGGGACGACAGGATTTGAACCTGCGACCCCTTGACCCCCAGTCAAGTGCGCTACCAAGCTGCGCCACGTCCCGGTGCGTTCACCCGCGGTGTTCCGCGTGATCCTGCAGGTAAACCCTACCGCACGTGAGGGGGCGGCCCCGCACACGTGGAGGTACGGCGGGTGCGGGGGCGCTGGTCACGGCGCGGCGCGAGCCGCGTCCGCCGGACCTACATCTTGCCGTCGGCGAGCTTCCACTCCCGGTGCAGTGTGCCCAGGGGGATGGCGTGCTGGATGACGGGGGTGCCGAAAATGGCCAGCTGGATCTGGAGGGTGCCGCTCAGATCGAGGCCGCCGTAGAGGGCCCAGGAACCACTCGCCGCGACGTCGGACTTGGTGCCGGAGCCGACCGGGGTGGTCGCGGTGACCGTGCCCGCCGCCTCACCCCGCAGGTACGGGGCCAGGTCGGCGGTGACGCCCACGGCGCCGTACAGGCCGACGGTGGCCTGTGCGCCGAGGGCCGCCTTCACGCTTCCGGCGGTCGTGACGGACGTACGGACCGGAGAGCTGTCCATGTGGGACTCGTTGACCGGTGTCCAGCCGGCCGCCGTGCCGAAGGTGCCGCCCGCCTTGAAGTCACCCTTGATGTCCTGTTCGACGTCGACCGTGACCCGGCCGTCGCCGCTGATCTCGAAGTAGCAGGTCAGGTCGAGGTTCACGACGACGGGGACGGGGCCGACCTGGAGGACCGGGTCGGCGTGCAGCTTCGCGAACGGCAGCCGGACCGGCTTGGCGGTGGCGCCGGCGCGCCCCTTGAGCGCCCACTGCGAGGTCCAGTCGCCGGAGACGCCGAGGTAGGCCGCACCCGGCCCGGAAGCGGTGGAACCGTTGGAGGCGGTCGAGGCGGTCGAGGCGCCGCCTCCGTAGGAGAAGTCCACCTCGGGCTTGACCTGGACGAAGCCGGACACGGAGGCGTCCGCCGAAGCCGGTGTCCCCTCGGCCGTGGCGACCTTCGTCGCGACATCGACCCGCAGGCTGCCCAGCGGGACCTTCGTCCCCTCGGGGCCGGAGTGGATGTCTCCCGTCTTCGCCCAGGAGACCTTCACGTCGGGCAGCAGCCGCTCGACGGCGAAGGAGGCCGGGTCGACCGGGACGGTGCCCTTCGCGTCGTCGTCGCCCAGCAGCGTGTCCAGGGTCGTCGGCGCGGTCTGGACCTCGGTGCCGTCGGCCGTCTCACCGATCACCTTGGTGACCTTGGCGAGAAGTCCGTCCGGGGCGCCGGGCGCGGGGGCACTGGCGATGACGTCGCCGACGGCGGTGCGGCCCGGCGTCGCGGTGCCTGCGGGAGTCGCGCTCCCGGTCGGCGACGGCGATGAAGTCCCCTTGCTGACTGCGGATATGACGGCTCGTCGGGTGCGGCTGTCGTACGACTTCACCTTGAGCGAGGTCTTGCGAGCCTTCCCGCCGGCCGTGCCGGGGCGCGCGACGGCGGTCGAGGTGGCGGCCGCCGCGGGGGCGGCGGCGACGGCGAGCGGTTGGTCGCTGTTCTCGGTCGCGGTCGCGGATGTGCCGGCGTCCGGGGTCCGTGCGGCGGCGGAGCTCTGGCCGGGGTCCGCGGAGCAGCCGGCGGCGAGGAGGAGGGCGGAGGCGGCGAGCGCGGGCACGAGGGCGCGCGAGGGCCGCTTGCGGATGCGCAAGATCAGTCCTGGGGGGGGTGGGGGTGGCATGCGATTACCAGCGAGTAACTAGATGTGAGCATGCCATGAAGACGGGAAGCCCTGCTTCACGTTTCCACCCCCGCCCGGGTGATGTACGCCACGATCACGCGTCGAGAGCTGTCAATGACACCGCCAATTCATCTGACTGCCGCGCCATTTGACGGAGCATCATGCATTGGGGTCGAACGGGATGCCGGCCGGCTTCGCCTTCTCCAGGTGGTAGTTGAAGTTGCCGTCCTTGAGGCCGAAGACGGCACTGCCGAAGTTGTAGGCGCTCAGCTTGTCGCGCAGACCGGCGGGGTAGCCGTTCCAGCCGACCAGGTCGGGGAACTGCCAGGCGTGGTAGTGGTTCTCCGGCGGTTCGTCGTTCGAGTTCGCGGGCCGGAAGCAGTGGGTGCTCAGACCGTCCTTGTGGTAGACGACCTTGGGGTGGGTTCCGTCCCAACGGATCTGGTCACGGCCGTAGATGTTGAAGTTGCCGTGGGCGGAGGTGGAGACGTACTGGGCCTCGTTGTTCTGCACCCACACCACGACGTGTTCCCAGTCGTTGCGGTGCCCGCCGAGGCTGCTGCCGAGCACGGCCTGGTCCTTCTCGAAGTACAGGCCGTACATGATGGCGCACCAGCCGTTGTTGCACTTCTCGCGCGAGTAGCCGTTGGTGTTGTCGAGGTCCGAGGCGTCGTGGCACTGGCCGTTGAGGGCGCCGGACGGATTGAGGCCGGGGTTGATCGTCCCGTCGGGGCCGATGGCGGGGGTGGGGTAGCAGCCGTCCGTGTCGTAGTCGAAGGCCGGCTGGAACGTCTGCTCCAGTCCGTCCGCGTTGGCGGGCAGGGCCGTGGGCGGGGCGGCGAGGGCGCTGCCGGGGAAGGCGACGACCAGGGCGACCGCACTGCCGAGGATGAGCGAGACCTTGCGGATGCGCGAGCTTCTCTTCACTGCGTCCTCCTGATCGACCGCGATGTGGGGGTGGGCCGGGCACACCCGGTCGAGTTGGCATGCCCAGATCACCATTCCCCCTCTCGTCGACAACGCATGCGTCAGGGGGTGTCTGAGTGATGAATGATGAAGGGCCAACCAACGGATACGGAGGCGGAGTTGGGCGACGGCTCCTCGCGCGGCCGACCGGACGTGGGGCGCGCGCGAGGAAGCGGTGTTGGGAGTGCGGCGCATAGGGCGCGTACGACGCGTACAGCGCGTACGGCAAGGCCACCCCACGGCAGCGCGGCAGCTGCACGGTGACTGCCTCACGGGACCTGAGCCCGGTAGGTACCCGCGATCGAGCGCCGCTCCGACCGACCGATCAGCACCGAATCGGCCCCACCCAGCACGTCTTCCTCGAAGGCGCCCCGAGGATACGGTTACCCGGACGTCACTTCGGCGGAGCCGACGAGGGCAGGCGTTTGAGCCAACGGGTGGCGAGTGGGTGGGCGAGCGTCGCGACCATGATTCCCGTCAGGGCGGTGACACGGTGCCCGTGGTCGGGAAGCAACCGGCTGACGGGTTCGAAGAGCAGGGCCTGCACGACCACGAGGGCGGCGGTGGCCGCGAAGAAGCCCCCGGCCGACTCCTTGGTCCACCGCCGCCGCTCCGACGCGACGGTGGTGGATCCCGTCTCCGGGGGTGGCGCGAGGGTCGGTCACGCTCCCGTCGTGCCGGTCACCGATGGGCACGACAAGACGCACGATCAACGGCACCGCTGAGCGCCGCCGGACTGACGTACGACGGTTGCACGAGCGGCCGTCCGCGCGGCGCGGCCACAGGGGACGGCCACAGGGGCGCCCTCATCCGCGGGTCTCGGGCCCCCAGTACTCCGGGCCCACACCGCGCCAGTCGATGAGGGGGGACACCGCCGCGGTCACGGGGTCCACGTCGAGACCCGCGCGTCGCAGGAATTCGGACAGGTCCTGCAGGTTGTAGGCCAACCCGAGGTTCTCGCCGTGCACTCGGACTCGGCGGCCACCGGTGTCACTCGGCGGAGCCACGATGACAGGCAACGGTTCGGACATGGATCCAGCCTCGCCTCTCCGGTCCCGGCCTGCATCCCGGCCCTGGAAGTGTGGGTACGTCATACCCGAATTCAAGCACGTGTTCGATTTCCAGCGCACGGCCACTCGTCACTCGCGCAGCCGGCGGTCACACCCCGGCGTCGGGCGCCTTGATGATCTTGCCGTTCTCGTCGATGGTGTGGGTGCTCCAGTAGGTGTCCCACTTGTCGCCGACGTGCTGCGGGACCTTCCCTTCGGGATAGCGGACGTACCCCTTCGGCGGCTCGTCGCCGTTGGACACGCAGGCGCTGCCGGTGCCGCCCACCGTCATGACCGGGTACTCGCCACCGCCGCAGCTCGCGTCCTCGGCGGAGCAACCGGTCAGCATCGCGAGGGTCACGCAGGCCAGCGCGAGGCCCAGGGCGGACCGCGCCGGGCCTCTGCCGATCGCGGACGACGGTCGGTGAACTCGGCTTGTCATACGCACGATGGCTCCCTCTGGACGGCTTGTGGGACCAGCCTGCGCGATGCAAGGAAACCGATCATGAGTACGCATACTCGGATGCGGTGGGCCGTCGTACCCGATTCCGCGTAGGCACGGGGGCGTTCGACCCCACGCGACCGAGCCACCCTCAGGTCGAACCACCCTCAGCCCGGGTCACCCTCAGGCCGGGTCACTCTCAGCCCGGATCGGCGATTCGGTTGAGCCACTCCTCCATGAGGCCGCGCTCCGGCGCCGTCAGGGCGTCGGTCTGCGGGAGTACGGCCCGCAGGGTGACGGCGGCCGCGACGGGCCCGGGTGCGGGCGCGACAGGGGCGTCCGTGGCGATCGCCGCGATGACCGCCTCGCGGGCGGTGCGGGACAGCTCCGGGTCCCGGCGGCCTTCGGGGGTGGCGATGAGCGTGAGCGTCGTACCGCAGCCGGCCGCGTGGACGAGGTCCGCGGCACGGCCCTCGGGGACGCGCAGCCGGCCCGCCTCGGCGATACGCCGGATGTGTTCGGCGAGGACCTCGAAGGCGGCGAGCGCAGCGGGCGAGGGCGCACCGGGGCGGTATCGGCCGTACATCAGGGTGTACAGCGCCGGGTTGGCGAGGCCGAGGCCCACGTGCAGATCCCAGCCGGCGCAAAGGTCCTCGACCGGGTCATCGGTGGGCTTCCGGGCGGTCTTGCTGGTCAGGTACGCGGTGAAGCCGTCGGCGACGACCGCGTCGAGCAGGCCCTCTTTGTCACCGAAGAGCCGGTAGATGGTCGGCGGCTGTACGCCCGCCGCGGCGCTCACCGCCCGGGTCGAGACCGCGTCCGGCCCGCCTTCGGCCAGCAGCCGGGCAGCGGCCGCGACGATGCGTTCACGATGCCCGTCCGCCGCGGTGACGTCCTCACTCTCCATGATTCCGACGATAACAGAATCCTGTTACCGATGAGAATTTCCAGTGATACGGTCATTGCGTTATCGATGGAAACAGAGATGAGGTTGTCATGATCATCATCACCGGAGCCAACGGCGGACTCGGTCGGCTCGTCACCGAGCGGCTGCTGGAGCGCGTCCCCGCCGAGCGGATCGGCGTCAGTGTGCGCGACCCGGAGAAGGCACGAGCGCTCGAAGACCGGGGCGTGCGCGTCCGCCAGGGCGACTTCGGCGACCCCGCGAGCCTCGCGGACGCCTTCGAGGGCGCCCGGCAGGTCCTCGTCGTGTCGACGGACAGCACCGGCGCGGACGCCGTGCACCACCACCGCACCGCCGTCGAGGCCGCGGCGGCTGCCGGAGCCAAGCGCATCCTCTACACCAGCCACATGGGCTCGAACCCGTCCTCGCCCTTCGCTCCGATGCGCGACCACGCCGCGACCGAGGCGGCCCTCCGGGAGTCCGGGGTCGCCTTCACCTCACTGCGCAACGGCTTCTACGCCTCCTCAGCCGCGATGCTGCTGGGCCACGCGCTCGAGACGGGCGAACTGGCCGCGCCGAAGGACGGACCGGTCGTCTGGACGACCCACGCCGACCTCGCCGAGGCGGCGGCGCTCGCGCTCACCGGCGAGGGTCTCGACGGGACGACACCGGCGCTCACCGGCCCCGAGGCGCTCGACCTGGCCGACATCGCGGCGATCGCCACGCGGCTCACGGGCCGCGAAATCCGCCGGGTGGTCGTCTCCGACGCCGACTACCGCGCGAGCCTGCTCGCCCGCGGTCTGCCCGAGGCCGGCGCCGACCTGCTCCTCGGCCTGTTCGCCGCGAGCCGGCAGGGACAGTTCACGCCGGTCGACCCCACGCTGGGCCGCCTGCTCGGCCGACCCACCACGGCCTTGGCGGACTTCCTGAAGACAACGATCACGCCGACCGGCTGACGTGCCGGTTCCCCTTCGGGCGACGCGGACGACGGCCTCGTCCGCCATGCCGACGGATCCGCGGCGTTCAGGCGCGCGTCCGCCAGCCGTGGTCGACCGGCCCGAGGCCCTCGCCCAGGGCGAATCCCGCGGCGATCGCGCCGGTGACGTACTCCTTCGCCAGCCGCACCGCCTCCGGCACCGCCCGCCCCTGCGCCAGCCCCACCGCGATGGCCGAGGCGAGGGTGCAACCGGTGCCGTGCGTATGACGGTTGTCGTGGCGCGGGGCCCGGAACCAGTGTTGTTCGGTGCCGTCGGTCAGCAGGTCGACGGCCTCGCCGGGCAGGTGGCCGCCCTTCACCAGGACCCAGCGGGGCCCGTACGACAGCAGCTGTTCCGCGGCCCGGCACATGTCACGCTCGCCGGTGGCCTTGATCCCGGTCAGCTCGGCGGTCTCGTCGAGATTCGGGGTGGCCACCGTCGCCAGCGGCAGCAGGGCGGTCCGTACGGCGTCCAGCGCGTCGTCCGCCAGCAGCCGGTCGCCGTGCTTGGAGACGCTCACCGGGTCCACCACCACGGGCGCGCCGACGTCCGAGAGCAGTTCGGCGACGGTCTCGACGAGCAGGGGCGAGGCGAGCATGCCGGTCTTCACGGACTGCACACCGATGTCGTCCACGACGCTGCGGTACTGCGCGCGCACCGCCTCGGCGGGAAGCTCCCAGGCTCCCTGTACGCCGAGGGAGTTCTGCGCGGTGACGGCGGTGAGCACGCTCATCCCGTGCGCGCCCAGCGCGAGCATGGTCTTCAGGTCGGCCTGGATGCCGGCGCCGCCCCCGGAGTCCGATCCGGCGATGGTCAGGACACGGGGCGGGGTGGTCGGTGTGTTCGCGGGCATGGTGGGTGTCACTCCGTACGAAGGGGGTGAGAGGGGGCGGGGTCAGCGGCGCAGGCGCAGCGGGGCGTAGACCAGCAGGGCCGCGAGGAACGCCACGCCGTAGGCGGTGTCGGCGCCGTGCAGGGCGTGCGCGACCGGGCCGACGTACAGGCTGGTGCTCATGAACGGCACCGCGGCGGCGAAAGCGGCGGCGAACGCCACGAGCGCGGGCCACCACGGATACGGGCGGGCGCTCTCGGCGGCCAGGTCGACGGGTGCGCCGCCGCGGGCCCTGGCCCGGGCGAGCCAGTCGACGGCGACGATCGCGACGAACCCGGGAATCCAGTAGCCGACGAACAGCAGGACGTTCTGGAAGCGGGCCGTGGTGTCGGCGGCGTGCATCCACAGCACGAGCGGGAAGCCGAGGACGGCGGCCAGCGCGGCGGCGGCCGGGCGCGGCAGCCGTACGCCCATGGTCTGCAGGGCGAGCGAGCCGCTGTAGTCGTTCATGGCGTTGCTGCTCAGCGCGGCGAGCGCCACGGCGAGCAGGCCGAACGCGCCGAGGGCGCCGCCGCCGAGCAGGGTGTCGACGCCGCGGGCCGTCTGGTCGGTGAAGACGGCCGCGCCCCACAGTCCGAGGGCCTGGACGGCCACGAAGGACACGCCGATGCCGGCCAGGGTGTACCAGAACATCCGCGGGCGGGACGCCGTACGCGGCAGATAGCGGCTGAAGTCGCTCGCGTACGGCGCCCACGACAGCGCGAGGCTGAGCGCGATCGTGCAGGTCAGGACGAAGGCCCCGGCCCGGTCGGCGCCGTGCGCGGTGGCGGCGGGGGTGGTGTGGGCGCCGCTCAGGAGCTTCACGGTCAGGGCCACGAACGCGGCGGCGAGAGCGAAGGTCATCACGGTCTGGAGCCGGTGGATCACCTCGTAGCCGAGGACGCCGAGCGCCCCCTGCGCCGCCATCATGACGAGCACGCCCAGCCAGAACGGCCAGCCGCACAGCTGGGCCAGCGCGTCCCCGCCGAAGAGGCCGATCAGCGCGTCCCAGGCGATGGACGACAGCCACTGCAGGGCGCCGGGGACGACCACGGCCCGACCGAACGCGAGGCGGGCGAGCGGCAGCTGTCCGGCGCCGGTCTGGCTCCCCCAGGTGCCGAGGTACGCGGTCGGGACCGCCCCCAGGAGGGTGCCCAGCACGACGGCGGCGAGCGCGGTGGAGAAGTCCAGGCCGAGCGCGATGCCGACGGTGCCGGTGAACACGCCGGTCATGGTCAGGTTGGGGGCGAACCACACGGTGAACAGGCGGCCGGGGCCGCCGTAGCGGTGGTCCTCCGGGACCGGGGCGATTCCGCGCGCCTCGACGTGCAGATCCCCCGGGGCGGTGGGCATCCGCCCGTCGAACACGCCCTGTGGGCCTCCGACGGCCACCTCGCCGCGAGCGTTACGGGCATACGGCAACGACATGAGACATCCCTCCGCCAGTCCTAACTGGTTCAGGTTCGACGGGTGTGATCTCAGCCCTCGTGCGGGGCACCCCGTGTCCGGTTCGGCGGTCAGGATAGCCCGGCGGGCGCGGTCTGCCCCAGGGGGAGGGGTCCGCGCGGGCCGTACGGCCCCGTGGCTACGCGTCGACGCTCGGCTCCCTGCCCTCGTACGCCGCCGTCAGCAGCGCCAGTACACCGTCCACGGTGACCCCGCGCGGGTTCGGGTACGGCTGCCCGGCGGTCTGCTCGGCGGCCACCGCCAGATCGGTCTCCT
Source organism: Streptomyces sp. NPDC111656 (assembly GCF_055656965.1). Classification (NCBI taxonomy): domain Bacteria; kingdom Bacillati; phylum Actinomycetota; class Actinomycetes; order Kitasatosporales; family Streptomycetaceae; genus Streptomyces; species Streptomyces sp. NPDC111656. The sequence goes on from NZ_JBVKCA010000003.1 coordinate 442,845, forward strand.
TGAGGCCGAGTTCGGCGAGGCTCCGGGGGGCGCCGAGGCTTGCGGCCAGGGCCCACAGGTCATGGGGGACGTCGTCGACGCCGCCCAGAGCGCGCGCGAGGGCGGTGACAGCCCGGGGTGCGGCGGGCGCGTTGTAGGCGAGGGCGTACGGGAGGACCACCGTGTGCGTCTCGGCGTGCGGCAGGCCGAAGGTCCCGCCGAGCACGTGGCACAGCTTGTGGTGCAGGCCCATGGTGGTGGCGCCCAGACAGGCGCCGCAGAGCCAGGCGCCGTACAGGGCCCGACCGCGCGCGTCGAGGTCGCCGGGGGTTGCGGCCACCAGCGGTAGGGCCTGCGTCATCGCCCGTACGCCCTCCTCGGCCATGAGCGAGACGAGAGGCGAGGCGTCGGGCGCGTAGAGGGCCTCGACGGCGTGGGCCAGCGCGTTGACGCCGCTGGTGACGGTGAGGGGGACGGGGAGCGAGAGGGTGAGTTCGGGGTCGTAGACGACGCTGCGGGGCTGGACGGCGGGGTCGCGTCCGGTGCGCTTGGCGCCGTGCTCGGTGAGTCCCCAGACCGGGGTCATCTCGGAGCCGGAGTAGGTGGAGGGCACGGCGATCAGGGGCAGGCCGGTGCGCAGCGCGATCGCCTTGCCCAGGCCGATCGCCGAGCCGCCGCCGACCGCGACACACCCGTCGGCGCCGGCCGCGCGCGCCGCCTCGACGGCCCGGTCGGCGACCTCGACGGGTACGTGCATCCGGGCCTCGGCGTGCAGCCCCGCGCAGGCCTCGCCCAGGGCGTCCGCGACCGCGCGTGCCGTGCCCTCTCCCCTGCTGCCGCAGACCACCAGCACTCTGCGCAGCCCGAGCCTGGCGGCCTCGTCGGGGGTCGCGGAGACGGCGGCGCCGGGCCGGAAGACGATCCGCGCGGGCTGGGTCTCGTACGAGAAGTCGAGCGGGGTGTTCCTGTCGGTCATGGTGCTCATTCCGGTTCGAGTACGAGGTCGAAGCGGGCGTGGCGGAAGGGGTTCGGGACGCCGAACTCCCGTGCCAGGGACGGGTCGTCGGTCTCCGTGAAGTCCTGTACCAGGCTCTTCTTGACCGCGAACACCGCGTCGGAGTCCAGGTAGTCGCTGCCCGCGACGAAGATGTGCGTGGTGACCGGGGCGTGGCCCTCGGCCGAGGCGATGAAGTGGATGTGGGCGGGGCGGTAGGGGTGCCGGGCCGTGGCGCGCAGCAGCTCGCCGACCGGGCCGTCGGTGGGGATCGGGTACGGGCTCGGTACGCAGGTGCGGAACCAGAAGCGGCCCTCGGCGTCGGCCGTGAACAGTCCCCGGCCGTTGCCGGCCGGCTGGACGTCCGGCTGCTGTACGTCGTAGTAGCCCTCGGAGTCGGCCTGCCACACGTCGAGGACCGCGCCCGGCAGCGGCGTGCCGCCCTTGCCCAGTACCCGGCCGCTGACCACGCACGGCTCGCCCCTGCCCACCAGGTCGATGTTCGCGCCGAGTGCGCGGATCGGCGATCTGGTCAGGTGGAACGGGCCCAGGACCGTCGACTCGGTGGCACCCGGGTCGCGGTGACCGCCCAGCGTCTCCACGAGCATGGAGACACCGAGCACGTCCGACAGCAGGATGAACTCCTGACGGGTGTCGGTGCACTGTTGCCCGGTCGCGGTCAGGAATCCGATCGCGCGTTCCCATTCCGCCATCGTCGGCTCCGTCTCGCGCACGAAGTCGTGCAGATGACGGGTGAGCGCGCCGAGCAGTTCACGCAGACGCGGATCGGCCGTGCCGCGCAGGCTGTCGACGACGGCGTCGGTGATGCCGTGCGTGAAGTCGGTCGTGGCATCGGTCGTCGTCGAACGGTTCGGTTCGTCTGTCATGCCGCTCCTCGTGGTGCTATCGGGACTGGTCGCCGTCGGTGCCCGGGTCCACGAAGTGGAAGCCGGGCTCGGGCAACCTGGCGAACGCCCGGTGGGGCACGGACGAGGTGTAGGCACCCGCGAGGGAGAACACCACACGGTCGCCGGCCCGCAGCCCCGGCGCCCGGACGTCCCGGACCAGGATGTCCCTGGAGTTGCTCAACTGGCCGGTGAGCGTGACCCGTTCGCGGCGCACCACGGGCCGCGGCCAGGAGTAGGGCCACGCGTCCACCTCGAGTACGGACCAGGGCTGGTCGGGCCACGGCTGGTCGGGCCTCCTGGACGCCGACGTGCGCAGGTTCACCCCGCCACCGCGGACGACGGCGAAGTCCTCGCTCGCGCCGTGCTCGACGTCCAGCACCTCGCTCGCGTACCAGCCGCAGTACGCCGTCAGCGCGCGACCGGGCTCGACACTCAGGGTCAGTTCCGGGTGCGCGGCGACGAGTCGGGCGAGTCCCTCGCCGTACGCCTGCCAGTCGAAACGGCGTTCGGGGTGCTCGTAGTCCACCGCCATGCCGCCCCCGAGGTTCACCTCGGTGAGACGCAGGCCGTGGCGCGCGGCGAGTTCCGCCGTCCAGGCGACGACGCTCCCGGCCACCTCGAGGTGTTCGGGAGCGTGCAGGCCGTTGGCCAAGTGGGCGTACACGCCGCGCAGTTCGAGGTTCGGGTAGCTGCCGTCGGTGAGCAGGCCGACGATCGTGTCCGCCTGTACCGGGTCGAGGCCTGAGATCCTGCGGCCACCGCCGCCGTCGGCGAACAGGTGGTCGGCCACCGGGAGGTTGAAGCGCGGCAGGACCGCCACCCGGCCGTCCGGAGCGTGCCGCTGGGCCAGCCCGGCCAGCATGTACAGCTCGTACTCGCTCTCCACGAGGAAGCGTGTCACGCCCCGCTCCAGCGCGTCCAGGAGCTCCGTCGGGGTCTTGTCCTGGCCGCCGAAGGCCAGTGGGTGGTCCGGCGCCACCCGAGTGACGTGGTCCAGTTCGCTGTCGGTGGAGACCTTGTAGCCGTCGACGTACGGGGCGAGCGCGGTCAGGATCTCCGGTTCCCGGTTGGCCTGGGTCGCGTAGTACAACTCGACGCACTCGGGCAGCGCGGCCCGCACCGACGCGGCGTGTGCGCGCAGTGCCGCCAAGTCGTACACATAAGCGGGAAGTTCCGTGGGCGGCAGGGTCAGGATGCGGTCGCGCACCGCGAGTGAGGGTGTGTTCATGGGGCACTCCGGGTCGTGTGGCGCAGGATACCGTCGGCACGCGAGGAAGGCGGCGGACGGGGACCGGAGTGACGGCCCGGCGGACGCAGGCGGTTGGGGACATGACACGTGCCACGGCAGCCGCGGAAATCGACGGAGCCGAGCGTCCGGTTCGGCGCGGTGGCCGGGAACCGGGAGACCGGCGGCGCCGTGCTCCCGCACGCCGACGCCTCCGCTCGCAGGGCCCGCGCCCTGTGGCATCCCACCATCATGCTGATCCGCGACTCCATACCCGAGGCCCCACACGATCTCTACCCGGTGGGAGATCCTTCGGCACCTCGAGCGGCCGCCGGTGTACCTGAACGCGGCGCGGTGCCCGACCCCGGGTCGGGATCGGGCACCGCGTGTGGGTCGGTCAGCAGGTGGCGGAGGCCGGAAGGCCGCCGTACTGGTCGCCCTTGAGGTAGACGGCGCTCACATAGCCTTCGGCCAGTCGCACCCAGACGTCGTTGACGTAGCCGTTGTCGCGGATGGTCTCGCCGTGGGTCCAGCAGGAGGCGCCGCGCGGCTGCCCGGCTGTGACGTGCCCGGAGATGTCGGTGGTGGTCGAGGGCCCGGAGCGGACGTTGACGTTCACATACGGCGTGACGGCGTACGGCAGTCCCGCCGCCGCGGCCTGCGCCCCGGCCGCGCCGGTCAGCAGCAGTCCGGTGGCCAGCGCGCCGACCCCCGCCGTGGCGAACGCCTTGGTCCTCATCCTCATGGTCATACGGTCCTTCCCCGTGGTGGAGTCCGGGCGTGTTCCCGGGCCGGGCCGTACGGCCCACCCGGTCACGCCCGGGCCCACCCTGCCGGGTCGACACCCGGGGGCGGAACTTCTTTCGACGACGCTCGAAACGTCGGGCCCCGACGGGCCGGTACGCGCCGGCGGCCCGGAGTTCGAAGCCGACGCATCCGTCCGCGCGGCCCCACGGCGCGTTTGACCTGCCGCACAATGGGGCGATGATCGACGGTACTTCGCCGACAACCGCCCCCTCGCCACCCGAGTTGGTCAAGGACGACGAACTGACCGGCCATGCGGTGGTGGCCAACAGCACCATGAACCGCGCACGCGTCCTGGCAGGCGTCAACAGCTACGCCCGCGAACTCGGCTTCTCCCCCGCCGAGTTCCTGAACGACCACGGAGCCGCCCCGTCCTGGCTGGATCTGTGCAGCGGAGAGGGACTCGCCCTCCGCGAGGCGGCGCGGCAACTCCCCCGGGCCGTCATCACGGGCGTGGACCTGGTCGGCCCACTGCTGCGGACGGCACTGCCCGACGGCCTCGAACTCGTCACCGCGGACCTCGGCCGGTGGTTGCCGGGCCGCCGCTACGACCTCATCACCTGCGTCCACGGACTGCACTACATCGGCGACCGGCTCGCCCTGCTGGAGCGGGCCGCCTCCTGGCTCACCGGCACCGGTCTGCTGGTCGCCCATCTCGATCCCTCGACGCTGCGGCGCCCGGACGGCAGCGACGCGTCCCGCCCGGTCCTGGCGGCACTGCGGGCCGCCGGCTTCCAGTACTCGGCCCGCCACCACCGTCTCCGCCTGCGCGGCGGCCGCCCCGTCACCCTGCCTTTCGCCTACCTCGGCGCCGACCCGCACGCCGGCCCGAACTACACCGGACAGCCGGCCGTCGCCTCGTACTACCGCTGAGCCCCCGGCCGCCCCCCGGAAACGAGGAAGAGGCCGTATCGAAATGTCCGATACAGCCTCTGACCCGCGACTTCAAAAGTCGGGACGACAGGATTTGAACCTGCGACCCCTTGACCCCCAGGAGTGAGGGCCGTGGGAACTACCTGCACATATCGGGCAGAAAGAGGGTGCAGAAGGTGCCTCCCCGCGCGTGCTGTTCAGGGTCGGGAGAACCGTGTGGTCCCCAAATGGTCCCCAGGGCAGTGGTAACACCGTGGGTATCTGCCTGCCGTAGACCAAAAGGTTCCGGACGGACCGAGCCATGCGCGATGCATGTCGCGGTCCCGGCAGGTCGCGCACCCGTCGTGCGTGCTCGCTGGCGTCACTCACGACCAGCGTCGTCCTCGGCAGCAGCGTCGAACTCGCGCCGACTGCACTGCGCCCCAGAACGGGCATCCCTGGCTGCACGGCGATGGGGCGACGAGGCCGACATCACCTCTAGCGGGGCCCGTCCATATGATCACTGCTTGCTTCCGATTGTGAAGGAAGCACCGGCGCGCGGTGCACAGGGTCTTCCGGAGAGGCCAGACACCACAGTTGGCCGTCCATCTCCACTAGAGGCTTGCCGATCCCAGGCAAAGCCGGTACGACCCGCGCGCTGACGAATTCTCCTTCCCGGGGGAGGGGAAGACCGAGCTGACGGGCGATGTGCCGGTGTGCATCGTTGTCGCCCATGATGATGATTCCCTCGTCCCGAAGTGCCGAGCGGGATCCGCCGTTCCCTCGGACGCGCTTCATGTAGTCCTTCTGCTGAACGACGGTACGGACCGCATTGCGCCCGATTCGGCGCCTCTGGGCGCGCCGGAACAGTTCGTTGGCTCGGCCCTGACCGGACCTATTCCCAAAGACCTCCTCACGGTCGGTGTCGGGCATGTGGAGCAAGATGTTCTCCGAGAGCTCGGCCTCGCGCCAGAGCCAGAGGATCTTGTCGCGGTGCCCGGCTTTGAGCGTGGCTCTCAGGTCCCGATTGCGCCCAGTGTTGAGCCACTCCTGTTTGACGCGCAGCAAGCCGACACTCCACCGGCTCACGTAGTCGTCAGCCCAGACTAGGAGGCAGATGTGGCCCAGCGTCCCGTGAGGGAGCGTCCAGCCGCCGAATGTGAGGCTAAAACGGCAGTCAACATCGACGTCGGCGATGCTGAAGTCCATCGCATGGCCGTCCTCGAAGACGAACTCACGCTGGATCGCAATGTTTACCAGGCTCCCGAGGTGCGCCCGCTCTGCCTTGGTCAGGTGCTTCAAGTCGTATCGACCCGTGACCTCACCGTTCAACACCTCGTCGATAGCATCCCGCAGAACCCGCCCCATACGTGTACCGTCCGGGTCCAAAACCCGCACTGCACGATAGGCCGCGATGAGCTCCTCATCGTCTGCTCCCGCACTCGTGAGCCTTTCCAGCACTTCGGCCGCGTTGGCCGGCCGATCCTTGGGGTTGATCGCTAGAAGGTCCGTGACTAGCGCTTCGAGTTCGGGAGGGAAGCCAGAGGGCAGTGCCGGTCGGGGATGCGAGCGTCGGTGAGCCTCTGCTTCGCGTTGGGTGAGTGCGGCGGCGGGCGGAGCGCCAGTGACCATGGCGTACAGCAGACAGCCCAGTGAGTACAGGTCGCTCCGGTGGTCGACGGCAACGTCCTCGAAGAACTCCTCGTACGAGCGGTAGGGAGGCAGAAGCCCGAAGGGATGGGGGGTGGGTCGCATGTGCCTACCCGGGTTGATGCGCGGCAGGCGGCGGACGCACAGACCGGGATCGGTCACAAGTACCCGACCGTCATGGCACAACATTACGGCTGAGGGGCTGAGGTCCAGGTGAAGCAACCCGTTCCGATGGAGATCGGCGAGCATCCCCGCGACCTGCCCGCCGATTTCTCTGATCTTTTCCAGGGGCAGAGTGCCAGGTGCAAGGTCCAGCAATCGCCCCAGGTCGTCGCCGTCGACAGCATCCGTCACAAGGTACGGACGACCATCGTGCAACCCGTAGCCGCTGACCCGCACCGCTCCCTGAATGTCGAGTGCGGCCAGGCGCTCCGCATCGGCGAGGAAGTCCTCTTCTCCGGGCCCCGCGCCTGCCCTCGGTGTGTCGAAGAGCTTGAGAGCGACCTCCCGGCCTTGTAGCTCATCCGTCGCCTGCCAAGTGGTTGACGTCGTTCCGACGTACCGCTGCCGGGTCAGCCGGTAGCGTCCCTCGACCACCATTCCCGACTTGTCGGCGGGGATGCCCGGATCACGGCTCGGCTTCTGTGCGGGCTCCTCGGAAACCACGGCCAAGGGTTTTCCGTGCGGTCGGACTCCCCCCGCGGTGTTCTCGCCCGGCACCGCGATGGGGAACTCCCCTGCCGGCGCTCGGTCGGCCGTCGGTCCTCCGGAGCAAAGGGCAAACGCCTCGGCCAGATCGGCGGCGGAGGGTCTGCGGGTGGGATCGTATTCCATACAACGCCAAAGGGACCGCAGGAGCACCGGGCTGATCCCGGAGTTGGTCAGTCGGGCATTTTCCGAGATGTCGACCGTCGGATCGCTCCACCGTCCCGAGAGAAGGGCCAGCAGCAGCGCCCCGACGGCGTATACATCGCTTTGCGGCGTGAGCGGCTGCCCTTCGTCGTCCGCCTCCAGGTACGTGTCGCTGAGGGGCAGCACGTCGCGGTGAGCGCTGTCGACTCCGTCGACTGTCGCCGTCGCCCAGCCGACGAGCCGGACGTCGCGATCGGTCACGAGAACGGACCGGGGGGAGAGCGAGCCGTGCACGAGCCCCCGGGAGTGGGCAAGGGCAACTGCTTCCGTCAGGCCCAGTCCGATTCGCAGGAACAGCTCCTCTGGGACCGTTCCCCCGTGTTCGTCGAGGACGGCGCGCAAGTTTGGTGCGGGCGGTGAGGACGGGGCGTCTGCGCGGCGGTGGACGCAGCTCGCCGCGACCCACGGCAGCTCCCCTGCGGTGTTCGCCGCCGCGCCGAGGAGTGCGGGGACATGCATGCCCTGCATGCGCGTCAGGCACTCGGCCTCCGTCCGGACGAGGTCGAGCGCGGTTCCCGGGGCGCGGGTGTACAGCATGACCGGCGCCCGGACCATGGCGACCGTGCCGTTCTCGTCCTCGGCCAGGTACATCGTCAGGTGGGGCCAACCGTGGACACTGCGTGCACGGAGCTGGAACCGACCGAGCCGTACCGGGTCCTCCGGCAGGAGTTCTGTCCAGCCGGCTGGCACGGTTTCCCGCGGGGCGTCTTCGTATGCCTCGTCAGTCCCGGCAGCTGAGTCCCGGGGCCCGGCGGAATCCCCGGTCTCGTGCCCGGGGACACGGAGCCGTTCTGGCCCGAGCGCCACATGCCCCTCATTCGCGGAAGGGATGCCGAGCCGCGTTAGCACCTGCTCTCGAAGCCAGCCGAAGGAGCGTCCGGTGTCGCCGATGACGGCCGGGCCGTCCGGGTGCCCGACCCATGCCGGGAAGACCGGGGCGCGGCCGACGGCGGCCTCAATGCGCCGCGTCACGGCCTCGGCGGTGCGCAGCAGTTCCCTCGGGGAGACGGCGCTGAGGAGAACCTGCCGGGCGTCGTCCGTGAAGTCGAACCGCCGGTGGTGCGGCAGACGATCCGCCCCGTCGGCGTCGAGCTCGTGCATCAAGCCCCCCAGGAACACCTCCATGAGGTGACCGATGTCTGTCGGTGGCCCGAGGGCGGCCTGTACCAGGCGCATCACGGGCGGTGTGGCGGGGACGACAGCCGCCAAATGGGCCGCAAGCCGATACGCGTCGGCGGACGCAGCCTCCCTGAAGCGGAGTACCGTTTCGTCGGCGTCGACGTCCCGGGCTTCGGCCACGGTCCAGTTGGAATCGAGACGGCTGGCGTCCCACAGCGGGAGGAGCGCTGTGCCGCCGGGTGAGGCAACGAGCCACGCCCAGTCGGTGACGGCCGCAGGAGTCGGCGCAAGGACCGGGACGGGTACGGAGTCGAAGCGGACGAGGTCCGGCGGTAGGTCCGGGTCGGTCACATGCCAGGCGCGGGTGGGACCGCCGCGGCGATGGGTGGTGACCTGCCAGCCCCGTGCGCCAATCCCGGTGCTCGCCCAGAGTCGGGAAGGCAGTGCCTGGATGATTGCGGTGGGACCGCAACGTCCCCAGTGGTCCATCACCTGGCGCATCCCACCGTCCCGCCAGGCTTCGCCCACACCATCGCTGACGACCAGCACGAGGGTATTGCCGGTCGGGTCGCACAGGGCCTCCGGCGTAAAGAGCCGACCGCGGTAGCGGTACGGGCTGGTCCGCAAGGACGGAGTGCCGTTTCGCGTATCAAGTCCGTACACGCGCACGTCTCGGAAGGCCCCGGCACGTTCCATCAGCGCCCGGACGTCGGCGGCGAGCCGCTGCCAGAGGACCATGGAGACGCCGTCGTCAACTACGAGGGCCAGGGACAGCCAGCGGGTGCGCACCGCTCTGGTGACGGCCTCGGGCACGCCCGTGTCAGCGATGGCAGCGACGGTCCGTGTGACGTCGAGTTCCTGCTGGCGCCGGTCAGGGAAGCGCTGCCGCAGCGGCCGGAGGGACTTGCCGAACTGGAGCTGCCCGGCGCCGAGAGTACTGCTGTCCGGGGTGCGGACTGCGACCGCCGGCGACAGGCCCGCGGGCGCCTGCGCGCCTTCGTCGAGACTGGGCTGCGCCGAGGCCAACAGCGATCGCTTGGATCGCTTCTTCGTGGACTCCGCAGCGGTCGGCTCTGGTGCGGGCTCCACGGTCTCGGCCGCCGCCACCGTCGGCCCGTCGCGGGGCGGCTCTCCGTGCCGCTCCGAGGTCGCAGTGGCCGCGCCAGCGGAGCGCGCCAGGGGCCTGGAATCCCGAGGCAGCTTCCCGGCGAGCCAAATGGCGTCGAGGAGTTCCTCATGGGAGAGCTCCACCCCGCTCTCGGCCAGGACCTTCGTCACGCGCGAGATCACGGCGTCACACAGCCCCGCCGAGACGGTGCAGGACGCTTTGGAGAAGGGAAGCCGCCTCGAGGTTCACACCACCCTTGCGGAGGAAGACGGCGTTGAGCAGCTGATCGGTGGCCAGTTCGCCCTCGGCACGGCGTTCGAGGAACTCCCGCAGCAGGTCGTCGGTGTCGTCCAGGGCGTCGGGACCGAGGTGCGCGGCGACGATCTCCCGAAGCCGCCGCTCGTTGGGCTCAGGGAGATCGAGGCGGACGCAGCGCCGCAGGAAGGCGGGCGGGAATTCCCGTTCGCCGTTGCTGGTGATGACTACGACCGGGAACTCACTGCAGCGGACGTGGCCGCGCGTGACCGGGGTGGTCTCATCCAGGCCGTCGGTCCGAACGTGTACCGGTGCGTGGCTCGCGGGCAGCCGGGTGAGTTCGGAGATAGCGAACTCACCCTCCTCGAATACGGTCAGCAGGTCGTTGGGCAGGTCGACGTCACCCTTGTCCAGCTCGTCGATGAGCAGCACGCGGGGGCGCTCCCGGGGCACAAGCGCGTTGCCCAGGGGGCCGAGCCGGATGTACTGGCCGATGTCCGGTTCCGTGCCGTCCCCGTCCCCGTCCCGCCGTAGGGTCGCCTCGCGCAGCCGGCCGACGGCGTCGTAGTGGTACAGGGCGTCCTGAAGAGTTGAGCGGCTGTTCACCGGCCACTGCAGGACGCGGCCGAGCGCGAGTTCGTGAGCGATGGCGTGGGCCAGCGAGGACTTGCCCGTGCCAGGCTGCCCGGTCACCAGGAGGGGCCGACGCAGGTGAAGTGCCGCGTTCACCACCTCCACCTCGTCGGGGTCGATGAGGTACGGCCGCGGATAGGGAACCCTGTCACCGGTCACGGTCTCCTGACGGTCGAAACGGCGCCACGGGGGTGCAGCGGGGAACGGCACCTCACGGCGTTCCCCGTCTCCGCGGAACAGCCACCAGTCATCGCCTCCGCCGTCAGAGGATGAAAGCTGAGGGCTTGTACCAGCCAGGGGCTCTGAGGTGGTCATGACGCGTGCGATCCTCTCCAAGGGTCTCTCAGTTGAAGCGACTCAGTCCGTGGGAGAGAGCCTTCCGGTTCCCACACGAGGGAGGGCCGTGCCCGCCGCTCCGCCGGGCAAGCCGCCGAGTCGCTCCTGAAGACCCGGACCCGCTCGGGAAGTCCCTCCAGATCGCCAGCGGGAGCCAGGCCCTCCAGTCTGCCTGCGTCCTCGTAGCCGGTGGCCTCACGGTCCCACAGCACAACCGGGACGCCCAGGACGAGACATGTCAGCAACCAGGACCGGCGCTCGTTGGCAGGGCCGTGGAGGACCACCCGTGCGGTATCACGATGCTTGGTCTTCAGCAGATTCACGAGCTGCCTGGCGTCGCCGGACGTCTGGCTGGTGACGAGCACTGACGCGCGTCCGTTCTTCCACCGGCGTACCTGGTCGCCTTCGCGTTGCGGCCTTTGGTCACTGAGTTCCGGGCAGCTCAGGGAGACGCGGTAGTCCCCTCCAATCGGCCACGCGGGCAGGATGTTGTCGAGCGCTCCGGGCTCCCATTCGTCGACTGCCAAGTCGAGCCCCGCCCGGTCGACCACGACGGTCACCCACGGCACATGGTCGCCTTGCCCCGGCTCCTGGGTCACGGCGAAGACTGCTTCGCTCAGGCTACTTGCCGCCTCTCGCGGGGTCTTGGGCTCTGACTCCGCCTCCATGAGGACGCGGTACGAACCGTCGTCGCGGACAAGCAGAATTCGGACCCGGTACCGGTCGCCCCCTGCGGCGGGGTCGTGTGCCAACTCCATCACGACCCGCGACACCGGCGACGCTGCCCGCTTCGCCCACTGGGCGGCGTCCGCACGCCGCTCGCCCAGAGCCCCGGCATGGATACCGAGCCGCTGGGCGGTCTTCCCTGACCACGCGCGCAGGTCGTCGCCCAGTCCGTCGCCCATGGCCGCCGCCACGTACTCGACGAGCCGCAGTAGCGCCGGCACCGGCGGGGCGCCCTCGGGGCCGCTCACACCGTCGGACAGATCCTCCAAGCCCTCGACCACGCCAAAGACATCGTCCTCGCCGAGCTGCGAACGGGTGAGGATCTCCGGAAGTACGACGTACTGCAGCGCCTCACCGGCTGTTCGGGGCAGCAGCGCCGGCTGCTTCTCGCAGACCTGGCGCAGCAGGCCGATCAGGGCGTCGTACTCGTTCACGGAGAGCAGCAACCCGCAGTCGAGTGCCCTGGCCCACGAGAACAGATGGGTCAGAGCGGCGCGGGCCGTCCCCTGCGCACTGCTCGCGAGGGCTTCGCCGAGCGACGCGAGCGCCCGGGGATGCGCCATGAGGAGCGCAACGAGGTCGGCAGCGGTGGGCTCAAAGCCCTCGGCCTCGTAGCCCAGTTCGCGCGCCAGGGCCCGGGCGTGATCGACACGGACGCCGGGGTGCGAGAACAACGGTGCGAGCAGCTTCTCCAGTTCGCGCTCAGCGGGCGTGCGCTCGGCGGCGGGCCTGGCCTCGGGCAGGGACGCGCCGATCGCACTCAGCTCGGGAGACCGACCGGTTTGCTCTTCGACGTGGGACGCGAAGCCGTCGTCTCCAGAGAAGGAGGAAACGGGCAGGGCGATCAGCCGGCGGGCTCCGTAGGCGTGGTCCTCCTCGGTCACGACGCCGACGAGATGGCCGCCGCAGAAGATCGCCGCCCCCGAGGCCCCGCCCCAGGCGTTCCCGCCGTCGGTACGGGCGGTGGGGGCCGGTCCCTGGTCGAGGACGTAACGGTCCTTGCCTCCGGAGAGGACCGGTAGGACACCGCGCAGGTGCTCCGGCGCCCGGGTCTCCCCTTTGGCGGCCCAGGGATAGCCAAGTCCCTCGTACGGCAGTGGCGTGGTGCCTGCTGGGCAGCCCCAGCGGACGGAGCCGGGCGGATCGATCTCACGGTCAATGCGCAGCAGCGCGACGTCCAGTCCGTCCGGGTGGGCCCAGAGCAGTTCCGCGTCCACGCGCGTCGTCTCGCCGTCGAGGTGGTGGCCTACGCACACGGTGATGACCGGCCACAGCGTTCCCGTGTCGCGATTCTCCAGCACGTGGCGGGCGGTCAGCACGAGGCGCGGAGCGATCAGATAGCCGGAGCCGACGGTGAGGCGCCCCCTGCCTGTGTCCCCGCTGCGGATCAGCGCCAGTCTGCGCGGATCCATGTCACTCCTCGTCCAGCGATCCGAACTCATCGTCGCCGATCTCAGGGCGCGCGCCTCCGAGAGCCCGGTCCTTGACCGACAGCTTCAGCACCAGTTTGTGGGTACGGACGGTGGATTGCTCGCCCCCCGCGCCGATGGCAACCACGCCGAAGGAGAGCTTGCCGTCTCCCTTGGCGGACTTGCGCAGTTCGAGCTGCAGCTCCAGCTCCGCCTCTTCGACGCCGAAGGCGAATTGCTGGTTGCCGCCGAGCCGCTGGGCCTCGTACAGCTCTTGGCGCAGCTCCTCGATGGCTGCGGCCAGACCGATAGTCGACACCCTCGCCCCGCCCCCGGTTCAAGACACTCAGAAAAACAGTAGGTCGCCAGTACGGTACAACGCTCGCGAGACGCTTCAAACCTCGGTCATGGACAATGACTTGTGGAAGTAGCCGTCCACCGCATACCACCGCCCGAGAAGAAGTCCACCGACCAGGATAAGACGTTGCGCGCCTCCACCCGAGGAGATCCAGGCGGTCCTCACAGTGCCGACGGTCTGTAACGACCTGGACGTTCACTCTGAGGCGCTGACCCGGAGGTACTCAGCCAGGGGTCCGTCGAGCAGCGCGTAGTCCGGGTTCCGTCTCTCGCACCACATTGTATTGACCGCCCTCTGTGCATTCGGCCCTGGGGCACATTGCTTCCTTTCCCTGATCTTCACCACAGCCGACGCTGCGAGGCAGATCCGAGCACCCAGAACTGGTCCCCAAGCCGACATCGCCGAGCCCTCCGCCCAGTTGGAGGAGGAGACGCTTGCGTCATCGCCGACGGGACCTCCGTGGCAGACGCCCAATGGCTGCCGCCGCGTCAGAAGGCCGGTTCGCCAGGGCCGACACGGCGTGAGATCTCGCAACCCTCCGCCTTAGCTCGCGGATGGTGTCCTGCCACTGCCAGGAATCACTGCTGCACCACTCTGCTTCATCGACCGGCTGCCAGGCCGTCAGTTCGTCCAAGCGAGCGAGCACCGTGGAGGTCTCGGGGCCGAGCACTCCGCTCTCTCCGTCGAGTCGCCACTTGATGTCATGCAATCGATTGGCCGCACGGTAGTAGGACAACTGGGAGTCGTTGAGTCTGCGCATGGCGTAGCCACCACACTTGCTGCACAGTCGAAGTCGGTGCGAGCCATGAGGTCGGCGACCGTGAGGAGGTCGTCGCCGGCCACAACCGCGCGTTCGTGGGCGTGCCGGCACAGCGGCGAGTGGCCCTTGCCCTCGATCAGAGGGCTGGCGTTGGTGGTGTAGAGCTGGACTGCGGCCAAGGGCCCCAAAGGGAGGCCGCTGCTACTTCGCCACCGGTCGTCGCCAGGCTGCCGGAATGGCGCGAGGTCGAGGTGGTCTTCCGTGAGCAGGCCATGCCATACCGGGTCTTCAAAGTTGAGCGGTGCGGAGGTGTCCGCGGGCTCGGCGGGTGGTGACGCAGCGTGTGCGTAGGCGTTGGTTGGCGGGGTTGCGGAAGCCGAACGCGTTGCGGGCGATGAGCTTGATCACGCGGTTGATCCCTTCGCTCTTGGCGTTGCTGTGTCCGGTGTGGATGAACGCGGCGATCTCCGGCCACCAGCGGTCGACGGTGGTGGCGAGCTGGCGGACTTCGGGGATGTCGGAGTCCGCGCACCAGGTGAGGAACTTCCAGCGGGCGTTGCCGACTTGGTGGCGGTCGGCTCCGGTGCGGGCCAGGGCGAGGAGGGTGCGCAGGTTCTCCTTGGCTATCCAGGCCGTCAGCAGCGTCTGCCCGATCTTCCCCTCGCCCAGGAGCGTGTTCCACATCGTGGCGAACTGGTCGTCGGAGAGGTCCTCGCGGCCCAGCAGAAGCTGTCGTCTGGCCTTCCACTCCGGGTCGCTGGCCCGTCCGCGTCGGCCGCGGGTCTCGGCGGTGGTGCGGCGCCTGACCATGGACAGCATCTTGTTGGCGAGCTGGACCACGTGGAAGTGGTCGACCACGACGGTGGCGTGCGGCAGGCCGATACGGATCGCGGCGCGGCATGTGGCCGACATGTCGATGGCGACATGGCCGATGCCCCTTCTCCAGTCCAGGCTGGTGGTGGCGAGCCAGACCAGGACATCGGCGACCGTGCGGCCGTCGACTTGTCCGAGCAGCCCGCTGTGGCCGAGGGCGTCGACGAAGCCGGTGTGCCACCGGTCCCGGGTCAGGCGCCACTTGCCGGTCTCCGCATCCTGTTCCCAGCTCGGCCGTCCGCGGCGGGTCTCGTCGATGCCCAGGACTGTGACCTGCGGCAGAGGTGCCTCGGTGACGTCGCGGGCCTGCGTGCGGAAGGCTTCCATCACGGTCGGCCAGGACAGATGCAGATCCCGTGCGGCCTGGATCACCGTGGAGCCGGCATCCCGTATGCGGCGCCCGGCCGTATCCCGCAGCCGGGCGGTCAGCCTGGCACCGGCCGGGATCTGCGGGATCTGCTCGGTGAAGGACCGGCGAGGGCAGCCGGCCTCGCGGCACCACCAGCGGCGCTTGTGCCAGCGGAACTCCAATCCGCTCTCGCCGTAAGGGAGATCGCCGGCCGGGTCACCGCCGAGCCCTTAACCCGGGTGGCGAACACCCCGCAGGCCGGGCAGGCCCTGGCTGTCTCGTCGGCCGTGACCAGGTGAACTCGGCGCCTTCCGTCGGCCAGCCGCTCAACCCGCGCGACGGACACCCCGTCGAGGTCGAGCAGCAACGTCGTATCGTTGACCAAGCCCGTGGCTCCTGCATGATCGTTCTGCGTCGAGAACAGAGATGATCACGCAGGCCCACGGGCATCCCGCACCCGGGACCGTGCCGAATGCCTCATGACAATCGGCCGGGTGTGGTTCGCTGCTGGGGTGACTCAGGACTTGGAGATCGTCGCATTCGAATCCGCCGAGGCATTCCAGACATGGCTCGGCGAGAACCACGCCGACTCGCCCGGCATCTGGCTCAAGCTTCGCAAGAAGGGCCCCGGAATCGCCGCGCTGGACTACACCCAGGCGCTCGACGCGGCACTCTGCTACGGCTGGATCGACGGCCAGAAGGCCAAGTTCGACGACCAGTGGTGGCTCCAGCGGTTCACCCCGCGCAAGCCGCGCAGCAATTGGTCCAAGGCCAACCGGGACAAGGTGGCCGCCCTGATCGAGCAGGGCCGGATGCATCCGCCGGGACAGGCCGAGGTCGACCGCGCCAAGGCAGACGGCCGTTGGGAAGCGGCCTACGACGGCGCGAAGAGCGCCACGGTGCCGGACGACCTCACGGCGGCCCTGACCGCCGCCCCGGCCGCGGCTGGGTTCTTCGAGACGCTGGACCGGCAGAACCGCTACGCGATCCTGTACCGGATCCAAGACGCCAAGAAGCCCGAGACCCGGGCGCGCCGGATCGAAAAGTACGTAGCGATGCTGGCGAAGGGCGAGAAGCTGCACCCGTAGTCACGGAGAGGGACCGTGGCCGTGTGCTGCCCTGGACTCCCAGCGCGCCTGCGGCCCCGGCAGCAGCCACCAACCGCCGTCGCTGAGCGTAACGAAACGTCAGAGGCCCTGAGTAGGCCGCTCAAGATCGAAGACCCCCCATACGTCGATCGGCATCTCCCGACGGCCACAGACCAGCCGCGAAACGCGCACGGCCAAGAGGGCCGGCAAGCGATCACGCCGCGTAGCTCACCCGGAAACAGATCCTGCGCCCGCTCCACGTCCCTCGGCGTACGGAGCTGCATTTCCAGATCCCCCGTCCCGTGGTGACCGAGACCGGACACGTCCCGGCGGAGAGAAAGACGACGGCGGTCAGTGCCGCCACTCCGCCCGTCGACGACAGCACACTCATTCGGGATCACGAGACCGCCACCTTGAGAAGGGAGTGCTCAGGCAGTCAGGGTTGCGTCGAGGTATTCCTGCACCGGCTCGAACAACCCGTACGGCACGTACTGCGGGATCTCGCCATGGGCGACCCAAGCGAGTTCGGCCAACTCGTCGGTGTCGGCTACGTGGGCAGTGCCGCCCATCACCCCGCAGGCCGTGTACGACATCAGCCGGCCAGTCTTCGGATGGACCCGCTCGCCGAGCAGCTTCATGGCGGCCACGTCCAGGCCGGTCTCCTCCCGGGTCTCCCGTACGGCGGCGTCTTCACGCGCCTCGCCGGGCTCGACCTCACCAGCCGGGAACTGCCAGGAGAGCTGCCCCTCGCTGACCCGGCGGCGGACCATGAGCACGCGCCCCTCGTGGACGACGATGGCCGCGGCGATGCCTGGTCGTTCCTCCGCGTTCTGCTGCGTCACGTCGGCCTCTCCAAGACAGCTAAAATTGGTGGACAGATCGTATCGACGGGGATGAAGCAGGGCACCGACTTTCTCGGGACCCACATGACGTCAAGCTGACAAGCAATCACGCCCCTGCGTAGCTCGCTCGGAACAGATCCTGCGCCCGCTCCACGTCTCGCGGCGTACGCAGCTGCACCTCCAGATCACCCGTCCCGTGGTGACCGAGACCGGACACGTCTCGGGTGAAACCCGGAACGAGGTCGACGTCCTGCGGGTCGACCTTCAGGTAGACCAGCAGCTTGCTGCGCTGCGGCAGGCAGAGGCAGGCGAAGTTCCGCAGGCGCTGGTACGCCCGGTACTGCTTGCGCTCGACGCGGTTCACGCCGTCCCCGAGCCCGAGCAGGACCTCGTCCACCGCGCTCGCCAGCTCCACCATCGCCTCGCCCTGGACGTCCGCCGCTGCCTGGGCAACAGACTGGCGCCGTGCCCGGCGGGACACCTGCGTGCCGCCGCTCACGGCGGCCACGGTCTCGAGGCCGAGCAGGTCGCTGCCGAAGAGTCGGTAGCGGACCAGGTCGATCGAGCGCCGGTGCTCGCGCACGGCGTGAACGTCGTAGTGGGTGAAGTCGCCGGCGATGCAGATGAGGCGCGGGCCGCTCCACAGGACCTGGGAGGCAGCCATCACCCCGAGCCGGTCGCGGACCAGGTACTCGAATTCGGCGCGGTGGTCCATCAGCCAGGCCAGGTAGAACAGGCCCTGGCTGATCACGCCGACATCCGTGCCGCGCTTGTACTCCACTTTACCGACCGCAGGAGCTCGGACACCGGCTCTGAACTGCGACCATTCATAGACTACATGTCCGCGACGGCGGGTCGGAGCCGTTGCTGTAGCTCGTCCGGGTGGACTCATGGGATGGCCCGTCCCCTGGGGTGGGTGGACGCTGCGGGGGCTGCTGAAAGCCCTGGCGGTCAGATCAGCTCGGGCGAGGGTGTGTCACTGGAGCTTCCACAGCCAGATGCCTTCGCCAGGGCCATCAACGCCGTGGAAGGTCGTACCACGTGCGAGGACTTTGCCGTCGGGGCTGAACGCCACCGAGTCGCTGACGTGGTCGGTGACGGTATGAGTGCTGCGGCCGGTGGTCACGTCCCACAGTCGGACGCCGCCTTCACCTCCGGTAGCAAGCGACTTCCCGTCCGGGCTGAACACCACCGAGTACGTGATCCCCCCGATGAAGGTGGTCATGGTGCGGCCGGTGGCCACGTCCCACAGTCGGACGCCGCCTTCACCTCCGGTAGCAAGCGCCTTCCCGTCCGGGCTGAACACCATCGAGTACGTCGGCTCCTTGATGAGGGTGACGGTGGTGCGGCCGGTGGCCACGTCCCACAGCCAGCACCCAACTGCCTTTCCGTCGTCTGTGTCGCTGCCCGCGAGCGTCTTGCCGTTGGGGCTGAGCGCGACCGACTTCATGGAGCGCTTCTGCCGGGTCAAAGTGGTGATGGTGCGGCCGGCGGTCACATCCCACAGCCGGACGCCGCCTTCGCCACCGGTAGCAAGGGTCTTGCCGTCGAAACTGAACACCAGCGATTCGGTTTGAGGGGTGTTCAGCTTGACGGTGGTGACCCCGGTGCGCGCGTCCCGCAGGCGTACGTCGTAGAAACCACCGGTGGCGAGGGTCTTGCCGTTGGGGCTGAACGCCAGAGAGCTCATGTCGTCTTGATCGGAGAGCACGGCGATGGTGTCGCCGGTGGCCACATCCCACAGCCGCGAACCGGAAGCGTAGTTTGCGGCGGCGAGTGACCTGCCGTCGGGGCTGAACGCCAGGGCCCTGGGGTCTGCGTCGGCAAGTTTGTCGGACTCCGGCCAGAGCATCACCGTAGCCCCGGCGGCTGCGCCGACTACTCCTACTGCGAGCGTGCCGAGGACTATGGTGCGCCGGTGGATTCGTCGCCGGGTCGACGGCGATTCCGGCCGTTCGTCCGGCCTTCTGCTCTGTGCCGGGGGTTCGACGTGCGTGGCATGGTCAGGTGCTTTGAGACGGCTCAACTGTGCTGCCGGCCCGGCGGTCAGGGTGTTGCCGGCCGCGTTCTTGGCTACCGGGCATTTGTCAGCGGTGTCCGTGCCGCGCTGGTTGGGGTGCGGCAGGTTGCGGGCGATCAGCCTGTGCCTCAGGTGGGGGTAAAGTTCCGCGAAGGTCAGCACCGGTGGGCCGCCGGCGACCCCTGCGCCAATCAGGTCGAGCAGTTCCCCGGTGAACGCGGTGTAGGTGTCGGCTTGCCCCGCGTGCGCGGTGCGGTCGGCCGCAGTGAGGGTATAGGTGCCTCGCACGTCGGTTATGTCGGCCAAGTGCTGCCGATCCCCTGCGAGCACATTAATAGCGCGACCGGAGTAACAGCAGTCCAGCACAACGGCTTTAACCTTGGCCGGGCTTCCGAGCAGAACGCTTCGGATCTTGGAGTACTCCAGTCCGGTAACGTCCGGTTCCTCGGCGATGGTGTCGCTGACGGCGAGTACGAGATCCCCGTTCATGGTGACGGTGCCGTGGCCCACGAAGTACAGCAGCAGCACACCGTTGGTGTTCTGGGCATGGCGGCGCAGATCGCTCATCACACGACGGCAGTCGACGGGATTGAGGATGCGAGTGACCTGGTCGTCGGGCCAGCCGCCCAACTCCTCGTCGACGAGCATCCGGTGCACGCCCCGCAGGCTATTTCCTGCGGCAGGCACGGACGGGAACCCTGGATCCTGGTAGGTGGAGAC
Source organism: Streptomyces sp. NPDC111656 (assembly GCF_055656965.1). NCBI lineage: Bacteria > Bacillati > Actinomycetota > Actinomycetes > Kitasatosporales > Streptomycetaceae > Streptomyces > Streptomyces sp. NPDC111656. The sequence goes on from NZ_JBVKCA010000003.1 coordinate 462,765, forward strand.
GCCGATGAGCACGGCGCGGGAGCCCGATCGGTCGATTCGATCAGTTCCCGGGGGCATCGTTGCCGTCCAGCACCCGGTTGATCAGAGCTATGGGATCGCTGACGCGCCGAGCATCGACCTCGACCGTGCGGCCATTGGCGGTGACGGTCACCTTGACGTCTGAACGCCGGGCGCGCAGCCACGCGGACAGTGACTGGGCCAACGCCACAGCCACTCCGCCGGAACCTAGAGCGACAGTGAGCACGTCAAGCCCGCTGCCGAGCTCCGTCTCTGCAACCTCCCTGCGCACGACCTGGACGGCACCCTCCAACTCACGCTCCGCGCGGAGCCAACCGACAAGCGCGGCCAACTCTCCAACCTCGTCGCCACCTCTGATACCGATCACAGCGTCCATACCTTCATCATTTCAGGCTGATCGCCAGCAGGCAGGAAGTTGGCCTCACGGCTCTGTCCACCGCGACGGGGACAGAGCCGTGAGGCGGGTCGGTCAGGTCGTTGACCCCGGGGTGGTGAGGCCAGCTTCGAGGTCGGCGATGCGCCGGTCCTGGAAGCGGAGAGTGGAGCGGGCTGCCTTGAGTCGTTCGTCGAGGGTGCGGTTGTCGGCGGTGAGCTGCCGGACCCGTTGCTTGAGGGTGGTGTTCTCGGTGGTGATCCGCTTGATGGCCTCCTCGGTCCACTCAGCTTCGAAGTCCCTTATCTGGCCCAGGAGTTCGCCGATGCGGGAGCGCTGGGTGAGGATCTCGGCGTGGGCGGCCTTGAGAGCGTCCTCGGCGTTTAGCACCCGTTCGCGCCAGGTTGCGTCCCGACCTCGTCGACGGCTGCATCGCTGCCACCGGCCTGATCCTGGACGGCTGAGTGAAACCGGGGACCGGTCCCAGATCACTCATCCCAGTCCGCATAGTCCCCGATCGCCACGTCGTCGCAGAAGGTTTCCCAGAACCCGTTGTGCACGAGAGCGGTCTCGTCGATGCCGGAGACGAGACCGCGCAGCTCTTCCGCCACCTCCTCGCACCTTTCCTCGTCGCCCTCGGCATAGAACGGGAAGCGTGCGATCACAGCCACGACGCATCGGTTGAAGGAGCCGAGGTCTTGGTTCACGTGACTGGCTGTCGTTGACTCGATCTTGGGAATCTGCACCACGTGACCAGTGGCCACGTCGACGGCGATGCGTCCGAACAGGCCACTCGACGCGATGGCGACCAGCCCCCGCTCACCGATCCCCTCGAAGTACACCGACTCGCTCAGCGGCCGGTACTCGTATCCGATCAACCCGCCTGGGATGCCAGTCTCCCCGAGAGCGACAGCGATCTGGGCGGGCACCTCGGGTGGGGCCTCGATGGGAATCAAGACGAACTCGGGCTTCGGCAGCTGCGGCAGAGGCTGGCTCACGGGAAGATCCTCTCCCGACGGACTGCCCGGGCAACACCCATTGGCCCGCGAGACGGCCGACTCAGGCCGAGCGGCCAGCCCCGACATCACGCATTCAAGTTCAGTAGCATCCGACGGGGCGGCAACATAGCCCGGAAACACCGGTTAGCCAAACCGGCGTTTCCGGAGACGATTAATGCGCCAACGTCCGCACTCGAGCACAACCACAAATCAAAGCGATGGTGAAGGCGCGTCGCCGCTCTGTCGGAAATTCGCCGCGCGTTCTCCGTTCGCGAACTGTGCTGTCCGTCTCTGGACTCTTCCGCAGATCCGTCTAGTGTTCCGTACTCCCCGGAGAATAGCCGCACTTGCCCAATGAACCAATAGCAACCATTGCCAACGCCGAACCGCATCGCGATAAGGAGGCCGCAGCGGACCCTGCAGCTGCTCACCATCATGCCGTCTCACCTGATAGCCGAGCGCCTCTCCTCACCAGCTCCTGGTATTCAACCAGTGACCTCGCTGCCTGCCTGAGAGTGGACGCCTCAACCCTGCGCAGCTGGCGCACCGCCCAGCCTCCACAGGGGCCGCCTTTCGTCACGGTCTCGGAACGCGTCGCCATGTGCAGCGTCCTTGACGTCGAGGAATGGCTGCGCCACCGACGTACCGTCCCGACCAAGGGACTCAATGGCCGATAAGACCAACGTTCCTGCCGGTGTCCGGCTCTCGACCGATATCGAGTACCGTCCTGATCGCCCCACTCCGTATAGGGCGCGTGTCCGGTGGACCGATCCAACCAGCAAGCGCCGCCAGTCACTGTCCGAGGGAAAGGACAGCGAAGAAGAGACCCAGGAATGGCTCCAGGCCATCATCGAGGCCGCACAGGCCGGCCTGAGCCCGTCGCTGGCCACCATGAAGCTCGCCGAATACGGCGAAGCGAACATGGACCTCGCCCTGCGCGGCCTGGAGTTGAAAACGCTGGCCCCCTACCTGTCGGGGTGGCGGATGCGTGTGGTCCCCGCCCTGGGCCACCGCCCGGTGCGGATGATCACCAATGGTGTCGTCGACCGCACCGGGCAGAACTGGATCGCCGACGAGCACAGCCGCTCCACGGTGAAGAACACCATCGCCGTCCTGGTCCGCGTCATGGAGCAGGCAGTACGTGACGGCATCATCAAGGTCAACCCCGCCTGGGTGACCCGCTGGCAGAAGCTCTACAAGCAGGCCGAGGACGAACTCCTCAACCCACGCGCGCTGGCCCTGCCCGACTGGGAGACCCTCCTCGCACTGGCCGACGCGCTCGTGGCCGCCTCCCACGACCAGTACCGAGGCTGGGGAGACGTGGTCGTCTTCGCCGCGTGCACTGCCGCACGGATCGGCGAGGTCTCAGGCTGCCGCGTCGGAGACATCGACACCACCCAGTGGATCTGGACCGTGCGACGCCAGACCACACCCGCGCCCTGCGGACTGACCGACAAGGGCACCAAGGACAAGCGGGCCCGCAAGGTTCCCATCGTCGATGAGATCCGCCCCCTCGTCGCCCAGCGCATCCTGTCCGCCGGCCCGAATCCCGACGCCCGCCTGTTCACCGGCCCGCGCGGCGGACGCATCTCCACCGCCGTCCTACGCGACGCCACACACTGGGACGACGTGGTCACCAAGCTCGGCTACGAGCACCTACGCCGCCACGACCTCCGGCACACCGGACTGACCTGGTTCGGCGACGCCGGAGTCCAGGTACACGTCCTGCGATGCATCGCCGGCCACGGCTCCCTGACCACCACCCAGCGCTACCTGCACCCGGACGTACACAAGATCACGGCCGTCGGGGCAGCGCTCTCCGCCCACCTCAGCGTCCTGCGTGCACCGCGCTCACTGCCGAGCCCGATCGTCGTGACCCGCTGACCCCGGTCAAGGGCGCCGGTCCCCAACTGGTCCCCAAGAATGATCAAGGGCCGGTTTCGGATTCCTCCGAAACCGGCCCTGATCTGCGACCGTCTCCAGTCGGGACGACAGGATTTGAACCTGCGACCCCTTGACCCCCAGTCAAGTGCGCTACCAAGCTGCGCCACGTCCCGGTGCGTTCACCCGCGGTGTTCCGCGTGATCGTGCGAACAGAACTTTACCCCACGTCGGGGGCTGCTCCGAAGAAGGCGCGGAGCGCGCGACAATCGGGGCATGAACGCAACATCCGGAGGTCGGCGGGGCGACGGGCGGGATCGGGACACGACGGGGCGGGCGCACAACGCCCGGCCGCGGGACGGACTGGGACGGCCGCTGCCGTACGGCGCCGACGGCGTCGAGCGGCAGCCGGAAGGAGTCGTCCGCAGCCCCGAGGAGACGGTCACCGAGGCGCAGGCGCTGCTCGACGCGGGGAAGCCGTTCCACGCGCACGAGGTCTTCGAGGACGCCTGGAAGTCGGGCCCCGAGGGTGAGCGCACACTCTGGCGGGGGCTGGCCCAGCTCGCGGTGGGGCTCACCCACGCGGCCCGTGGGAACACGGCGGGCGGTGCCCGGCTGCTGCGGCGCGGGGCCGGGGCGGTCGAGGAGTGGGCGGCGGGGGCGGACGGCCGGGGCCGCCCTCATGACCTGGACCTCGCCGAACTCGCCTCCTGGGCACGCGAGCTGGCGACGGTCGTGGAACGCGAGGGCGCCGCGATCAGCGCGGTGACGTGGGCGCCCCGGCTGCGGGGGCGCCGGGACTGACGATGCGGAGCCGCCGGGAGGGGTGAGTGCGGGGCCGCCGGTGCTCACGGGTGCGGCGGCGCCGATCGGCGCGGTGCGTGCGGCGTCACCCCGGTGCGGTGCGTCCGCTGTCAGTGGCGTGCGGCAGACTCGGGGTGTGCGAAAGATTCATGTCATCGGCATCGGCGCGGGCGACCCCGACCAGCTCACCTTGCAGGCGGTCAAGGCGCTGAGGAGCACGGACGTGTTCTTCATCCTGGACAAGGGCGAGGTGAAGTCGGACCTCGTCCAGCTGCGCCGTGACATCCTCGACGCGCACATACCTGCGGGGTCCTATCGCCTGGTCGAGGCGCGCGACCCCGACCGCGACCGGGCCGCCGGGGGCGCCGCCTACTCCCCCGCCGTCGGGGACTGGCGCAGTGCCCGCGCCGACATCTACCAGCGGCTGATCACGCAGGAGCTGGGCGAGGACGAGAGCGGCGCGTTCCTGGTCTGGGGGGATCCCGCGCTGTACGACAGCACGCTCGGGATCCTGGAGGAGATCCTGGAGCGGGGCGCGGTGGCGTTCACGTACGAGGTCGTGCCCGGCATCAGCAGCGTCTCCGCGCTGGTCGCCCGCCATCGGACCGGGCTGAACCGGGTGGCCCGTCCCGTCCAGATCACCACGGGGCGGCGGCTCGCGGAGGGCTTCCCCGAGGGGGTCGACGACGTGGTCGTGATGCTCGACGCCCATCAGACCTTCCGGCAGTACGCCGACGAGGACATCGACATCTACTGGGGCGCCTACATCGGTACGCCCGACGAGATCCTGGCCTCCGGTCCGATCGCCGAGACGGCCCCGCGCATCGAGCGACTGCGGGCCGAGGCACGGGATCGCAAGGGCTGGATCATGGACACGTATCTGCTGCGCAGACACCCGCGCGGCTAGGCCCTGTCCGGCGAGGCGAGCTGACCGGCCCCTCCGTCATCGAGGGCCGAGGTCCAGCAGGGCCAGGGCCGACGGCACGTCCGGCGCGGTGGTCACGTCCGCCGGGAGCGGGGGGCGGCGTACGACGACCACGGGGAGGGCGAGGTCGCGTGCGGCGGTCAGTTTGGCGGCTGTCGCCTCTCCTCCGCTGTCCTTGGTCACCAGCACGTCGACCCGGTGCGCGCGCAGCAGGGCCTGCTCGTCGTCCGGTGTGAAGGGTCCCCGGGTGAGCAGCACTTCCATGTCCTGGGGCATCGGCGGCTCGGGGGGTTCCACCGTACGGACGAGGAAGTGGAGCTCGGAGAGGTGGGCGAAGGCCGCAAGGCCCAGGCGGCCCGTGGTGAGGAAGACACGCCGGCCCAGGGACGGGAGGAGCGCGGCGGCCTCGGGGAGGGAGCCGACCCAGTGCCAGCGGTCGTCGGGGCCGGGGGTCCAGCCGGGGCGGCGCAGCACCACGGCCGGGATTCCCGTGGCCGCGGCGGCACGCGCCGCGTTCGCCGTGATCGCGGCGGCGAACGGGTGGGTGGCGTCGACCACGGCGTCCACCCGGTGCTCGCGCAGCCACCGCACCAGCCCGTCCGCCCCGCCGAAGCCCCCGACGCGGACGTCCCCGTCGAGCGCTCCCGGCCGGGAGACGCGTCCCGCCAGGGACGTCGTCACGCGGACACCGGGGCGGGCCGCCAGTTCGGCGGCGAGTCGGCGTGCCTCGGTGGTACCGCCGAGGACCAGGACGTGGGGGGACATGGCGTCGAGCCTACGAGGTGGTCAGCGCAGCAGGAGCTGCACCCCGCCCACCACCGTCGCCGCGATGACCAGCCGCTCGAACAGGATCTGGTTGATGCGGTGCACGGCCCATTTCCCGAGGAACGCCCCCGGTACGACGAAGATCGCGAGTGCCGCGTCCAGGAGCAGCGAATGCCAGTCGATGAGACCGAGGCCCACGCTGAAGGGCACCTTGGAGACGTTCACGATCAGGAAGAAGAAGGCCGAGGTCCCCAGGAAGCCGAGTTTGCGGAAGCCGGCCGACAGGAGGTACATCGACATCACCGGGCCGCCCGCGTTGGCGACCATCGTGGTGAAGCCGCCGAGGACGCCGTACGAGCGGGCCTTGACCCGGCCGGCCCGGGTCGAGACCGAGTCGGGTTCCTCGTCCTGGGCGGCGGCCCGGCGGCGCCACATCGTCACCGCCGCCATCAGCAGCAGGATCGCGCCGATGGAAGTCCGTACCATCCCGTCGTCGGCCCACACCAGGAACAGCGTGCCGAACACGACGCCCGCGGCGACCGCCGGGAACAGCCGCCACAGCGTGGGCCAGTGGGCGTGCCGCCGGTAGGTGAGCACGGCGAGCACGTCCCCGACGATGAGGAGGGGCAGGAGCACGCCGGTCGAGGCGCGGGCGGGCAGCACGGCGGCGAAAATCGCCAGGCTGACCGTGTTGGCACCGCTCACGGCGGTCTTCGAGAAGCCGACGAGCAGGGCCGCGGCGGCGAGCGCGGCGAACTCCCCGATGGATATGTGCCAGAGCGTCATCGTGTTCATGCGGGAACCGATGCTAGGCGCACGCATGTCCCGGCGTAAGGACCGTCTCGCCAGGTGACCCCTGCGGCGACGGATGACCCCGTGGGTCGGGGCCTCGGAGAATGCCCCGCCCGGCCCAACTCCCGTGGCAGACTGCTCGAACATCAACACGAGCGTGAGCAGAGGAGTGCCGCATGACCGCGACCGGGCCTTCCGCCCAGCGGATCGACACCAGCAGGCCGCACCCGGCACGGATGTACGACTGGTTCCTCGGCGGCAAGGACAACTACCCGGTCGACGAGGAGCTCGGGCGGCGGATCATGTCCACGGACGCGAGCGCCCCCCGCTCGGCCCGCAGCAACCGCTGGTTCATGCAGCGCGCCACCCGCTGGCTGGTCCGGGAGACCGGCATCCGCCAGTTCCTCGACATCGGCACCGGCATCCCCACGGAGCCGAACCTCCACCAGATCGCCCAGGCCGCCGTCCCGGACGCGCGGGTCGTCTACGTGGACAACGACCCGATCGTCCTCGCCCACGCCGAGGCCCTGTTGCGCGGCACCCCCGAGGGTGTGACGGAGTACATCCAGGCCGACGCGCGGGAACCGGGGAAGATACTCGAACAGGCCGCCCAGGTCCTCGACTTCGACCGGCCCGTCGCGCTGTCGCTGATCGCGCTGATGCACTTCGTCGCCGAGGAGGACGGCGCGTACGACCTGGTGGACACCCTGGTCGACGCGCTGGCGCCGGGCAGCTGTCTGGTCCTGTCCGCGCTGACCGGCGACTACGACCCCGTGACGGTCGCGACCGGGATCGCGGCGTACGCGGCGGGCGGCGTGACCCTCGTGGCCCGCTCGCACACCGAGGTCAGCCGCTTCTTCCAGGGACTCGACCTCGTCGACCCCGGGGTGGTGTCGCTGTCGAAGTGGCATCCCGAGCTCGCGCTGGACGAGGACGAGATCGGCGACGCGCCCGTCCCCCTGTACGGCGCGGTCGGTTTCAAGTCCCCCCGTTCCTGAGGCACTCGGCCATCACGCCCACGTCCCGGCCCGCCGCACGGGCGGGCCGACCCACTCGGCGGGGACCAGGATCAACTCCTGTTCCCCGCCGACGGGCTGAGGCCTGAAGGAACCCGCGGTGCAGCCGGCCTCCACGACCACCCCACCCGGTAGACCGCCGATGACCTTGAGCTTGTACCGTGCGGGCGGTGGCGACCGGGGAAGCGGGGGGCGGGCTGTGGGAGCGGATCACCGTGTGGGCGATGTCCTGTTGGTCTCGTGCCCGTACACCGACGCACGGGTCACCCGTCTCACCCGGCAGGAAGTGGTCGTCGAGTGGCCGTGGTGGGAGGTGGACCCGGAGTGCGACTGGATCGAGTGGAACGGCCAGGTGTCCCTGGCCGGCGATCCGGCCTCGTACGACTGGGACTTGGAGCTGTTCCGCACCGAGCCGCCGCCCCGGCACCTCGAGGTCGGCGCGGTGTGCAAGGTCGGCATCCCTCCCACGGTGGTGCATGTGATGAGCGTCGAACGGATGGATCCACCGCTGGAGACAGGACGTCTCCCTCGTCTGGGAACGCAGGTGATGGTGCTGCGCACGGGGCAGTCGCACGATCCCGACCTGGAGTGGCAGGGTTACGGGATCGCCCCCGACGACGGGATCCCGATCACCCTCGACCTGCTGTTTCGCCCGTACGCCTGCCTCGTGGCGGGTGATGAGGTCGCGGACGCCGCGGGACGTGCCTGGCGGTTCGACGCGCCGTGGGACTGGCATCCGTTCGACGGTCAGGAGCCCTCCGAACCCACCTGGCCGCTCAGTCTCCTGACCCGCGACGGCCGCCCCGACGACGCTGCGGCGACCGTCGTGGCGCGGGCGACACGCAGCGGTTCGCACGAGCAGGAACTCGCCCGCTGGGTGGAACTGACCCAGGCCAGACCCACCCGCCTCGTCGTCGTACGGGACTCGGCCCGGCAGCCGAATCACTGACCGTCGAACGTTCCAACATCCTTTTTGCCCCGAGGGGTTCCGCCGGTTCGCGCGTAAACAGAAACGACGCTGCCGGCGACACCTGAGGATCAAGGAGCAGGGGACGACATGAGATTCCTGGAGCGTGAGCGCGCGGCCCTCGCCAAACTGCTGCCCGGCCTCGACGAGAGTCTGAGGGCCGTACCGCTGATGACACTGGAGGGGCCGAAGAGCCCCGGCATCGGGTTGTTCCGGGAGGCGGGCGGGCCGGGTCTGCTGGCCCCGACCGCCCTCCAGGGCCGGGGTGCCACCGCGTTGGAGACCCTGCGGGTGCAGCGCGCGCTGGGCAGCCGTTCGCCCTCGCTCGCGGTGGCGACGACGATGCACCACTTCTCGATGGCCACGCTGGTCGGGCTGAGCGACTCCGGCGAGGGGCTGGAGTGGATGCTCGTCCAGGGCGTCGCGTCCGAGAACCAGCTGATGGCGTCCGGCTTCGCCGAAGGACGCAGCGGCGCCGGCATCCTGTCGCCCTCCATGTCCGCCACGGTGACGCCCGAAGGGGTGCGGATCACCGGCGTGAAACGGCCGTGCAGCCTCGCCCGTTCCATGGATCTGCTCACCGCGAGCGTGGTGGTGCCGTGCGAGGAGGGCGAAGGAGAGGAACTGGCCGTGGCGCTGGTTCCCGCCGAGAGCGAGGGGCTGAGCGTCAGCGGCTTCTGGTCGAGCACCTTCCTGGCGGGCGCCGAGAGCGACCAGGTGACGCTGGACAACGTACTGGTCCCGCCGGAGCTCCTGGTGCGCACGGCCTCGCCGGCCGGGGCCCGTCTCGACGCGGTGCAGACCGCTGGCCTCGTCTGGTTCGAGCTGCTGATGACCGGCAGCTACCTCGGCGCCGCGAGCGCCCTCGTCGAGCGGGTGCTGCTCAACGACCGGGTGCCCGACGCCGAGCGGGTCCGGCTGCTGGTGGAGATCGAGGGCGCGACGGCGGCCGTCGAGGGCCTCGCCCGCCGGGTGGACGCGGACGCGCCCGACGAGTCCGCGCTCGCCGACTCGCTCTACGCGCGCTACACCGTGCAGGACGCCCTCGCGCGGATCGTGCCCCGGTCCGTCGAACTGCTCGGCGGGCTCAACTTCATGACCTCGGACGAGGTCGGATACCTCGCCGCCTGCGCCAACGGCCTCGCCCTGCACCCGCCGTCGCGCTCACGGATGACCAGCCCACTGTCCGCGTACCTCGTCGGCGAGCCGCTGACCATCGCGTAACCCCGGCACGCTCGAGCGCCCCGAAGGGGGCGCGAGGAACGGCGCGACCAGCCACAGACAACCCGCAGTCGCCGCCGAACAACAAGAACCGAGCTCATGGGCGCCCCGCGCGCGCAAAACACCAGCACCCGAACACCCACCCGCCCGGACACCCGCCCGCCCGTCCGTCCGGCAGGACCTACGCTCACCCGACCGAGGGGATCACCGCCATGCCTCCGTCCCGGCCCCGGCCCAGCGCTCCGACCAGCCCGCAACCGTCCGCGAAACGCCCCACGATTCTGCTCACCGGCGGCGCCGGGGTACTCGGCAGAGCCCTGATCGAGGAGCTGTCGCCGGATTTCGGAATCGTCTGCCTGCGCCATCGCACGCCGGTGAACGACCACCGGGTCCGTGAGGTCCGCGCCGATCTGCTGCAACCCGGACTCGGCCTGGCCCAGGCGGACTTCACCCAGCTCATCGCCGAAGTGGACCTGGTGGTGCACTCCGCCGCGGCCACCAACTGGAAGGCGGAGCCGGACCAGATCCGGCGGGCCAACCTCGACGGCACCCTTGCGATGCTCGACCTCGCCACCCGTGCCGAGGCTCCGTTCTTCCACATGAGCACCGCCTTCGTCGCCAACCCGCTGGCGCCGGAGGAGCAGGAGCGCTTCCCGGGTGCCGCCGCGTACCTCGCCTCCAAGACGGCGGCCGAACAGGTCGTGCGCGACGCCCCGGTGCAGGGCGTGATCATGCGCCCGTCGGTGGTGATGGGTGACTCCGTCACCGGTCGGATCGCCGGGATGCAGGGGCTGACGCGGGCACTGGGCGCCATCGTGAAGGGGCAGGTGCCGGTGCTGCCGGGAGCGCCGGACGCACGGATCGACATGGTGCCCCAGGACATCGTCGCGCGTGCGGTGGGTGACCTGGTGAGGGCGGGTGTCACGGGCGGCGAGTACTGGCTGACGGCCGGCACCGAGGCGCTGCTCCAGCGTGAGGTGGTGGACACCTGCCTGGAGTTCGCCGACCAGTGGGGACCGAGGCCGCATCCGCCTCGGCTCATCCCGCTGGAGTCGGTGCACCGGCTGCTGCTGCCGCTGATCGAGGGCCCCACGTTCCCGGAGTCGCTGCGCCGCCGCTTCCAGACGTACGCGGAACTGCTGCTGGTCTTCCAGCGGGCCCTCCCCTTCGAATCGTCCCTCGGGTCGCCGCACTGCGGCACGGCCCTCTCGAAGGACGACCTCCGGCGGGCGCTCGTCCGCAACCTGGCCGCCTGGTCCACCGGGCGCGGCGGCATGCGCGCCCGCCTGCGTCCGGGGCCCGCGCAGGACACGGCGGCGAGGTCCCAGCCCTCGCAGGCCACCCACACCCAGGAACTGGCCTCATGACCGCGGCCCCCGCCCCCGTCGAGACGCCGGACACCGGAACCGTGACACCGCACACCGGATCCGTGACACCGGTCGCCGACCTCGCCACGGACCGTGTGCACATCGCCCGGCTCTACCGCGAGCACCTCTCCTCCGGCCGGTCCGTGCTCGGCACGGTGCTCGGCGGCATGCTGGAGACGGCGTCCGACGGCGCGTGGGTGTTCACCGAGGACGGCCGCCGCTACCTCGACTTCGGTGGTTACGGGGTCTTCATCCTCGGTCACCGGCATCCCCACGTGACCGCGGCCGTGCACCGCCAGGTGGACACCCATCCGCTGGCCGGGCGGGTCTTCCTGGAGCCCGTCGCGGCCCTCGCCGCCGAGGCACTGGCCGCACGGACCCCACCGGGCCTCGATCACGTCCACTTCGTGAACTCCGGCGCGGAGGCCACCGAGGCCGGTCTGAAACTGGCCCGGGCGCACGGCCACACCGCCCTCGTCTCCACCATCGGCGGCTACCACGGCAAGACCCTGGGCGCGCTGACCGCCACCGCCAACCCGAAGTACCAGCAGCCCTTCCAGCCGCTGCTGCCGGACAGCACGGCGATCCCGTACGCGGACACGGCCGCGCTGGAAGCCACGCTCGCCGAACTCGGCCGCCGGGCCTGCGTGATCGTCGAGCCGGTGCAGGGCGAGGGCGGCGTACGCATCCCACCGCCGGGCCATCTGGCGGAGGTGAGCCGGCTGTGCCGGACGTACGGGGCCTTCCTGATCGTCGACGAGATCCAGACGGGCCTGGGCCGACTGGGTTCGTGGTGGGGCATGGACGCCGACGCCGAGAGCGGCCTGCCCCCACAGCCCGACGTACTGCTCGTCGGCAAGGGACTCAGCGGCGGTGTCGTGCCCGTCGCGGCGATGGTCGCGACCGCGGCGGCCTACGGGCCGTTCTCCCGCGACCCCTATCTGCACACCTCCACCTTCGCGGCCTCCCCGATCGCCTGCGCCGCCGCGCTCGCCGCGGTCGAGGCCCTGGACCGGGAGGGCGTCGTGCCGCGTGCCAAGGCTCTGGGCGAGCGGCTGCTCGCGGGCGTCCGGTCCGCCTGCGCCCCGTACACCGGCGGCCTGGTACGCGAGGTCCGCGGGCGGGGGCTGCTGATCGGCCTGGAGTTCACCGAGGAGCAGGCCGTGGGTGAACTGATCCTCGAGCTGGTCGGGCGCGGCGTCCTCGTGAACCACTCCCTCAACGCCACCCGGGTGCTGCGGCTGACACCGCCCGCGATCGTCGGCGAGGAGGAGGAACGGCTGTTCCTCACCGCCCTGACCGAGGCACTGCGCGTCGTCGCGACCCACATCGGCTGACCCGTCCGCCACCGCCGACCCGTCCCTACCGTGGAAAGGCAACACCTCCCATGCGTCACGTGACCGTACGGCTGATCGCCCACGACGTCGACCCCGAGACCGCCTACCAGCGGATCCGTGATTTCCGCCGGTATCCCGAAGTCACCGAGACCGTCCGCCAGGTCGTGGTCCATCCACCCCATGACGACGGCACGGTGGTGTCGGACTGGACCGTGCGCTTCAGGAACGGTCTGATGCGCTGGTCGGAACGGGACGCGTTCTTCCCGAAGACGCGGACCATCGGCTTCACCCAGCTCACGGGTGACTTCGAGCTGTTCGAGGGCACCTGGCGGTGCGCGTCCGGCGAGGACGGTACGGCGGTGACCTTCGACGCCGTCTTCGACCTGGGGATCCCCACGCTGGCGGAACTCCTCGACCCCGTCGCCGACTCGACGCTGCGCAGCAATATCGAGCGCATCCTGCGCGGGCTGCTCGGCAGGGTCTCGCCCACCCCGGCCCAACTCGCCGACAGCGTCGCCCCCGCGCATGGCTGACCTCACCCTCGTGCCCCGCCGGTCCCGTCCCGACCGCCCGTCCGCCGCGGGCTGGGACCCCCTGCGGGACGAGCCCGGCCCCGACACGGTCCGCTGTCTCGGTCTCTACGCCAAGCTGACGGCCGGCGTCACGGTCGTCACGGCGCTGGACGGGGCGGGCCCGACCGGGATGACGGTCTCCGCGCTGACCTCCCTGTCGGCGCGGCCGCCGCTGATCCTCGCGTGTCTGCGCGGCAGTTCCCGCACGCTCACTGCCCTGCGCGAGCAAGGTGCGTTCGCCGTGAGCCTGTTGACAGACCATCAGAGAGCGGTCGCGGAACTCTTCGCCGACTCCTCCGTGCCGCCCGCCAGGCGGTTCGAGGGCAGCCCGGTGCGCCGGGTGCTCGGCCTGCCGGTCCTCGCCGACGCGCTCGCGTGGTCGGTGTGCCTGGTCGAGGACGTACGACCGTACGGGGATCACCACGCCGTCGTCGGACGGGTGATGGCGGTGGAGGTGAACGGCGGACGGCCGCTGCTCTGGCACGACCGGGCGTTCCACGCACTGCCCGCGGCGACCACCGACTGAGCCCACCAGCAGTCAGGACGGAGGCCCGGCCGGGGTTCGCCCCGGCCGGGCCTCCCTCGTATCCACGACCACCGCACACACAACCGAGGCCAAGGAGGCCCCATGTCCCTGCCCCGCATTCCCGGCGTGAACTCCGAGAGCGCCGCGACCGAACTGCTCAGGACGCCCGAGCGGCTGGCCGGCAACACCCAGTCCACCGCGCACCGGCTGGTCGCCGGGCTCGACGGCGACCCCGAGACGGACGACTGGGGCCTGCCCCCGACGCCGGAGCGTCCTCACCCGGTCGTCCTCGTGCACGGCACGCTCGGCGACCGGGAGTCCGTCTGGCGGAAGCTGGCACCCGCGCTCAGGACGGCAGGGCACCGTATCTTCCGCCTCAACTACGGGGAACTGCCCACGCTCCCCCGCCTGTACGGTCTCGGCGACATGCGGAAGTCCTCCCAGGAGCTCGCGGACTTCGTGGACCGGGTGCTGGTGGACACCAAGGCGTCGAAGGTGGACCTCGTGGGCCACTCGCAGGGCGGGATGCTCCCGCACTACTACCTCAAGTACCTCGGTGGGACCGGGAAGGTGCGCCGTGTCGTCGGGATCGCGCCCAGCAACCACGGGGTCGAGGTGGCGGGCCTGACGAAGCTGGTCCGCCAAGTCCCGGGCGTACAGGCGGTCGTGGAGGACCAGGTGCTCTTCCGGATCAGCCCGGCCTTCACCCAGCTGCTGCACGACTCGGAGTTCGTGGGTGAGCTGGTGGCTCCGGGCGACACGGTGGACGGGGTCGACTACGCCGTCATCTGGTCGACCCGGGACGAGCTGGTCCAGCCTCCGGAGGCCCAGCAGCTGAAGCCCACCCGGCCGGAACACCCGGTCACCAACACCTGCCTTCAGCTCCTCGCCCCGAAGAACCGGACCACCCACCTGGCCATGCCGTACGACCCGATCGTGGTGCGCGAGACACTCAAGGCGCTGGCCGACTGAGTCCCGTACGAAGACGAAGCACCCGTACGGGACCGAGGGAAGGGACGAAAGGGAGGGGGTGGTGCGGGCCCGGTCGGCCCGCACCACCCCCTCCTTCGCGTGGTCGGCTCAGAACGCCGTGCAGCGGCCCTTCTCACCGGGCCACAGACACACCTGGCCGAAGACGTCGAAGCCCGCGACACCGTTCGGGTCGATCTTGTCGAAACGGGGCTTGGGAATCTGCAGACCGTTGATCTGGTCGCCGGCGAGCGGGCCGCTCGTGACGGTACGGTCGGGTACGGGGCTTCCGTTCTTGAGGTCGCCCTTGTAGTAGAGGCCGCCGACCTCGCCGGTGTTCCAGGTACCCGTGTCGTTGCCCTCCACCGAGAAGGTCGGCGGCAGCGCACCGAATCTCCCGATGCCTTCGATGTCCCAGACGACGTCGGTCAGCTGCGGCGCCCGCCCGGTTGGCGAGTGGCAGTCCAGGTACCCGACGTGCCCGGAGATCTCGGCTTCCTTGACCCGCACGCCCAGCGGCGGACTGAAGTTCAACTCGGCGTCGAGGCGGCACACGAGGTCGGGGACCGGTGCGGCCCGTACCGCGGCCGATTCGGCCTGGGCCGCGGGGGCGGACAGGGCCGTGCCCGCGAGGAGGGCGGCGGCCAGCACCGACCTCCTGCCGAGGCGGGACAGCGGGGACAGCTTCGATTTCGCCATTGCTGAGAACGTCATTGTGTCGGGTTTCCTTTCCTTCAGGCCGTGGCCGTGGTGCCACGGAGAACTTCGCTCGCGGAGCCGAGATGCTCCGCGAGGTCGCGGTACGACTCCAGGACGCCCGTCTCGACGTACGGGATCTCCCGCTCGACGCAGAACTGCTTGACGAGCGGATAGGCGCGGCGCAGCGCCGCCCTGGGCATGCCGGGGAAGAGGTGGTGCTCGATCTGGTAGTTGAGGCCGCCGTAGAAGAAGTCGCCGATGTACCCGGTGGGCAGGGTGCGCGAGGTGAGGACCTGGCGCTCCAGCCAGCTCCACTCCTTGCCCACGCGGGTCGGCAGGCCCTTGTGGTTGACGGCGAAGGCGAGGCCGAGCAGATAGCCGAGGAGGACCTGATGGACGGCGAGGAAGAGCAGGACCGACGGCCAGGGCAGGAGCACGAACAGCGCACCGAAGAACAGCACCGCGTGCAGCACCATCAGGCCGCCCTCCAGGAGGGGCTTGCGCAGTGCCCGGCGGCGCAGGGCGATGACGCCGGCGATACGCAGCACCAGGGCTTCGAGGCCCAGCAGCGGGAAGAACAGATAGCGCTGGTTGGCTGCGAGGAAGCGAGCGAATCCCTTGCGGTCCTGGGCCTGTTCGGGCGCGAAGATGGCCACGCGCCGCAGGATGTCGGGGTCGAGCTCCAGATGATTGGGGTGGTTGTGGTGCCGGTTGTGGTGCTGCACCCACCAGCCGAAGCAGACCCCGAGCATCAGGTTGCCGTGGACCAGGCCGAGGGCCTGGATGAACCTGCGGGACCGGGTGATCTGACGGTGTCCCGCGTCGTGGACGAGGAAGGCGAGCTGTTCGTGCCAGACGGCGAGCCAGACCGCGGCCAGGACCACCTTCCACCAGGTGCCGTCGGAGAAGGCCAGCGCGGCCCAGCCGAGGGCGTTCATCAACCAGACCACCGCGATCCCGGTCACGTACTGACCCGTGCGGGGCCGCATGAGCCCGGCGGCCTGGACGCGCCGGGTCAGTTCGCGGAAGTCCTCGTCCTGCGCGGCCGGTTCATGCGGTGAGGAGTTGACTGCCTGGCTGTCGGTCATCGGTGTGCCACCGACCCTTCCGTTGTGGGACGCCCGCGATGCGGGCGGGTGTGCGTGGCCTGTTCACGAGGTCAGGCCCATGTCGGTGAGGCGCGCTTCCTGGGTGACGCGCGACCATTCCGCGGCGGCGAGCATCCGTTCCTCGGCTGTGGTGTCGACCAGGCGGCGGCCCGGCCACAGCTCGTAGTCGCCGGCGAGGTCGCGGTGCTGGTCCAGCCCCTGCTGATAGAGCTGTTCGCGGCGGAAGGTCATCTGCTGCACCGGGAGTTCGGACCACAACCGCATCCCGCGCGCGACGAGTTCGCCGATCCGCTCCAGGTCCTCGGGGTGTTGCCGGACATGGCGGCGGACGATCGTGGTGCCCACGGACAGATGCCGGATCTCGTCGATGCCCGCGGCGCGTTCGATCTCGGCGGCGGGCGCGTCGAAGGGCCGCCATTTGCGCTCGCTCAGCTCGGCCGTGGGCGCGAGGACCCCCTCCACCAGGACGGTGAGGGTGATCACGCCACCGATGTAGTCGCGTTCCTTCTCCATGACGGCGAGCCCGAACTCCTCCAGGGGGTTCAGGACGGCGTCCCGGTCGACCCCGGCGAGCGACTCCATGTTGGCCGCCAACTCGCCCTGAGGTACGCCCAGTTCGAGCAGGTGGCCACGGAAGGCGTAGGCGTGGCGGGCCTCGTCCATCAGCTGGGAGGTGTAGAAGTCCATCCCGGAGAGGTCGGGGGCGTACGCGACGAGGAAGGAGATGGCGCGGGCCGCCTTCTCCTCCGCCATCGAGCGGAAGGCGAGCTCCTGCATGACGGCCTGGCGCAGCGGCCCGTCCACCATCATGTGGTCGGGCACCGGCACGTCCGGGGAGCGGCCCAGGGGATCGCCGCCGAGGGTGCCTTCCGGTACGGCCCGGAACCAGTAGCCGAGGTCGCAGCCCTCCGGTGTCAGTTCGGTGCGCAGCGCGCCTTCCAGGAGACCCGGGGCGCGGTGCCGGTCGGCCTCCACCGGGAACTTCTCGATGGATGTGGTCATTTCAGCCTTTCTGAGTCATGCGGACGGCCGGGACCCTGGAGCGGGTCAGACCGACTTGGTGAGGCGCATCAGCTGCCAGACGGCGCCGGGGCTCACCCGGCCCTGGAAGGCCAGGTACTCCGGTTCGATGAGCTGTGGGCGCCATTTGAGCTTGAAGGACTCCTGGGCGGCCGCCGGATAGATGGCGCGCCCCTTGGCCGCCAGCACCTCCACGCAGCGGTGCAGGAAGGCGCTGGTCGGTCCGGGCCCGGCCGTGTCCGGGCCGAGCTGGACGAACGGGGTGAAGCCGAGGTGCAGCCAGCCGCAGCCCTCGTCCTGGAACTGGCGCAGGGCGGTGGCGAACAGCAGCTCCACCGTGCCGGGCGGTGCGTCCGGGAGCCGCCGTGTGAGGTCGTACAGCCAGCCGGCGTGTTCACCGAAGACCGGTGAGTACGACACGTAGCCGACCGTCCGTCCCTCGTGGACGGCGGTGAACAGGCGCCGGTGCGGTGCGCCGGGGCCGCCGCGTTCGCCGATCAGGAACTCGAGTTCCTTGACGTGTCGGCCCTTGGCGCGCAGCCAGGCGGCGTCCACGGCGTCGAGGGCCGTGGTGACCTTCGCGCCGTCCCGTTCCTCGGCGGGCACCTCGGCGACCGAAACTCCTTCTCTGCGGGCCCGGTTGACCATGTTGCGCACCTTGACCATGCGCTGTCCGCCGAGGCTGTATCCGTCGAGCGCGATGCTGAAGGAGGCGCCGAACTGGTTGACGACGAAGCCGTGTCCGGCGTGCAGTTCGGCCTGCGGGCGGGAGAGTTGGACCGCGGCGACCCGGCGTCGCTCACTGCCGGTCCGTGCGAGCAGCGCGCTCAGCAGGCTCGGCCGGTCCTCCACCGCGCATACGGGCCCGCCCAGTTGGAACAGGTGCCGTCGGCCGGCCTCCCGGTACGGGACGAAGCCGTCGACACCGTCCGTGCGGAAGCGGCGGTTCCCGCTGTTCATCGCGAGGAAGGCGCTGCTGTGACTGCCGTACCGGCGCAGCATCTCGTACGCCTCCGTGTCGGCCGGCGCCTGTGCGGCGCTCACCGTACCGCCGCCTGGTGCCAGGGGACGGTGGCGAAGTCCCGCAGCGGGCCCTGGACTGCAGGGTGCGGAACCGGCTCGAAGGACACCGTGAACGACTTGGCGAAGTTGCCGAACAGCGCCCGGTCCCCGAAGAGATGGATGGGCAGGACCAGCAGCGCCCACTCCCAGCCGTACGCCAGGACCCAGGCGCCGAGGACCGCGCCCTGCACGCTGAGGCTGTGCATGGTGTTGTAGAGCACGTAGTAGACGCGCGAGACCTGCTGGTCGGGACTGCGGTGGTAGGCGAGCGCGCCCGGCAGATAGCCGATGACGTCGACGTAGACGAACAGGACGACGGCGACCCACCAGCGCACCTCGGCCAGGTGCGCGAGGAAGAATCCCGCGGCCACCAGGAGCCCGAGCAGGTATTCCAGGCGCAGCAGCCGGTAGGTGGTGGGGGTCTGGCAGAGATTGTGGCCGTCCACGGTCACCGCCCGCCGACCGGGCTCGTCCCGTCGTCCGGGCTCGCCCCGCCCGCCGACGTCGCCCCGCCCTCCGGAATCGTCGCGGTGACCAGGATCATGCTGTCCTTCTCGACCCCCGAGAACGCGGCCAGATGCGGGGCGAACCGCTCGACGGCGTACGGCAGGGCCAGCAGGTCCGCGACGCGCGCCTGCCAGCCGTAGCCGCCCCACCAGCGCTCCGCGTCCGCGAGGTGCCACACCCACGGTGTCCCCAAGCCGGACAGGGCCTCCAGCCAGGGCTTCACGAAGGGCGAGTCGGCGGTGTCGGCGTTGAGGCACTCGGCGCCGAGGCTGCTGCCCGGTGCGGAGAGCGCGCTCACCGTGTCGATCAGACGCTCCACCGCCTCCGGTGCCAGGTAGAAGAGCAGCCCCTCGCACAGCCAGGCGGTGGGCCGGCCGGGGTCGAATCCGGCGGCGAGCAGCGCGCCGCGCCAGTCGCCCAGCAGGTCGGCGGCGACCGTGGTGCGCCGGGCGGTGTCCGGCGTACGTCCGTCGACGACCCGTGCCTTGAAGGTGTGAACGGCCGGCAGGTCGACCTCGAAGACATGGGTTCCGGCGGGCCAGTCGAGCCGGAAGGCACGGGTGTCGAGTCCCGCTCCCAGCAGGACGACCTGTGCGCGTCCCTCCCGGGTCGTGGCGAGCAGGTGGTCGTCGAAGAAGCGGGTGCGGACGGCCAGCCAGTCGGGCAGCACCTTCTGCAGGACGCCGGCTCCCGGCGGGGCGCCGGCCGCCCCGGCGGCGTTCAGGAACTCGCCCGCGAGCCGGTCGTCGAAGAGGGCGTCCGCCCGCGCGGATTCATGGGCCCGCATACGGACGGTCCACAGGGCGGTCTCCGAGACCCCGTCCAGGGCGCCGGGAGCCGCTTCGCGCTGAGCGTCGTGTTGCTGCATGGGCATGGGTGATTCCTTTGTGCGTGCGGTTGACATGGGCTGTGGACGGGGCGGTTGTCGAGGGTGGATCGGATGGTGGGGTGGGTCAGCGGGACGTGCGGCGGCGGTCGAGGAACAGGGCCGCGGCGCCCAGCGCCATGAGCCCGCGCGAGGGTGACCAGGGCCGCTGTCCGCCCATCGATGAGGGCGTGTGCGGCTCGTGGAGCTGGAGCGCGAACTGACGGTTGGCCGCGTCGGAGAGCAGCCCGCGCCACTGTTCGGGGGCGGACGCGGCGGCCGAGAGGAGGTCCATCGTGTTGCGGGCGACCTGGTCCGCGGAGAAGTACTCGCGGATCAGGGCCAGGATGATCCCGCGCGCCTCCGCCTTGAAGACCTCCGCGAGGGCGATGTCCGGCGCGAGACAGCGCACCGAACCCTCCAGGTTCGCGAAGGACTTGCCGAGCAGGGAGATGGCGGGCGCCGAGCCGATGCCCCGCCGCGTCGCCTTCTCCAGGACGGTGGTCAGGGACACCCCGAAGTTGATGTCCTCCAGGGAGGCGGTGGCGACCTTGGGGACCAGCGCGGCCATGTCGGCGGCGAACGCGGGCAGGTTCGACCAGGCGGTGACCCGGCCCATGTCGGCCCACGCGTGGGCGAGACCGTGGCCGTCGTTCTGCGCGATGGCCATGAGCAGGGGCAGCAGCTGGAGGCTGGTGCGCCGGTCGAGTCGGCCGACCATGCCCCAGTCGATGAGGGTGGCCGGGCCGCCGGGCAGTGCGAAGACGTTGCCCGCGTGCGGGTCGGCGTGGAACATCCGGTCGACGAAGTACCCGCGGTACATGAAGCGCAGCAGGTCCTTGCCGATGTCCGTGCGCTCCCGGTCGCTGAACGAGCGGCGGTCGAGATGGCGTACGGAGGTGCCGGGTGCCAGTGACTGGATCAGCACCTTGGGGGTGGCGTGGACGACCCGGGGCACGGAGAGCGACGGGTAGCGACGGATGTTCTCGCGGGCCTCGTCCATGTTGCGGGCCTCGCCGGTGAAGTCCAGCTCGGGTTCCATCGCGTCGAAGATGGAGCCGAGCATCGCCTCGACGTCGATGACCTCGTTGAAGCGGGGTGCGGTACGGGCGACGATCCGGGACGCCTTGCGCATCAGGGCCATGTCCGCGCGGACGGTGTCCCGGATCCCGGGCCGCTGGATCTTCACCACGGCGGGCCGGCCGCCGGGCAGGGTCACCCGGTAGACCTGGGCCAGCGAGGCCGCCCCGAGCGGGCGGACCGTCTCGATGTCGTCGAAGCGGCGCTTCCAGTCCAGTCCCAGCTCCTCCTGGAGCACGGGCTCGAAGAGAGCGAAGGGCTGGACGTCGACCTGGTCGTGGAGGTTCTGCAGTTCGCCGATCATGGAGGCGGGCACCATGTCGGGCCGGGTGGAGAGGATCTGGCCGAGCTTCACATAGAACGGGCCGAGGCTCTCCAGGGCGTGCCGCACCGCCTTCGCACGGCGTGCCCCGTCCACGGAGGCGGTCCCGTCCCCGGCGGAGGCCTCGCCTTCCGCCGGGGAGTTCGAGTCCTGCCGGGACCGCCGGCGCTCCCGCGTCACCTGGCCGACCTCGTCGGCGACGAGGCTTCCCAGCACCTTCACAACCAGCCGGAGCCGACTGCCGAGCATGGCACCCATGTGTCACAACCTCCTGTGCCTGACGAGTTCCGTCGGTCATCCGTGCGATCGCCCACGCACGTGGGTCATGCGGCGCGATCACTCACCCGAGGTGAGGCGGTACGCGCCCGGTGAGCCCCGGATCAGCGGCGGATCAGCCGCTCTTCCTCGCCGCCGGTGCCCGCCCGGCGCCCGCCATGGCGCCGGCCACCCCCTGGACGCCCTCCAGCACGTTCACCAGGGAGGCGACGAGCTCGGAGAGCTGGGCGATCTGCCGGGGCAGCGCGGCCAGGCCCTCCGCCATGTCGGCCGCGCCCGAGACGGCCGAGGTCGCCCCGCCTGCGACCTGTCCGAGCGCGCCCAGCGGATTGGGCGCCCCACCGCCCAGTGCGGCCAGCGGGTTGGGGGCCGCGCCGGCGAGAGCGGCGAGCGGGTTGGCGGCGCCGAGGCCGGCCGCGGCGTTGGCCGCGTTGGCGAGTGCGGCCACGGGGTTGGCCACGCCGCCGAGGGCGGACAGCGCGCTGACCGTCCGCAGCACATCGCCGGGAAGCCCGTTCAACGCCTGATACGGATTCCCCGGGGTGAGCCAGTCCGCGGAATGCGAATCATCGCCTTTCCGGTCGAGGATTTCGTCGAATGCCTTCTTGGTGCTGTCGGCGATATCACCGATGAAATCCTTGATGGTGTCCTGGGTGTTATTCTTGCTCACGGTCATTACCCTTTCCATCTCATCCGCACTCCCGGAATTCGGGAGCCGTTTTCTTCCCCGCTCCCGGCCTGCGCCGGACGCGGGAGGAAGGCGGAAATCCGTTATGCCGCGGCGCCGTCGAGGGCCCTGGCGCAGGCCAGCCGCAGCCGAGCCCGCCCCCGGGTGAACGCACCTTCGGCCGCCTTGACCGAGATCTGGTGCATGCGGGCGAATTCCAGCGTGGAGATCCCATGGGCGCGGGCGAGGACCACCTGTCGCTCCCGGCCCCGCAGCAGGTGCACCTGGCCGAGCAGCCAGCGTCCGAAGTCCTGGTCGCACACGCCTTCGTCCGGCAGCTCGGGTCCGCCCACGTCCGCCGCGCGGCGCAACAGTCGCCGTCTTCGCTCCAGTTCGCGGTAGTGGTCCACACAAAGACGCAGGGCGACCGAGGTCAGAAAGGGACCGATCCGGTCCTGGTCGAGATTGCCGTGGGCCGCCGCTCTGAGCATCGCTTCCTGAACGCAGTCCTCCGCGTCCTGGGCATTCGGCAGCCGGCGGCGGACCAGCCTCATCAGCCGCTCCCGGTGACTGGCGATCACGCCCCAGGAGAACTCGCGCCGCACCTCTTCCTGGGATTCGCGGCTCGCTCGATCAATCCCTCGATCGGCGATTTCGCGCTCATCTAAGTGGTCTAGCAATTCCCTGTGACTCATGACCTCGAGCTTGATTCCCTGGTGCGAATCAGAATATTCGCACGGCCTATCCCCACCCGTCGCGAAGGTTCTTTTCCTAGTCAACACACCAACAAACCAGAGGGAATACGGACCACTCATCCGCATGGAAAAACGGAGGACTGCGTTCCGGCGTACCCCATACCGTGCTACACATTTCATGCATGCACCTGCGGCCCCTCATGTCTGCGGAAACGTCACGCCATGAGCGGGGGCGCACCAAAAGGGGGCCGAAATCACATCCGCCTCAGCGGCGCGGGGGTCGATCGCGCCAAGTTCCTCGACCGCGGACGGACACCCGGGGGCCGACCTCGGACCACGGTGAGGACCCAGGCACGGGCCGGGCCGCCGCGAGGGGCCACCGCCCTCCCGAAAGTCGTCGCGGCCGCCTGGCTCGTTCTCGCCGCCGGGCTCGGCACCCTCGCCCCCTCGGCGACGTCCCCCGGCGGCCGCCCGGGCGCACCGGCCGGTTGCCGATCCCGCGATAAAGAAGGTCATCGGACCGGGCGGACCGACCGGTGGAGGCGATCGGACGGCCGCCCCGTTGATACCCCAGGGGGTAAACTCAACAGCACCACCCCGAGGAGGACCCACCCCATGGCCATGTCCGTCGACGAGGAAGCCAGTACCGCGATCCTCAACCGCCTGCGCCGCGCCCAGGGGCAGCTCGCCGGCGTCATCGCCATGATCGAGGCCGGCCGCGACTGCAAGGACGTGGTCACCCAACTCGCCGCCGTGTCCCGCGCACTCGACCGCGCCGGGTTCAAGATCGTCGCCAGCGGGATGCGCCAGTGCATGGCCGCGTCCGACGACGAGACGCCCCCGATGTCCGAGGCCGAACTCGAAAAGCTCTTCCTCGCCCTCGCCTGAGCCGGCTCGGGAACGACGAGTTCACGGGAACGACGGACATCACAGAAGCGACGACACACCGACGCGACGTGGGCCACCCTGGCGGGTGACCCACGTCGCGGCTGTTGCCGGGGAGGCGTCAGACGGTGTCGATCGGATCGATCAGCTGGTCGTGACGGCGGTGTCGTCGACGACGAAGCTGGTCTGGAGCGAGGAGTCCTCGACCCCGCTGAACTTCAGGGCGACGGTGGTACCGGCGAACGAGGACAGGTCGAAGGTCTTCTGTGTGTACCCCGTGGCCTTGTTGAGGTTGGAGTACGTCGCCAGCGTGGTGGTGCCCGCGGTGACCGTCAGCTTGTCGTAGGCGGTGCTGGTGGTCGTCTCGGCGCTGTCGATGTGCAGGTAGAAGGTGAAGCTGGCCTTGCAGCCGGACGGGATCGTCACCGACTGGGAGAGCGTGTCGGTGTGCGTCGAGCCGTAGCCGTCCAGCCATGCCTTGTACGAACCGGCGTGCGCCGCCTGGCTGCTGGAGTTGGTGATGACACCGCTGGTCGCGGTCCAGGTGGTGTTGCCCGACTCGAAGCCCGGGTTGCCGAGCAGCTGGGTCGAGGTGCAGGTGCCGCCGCCTCCGGAGGAGCTGACGGTCCAGGTGAAGGACGCCGTTCCGGTGGCTCCGGTGCTGTCCGTGACGGTGACCGTGCTGCTGTACGTCCCGGCGGTGGTCGGCGTCCCGGTGATCGCTCCGGTGGAGCTGTTGATCGACAGGCCGGTGGGCAGCCCGGTCGCGGCGTAGCTCAGCGTGCCGGTGTTGGTGCTGCTGGCGGAGATCTGCAGGCTCACCGCGGTGCCGACGGTGGAGGACTGGCTGCCCGGGTTGGTGACGGTCACCCCGCTCGACGGCGGCGTGACATGGCTGCCGACGTTGATGCCCGCGAAGGCGTTCGCCACCCCCGCGTACTGGGTGGAGCTCGCGCCGTACAGGGCGGTGGCCGCGTTCAGGGCGGCGGTGCGGGCGCCCGCGTAGTTGGTGCTGGACGTCATGTACGTCGTCAGCGCCTTGTACCAGATCTGCAGGGCGGCGGCCCGGCCGATGCCCGCGACAGCGACCCCGTCGGAGGTCGGGCTGTTGTACGTGACGCCGTTGATGACCTTGGTACCGCTGCCCTCGGAGAGCAGGTAGAACATGTGGTTCGCCGGGCCCGAGGAGTAGTGGACGTCCAGGTTGCCGACACCGGAGTACCAACTGTCGGCGGAGCCACCGTCCTTGTCGGGCTCGTCCATGTAACGCAGCGGCGTGCCGTCGCCGTTGATGTCGATCTTCTCGCCGATGAGGTAGTCGCCGACGTCGCTGGAGTTGCCCGCGTAGAACTCCACGCCGGTGCCGAAGATGTCGGAGGTCGCCTCGTTGAGGCCGCCGGACTCACCGGAGTAGTCCAGGCCCGCGGTGTTCGAGGTGACGCCGTGGCTCATCTCGTGCCCTGCGACGTCGAGCGAGGTCAGGGCGTGGGTGCTGCTGGTGCCGTCGCCGTACGTCATGCAGAAGCAGTCGTCGTCCCAGAAGGCGTTGACGTACGCCGTGCTGTAGTGGACGCGCGAGTAGGCGGCGACGCCGTCGTTCTTGATGCCGCTGCGGCCGAAGGTGTTCTTGTAGAAGTCCCAGGTCTCCTGGGCGCCGTAGGCGGCGTCCGCGCCGGCGGTCTGGGTGTTCGAGCCGGATCCGGTGCCCCACGTGTCGTCGGCGTCGGTCATCAACGTGCCCGTGCCCGACGTGCCGTTGTTGAGGCTGTACGTCTTGTGGCCGCCGCGCGTGGTGTCGTACAGCTGGTACGTCGAACCGGACAGCGTGGTGTTCAGCGTGACCGTGCCGCTGTACTGGGTGTTGCCCGTGCCGGTCTTGATGCCCTGGAAGCGGTAGAGCTCCTGGCCGCTGGTGGCGTCGGTGATGACGTGCAGCTGACTCGGGGTGCCGTCGTCCTGGAGGCCGCCGATCACGGTCTCCCAGGCAAGCTTCGGGGTGCCGCTGCCGGCCCAGATCACCTTGCGGGCGCTGTCCGTGGTGGGCTTCTCGGCGGCCAGGGACTTGGCGGCCTTCAGCGCCTTGCTCGCGGCGGCGGACTTGGTGAAGGTCGCGGTGGTGGAGGCGACCTTGATGGTCCGCTTGTTGTTGAAGGTGCTGCTCACCGTGCCGGCGGCGAGAGAGGCCGGCGGGGTGTGGACGATCACGTCGCCGCCCAGCACCGGCAGGCCCGCGAAGGTGCGCTCGTAGCGAGTGTGGAGCGTGCCGTCCTGGTCCTTGACGACGTCCTTGACGACCAGCTTCTCCTTGGCCCCGAGGCCCAGGGTGCCGGCGGTCGCCGTGGTCTTCTGTGCCGCGCTCTTCAGCAGTGCCGAGTGCTGGGCAGGGGTGAGCTTGGCCTCCAGGCCTCCGGTGCGCAGCGGACTGGGGTGGGGGGCGGCAGGCTTGGCGGCCGCGGGGACCGTCTGTATGCCGACGGCCAGGAACGCGGCGGTGGCCGCCAGCGCTCCGGCCGCGACCGCCTGACGGGGGATTCGTCTCACTCGTACTCCTACTGCTGCGGCCGCGCGTCGACGGCCGGTGACAGACCCGGGCAGACGGGATGTGCTGACCGGGACGAGCTGAGCAGTGCGGGGCCCCTGCGCAGACCGTGTGAGGCCTGTCCGGCAGGTGAGGAAGAAGAATGGCAGCTTGACCTAGGCATGTCATGCAGACCGGAGGCAATCGAGGGTTAACCCTCGACGACGTTCACGTGGGGCGCACGGACGAGGTTCACCCGGGGCGCACCGAAGACCGCCTTCACCCGGATGGCGGCGCCGGCGAAGTCTCGGCCACCTGAGGGGCGCCCACCTCACCGGCCGCGACTTCGCCGGTGGCACGGCGACGGAGTACGCGAAGGCGGAATGGGGATAAGCCCGGAGAGCACGGCATCGCGCCGGACCGTGCCCCAGGGGCGGCATCCCTCCTTGGTAGTACGACCGGGTCGCGCGTCTGCTCCTCAGGGAGAGGTGCGGGTGACCCGTGAGCACGACGCGCGTGAGCGCGGCGGCGTGGAAGCTGGTTGTACGAGTCCGAGGAGGCCGCCATGAACCGCCAGATCCGCATTCGCCCCAGCCGTCGCCCCGCCACCGGGCGCGAGGTGACGATCGACCGCAGGACACCGTCGGGTCGCCTGCTGCCCTACTGACGCGACGGCTGCCCTCCTGGCCCGACGGCTGCCCCGCTCACCCGGCGGCCTTCCACCAACGATCCGGCCAGTTGGCGTATCCGTTCCACCGCGCGCACGTTGTGGGTGATGACAATGGCCACCAGACACCACGGCGAGCACTGCGCGCGGATCCGGAAGGGTTGAAAGTATGATCACCCAATGTCTGACATGACCGAGACCACGCCGGGCTGGCTGACGCCCGACGAACTCGAAAGCGCACGCGCACGCATGCCGATCCTGTACGTCGAGGCTGTGCCGGTCCGCGTCGACGACAACGGCGAAGTCACCAGCATCGGACTGCTGCTGCGCATAGGGCCGGACGGGACGGTCAGCCGCACCGTCGTCTCGGGCCGGGTGCTGCACCACGAGAAGGTCAGGGACGCCCTCCTGCGCCACCTGGAGAAGGATCTCGGCCCGGTGGCGCTCCCCCGCATCCCGACCTCGCTCCAGCCCTTCACCGTCGCCGAGTACTTCCCCACGGTGGGCGTCACGCCGTTCCACGACCCCCGCCAGCACGCGGTCTCGCTCGCCTACATCGTCCCGGTGACCGGCGACTGCCGCCCCCGGCAGGACGCCCTCGACCTGGTCTGGTTCAGCCCCGAGGAGGCCTCGTCACCCGCGGTCCTGGGCGAGATGCCGGGCGGCCACGGAGCCCTCCTCAAGCAGGCCCTGGCCCATGTGGGCCGGCTGTCCTGACGTAGGCCTCCGCTAGAGTCGGCGCGGTCCCCCGTCAGACCTGCTGCCGCGGGGGTGGTCCTGCGCTGGGGGATGACGGGCACGATGCGGTTCGAACGAATGCAACTGGCCGGGTACGAGATCCAGGAGGTCCTGGGCCAGGGCGGGTTCGCCACGGTGTACCGGGCGCGACAGCTGGCCGTGGGCCGCGAGGTGGCGCTCAAGGTGGACAGCAGGGTGCTCGACTCGGCCCGCGACCGGCAGCGGTTCATGCGGGAGGTCACCGCCGCCGGGCAACTCTCCGGGCATCCGCACGTGGTCCCGGTGTACGACGCCGGGGTGTTCGGGGACAACCGCCCGTACATGGTGCTCGAACTGTGCCCCGGCGGCTCCCTGGGTGATCGTCTGCACCACCAGGGTCCCCTGTCCGTGAAGGAGGCCCGCGACATCGGCGTGGGCATAGCCGACGCGGTGGCCGCGGCGCACACCGCCGGGGTGCTGCACCGGGACATCAAACCCGGCAACATCCTGGTCAACCGGTACGGCGGTGTCGCGCTCGCCGACTTCGGCCTCGCGGCCATGCCCCGGCCGGACCGGGAACTGTCGGTCACCCGGGAGGCGTTGACCCCCGCGTACGCTCCGCCCGAGGCGTTCCACCTGGCCGAACCGACCCCGGCCGGCGATGTGTACTCGCTCGCCGCCACGGTCTACGCCCTGCTGAGGGGCCGCCCGCCGCACTTCCCCGAGGACGGCACCCAGCTCAGTCTCGCGGAACTCATCGTGCGGCACACCTGGCCCTACCCCGACCTGCCGGGAGTGCCGGCGGCCCTCAACGAGGTGCTCGGGCGGGCCCTGGTGGCGGACCCGGTGCGTCGGCTGTCCGACGCCGGGGCACTGCGTGACGCGCTCGCCGCCGTCGACGTGGACAGCGCCGACCGGGTCGGCTTCGGTCCCGTACCCGGCGGCCGGACCACCACCCCCGCGCTACGGGACAGCACGCCGCCGCCCGAACCCGGTCCGCCGGGCACGACCACCGCCCCGGCGCCGCGGGACCGGCAGAAGAAGTGGCGGCGCCCCCGACTGATCGCCGCGGTGGCGGCGGTGGCGGTGGCGGTCTCGGTGAGCGTCTCGGTCGCCGTGATCACCTACCGGGGTGAGGGGTCCGACAGCCCCAAGTCCCCCTCGACCGCGTCCCGGCCGTCCGGCACCACGTCCGCCGTGAACACGGGGTTCGGTGGGGTGTCGACCACCGCCCGGGACTGTCCCGCCGCCGCGGTCGACGGCGCGGGCGGCCGGTGCGTCACGACCCCCGAGTGCTGGAGCGGCATCACCGACATCTCGGGGACGATCACCGTCAGCCTCGCGGACTGCCGGGTGAAGCACGTGTGGGAGACCTTCGCCATCGCCCCGCTGCCCAAGGACGGGATGACGAACGACGCCCGGGACCTGATCAAGCACCCCACCGTCAAGGCGCTGTGCTCACAGGAGGTCATGCTGAAGTCCCGGACGGCCACCGGACGGGCCGTCACCGGCCGGTGGAGCACGGACATCCTGCCGCCGACCGCCCAGCAGTGGTCCGACGGACTCCGCGCCTTCCGCTGCGTCGCCCACGCGGCCACGGAGGACGGGGAGATCACCGACAGCCACTTCGGGCAGCGGCCTCAGGACAGCGTTCCCCCCGCCCGCTAGACGGTCACCGGCTGGAGCTTGGCGCGGAAGTGACGCAGGATCGGGGACTGTTCCACGATCCGGTAGCCGTGCACGGACTCCGCGTTCTTGGCGATGGTCTCCAGGGTTCTGCCGACGTGGTCGTAGTGGCTGCGCGTGTAGACGCGCCGCGGCAACGCCAGCCTCACCAGTTCGTACGGCGGGCTCTTGACCGGGTTCCCGTCCTCGTCCTCCTCGCCGAGGTACAGCGACCCCAGTTCGGCCGACCGGATGCCGCCCTCCAGGTAGAGCCGGCAGGCGAGAGCGTGGCCGGGGTACTGGTGGGGCGGTATGTGGGGCAGAAGTCGGCCCGCGTTGAGGTAGATGGCGTGCAGACCGGGCGGCTCCAGGATGTCCACGCCGGCGGCGCGGACCCGCTGGGCCAGGTGGTCGGCGCTCTCCGCCCGCTCCGCGAGGTAGGAAGGTTCGGTCACCTCCTGGAGGCCCTGGGCGATCATGTCGAGGTCGCGTCCGGCCAGACCCCCGTAGGTGGGGAACCCCTCGGTGGCGATGAGAAGGAGTTCGCACTTCTGGGCGAGTTCCGGATCGTTCAGTCCGATGAAGCCGCCGATGTGGACGATGCCGTCCTTCTTGGCGCTCATCACACAGCCGTCGGCCAGACGGAACGCTTCTTCGGCGACCTGGCGCGGGGTGCGGTCCTTGTAGGCCGCCTCGTGCCGGGTGACCAGCCAGGCGTTCTCGGCGAACCGGGCGGCGTCCAGGATCAGGGGGACACCGTGCCGACGGCAGAGTTCGGAGGTCCGCTTCAGGTTCTCCATGGAGACGGGCTGACCGCCGCCGCCGTTGTTGGTGATGGTCATGACGACCGCGGCGACACGCGAGCCGGTCGTCTCGGTCAGCCCCCGCTCCAGGGCCTCGAGGTCGATGTTCCCCTTGAAGGGCTCCGAGCTGTCCAGGTTCCGCGCCTCGGCGCAGGGCAGGTCGCGCGCGACACAGCCCGCCAGCTCCACATTGGCGCGGGTGGTGTCGAAGTGCGTGTTGGACAGGACGGTGTCGCCGGGCTTGAGGAGGTTGGAGAACAGGAGTCGTTCCGCCGCACGCCCTTGGTGGGCCGGCAGGATGTGGCTGAAGCCCGTCAGTTCCGCCACCGTGTCCCGGAAGCGGTAGAAGGACCGCGAGCCCGCGTAGGACTCGTCACCGGCCATGCCCACGGCGAGCTGCGCCGAGGACAGCGCACCGGTCCCCGAGTCGCTCAGCAGATCGATGGTCACCTCTTCCGCGCGTAGATCGAAGAGGTTGTAGTGCACTCGTTCGAGTGCCGCCTTGCGCTGCTGGGGGGTCGTGAGCGGGATAGGTTCGACGACCTTGATCCGGTACGGCTCCATCCTGATTTCTGCTCCTGCCTTTCCGTTTCCTACTGAGTGGAGGGTCTCGCGCGGCTCGGTACCCGCCGTGCGATGGGGGGAGAACGTCTGAGGGGGCGGCTGGGCCGGCAACGGCGGCCGTACCGCGTACGCCTCCGAGGAGATGTACGCGGTCACACGGGGCGGTCGGCCCCGCTCGTACACCAGCGCCAGATAGGCGATGAGCCCCACGCCGTCGTGCAGCAGCCGTGAGGTGACGGTGGCCAGCGACCGGTCGAGCGCCGCGGTGTCCATGCCGTGTCGGCGCAGCACGGCCACCGCTCGCGCATAGGCCTCCCCGTCGTGCCGGACGTAGTCCCTGACCGGCACGTGGAGGGTGAAGCCGCTCGGCAGGCCGGTCCCGGACTCCGTGAAGGAGTGGCAGGAGAGCACGGGGCGCCCCTCCAGCCGTACGCCTTTCCCGGCGCCGGAGTGCTGCGGCGAGCTGTCGAGACCCGCCGCGACCCGCAGGAACTCCCGTACGGTCTCGGGCCGTGGCCCGGGGTCCGTGCGGGGCAGTTCACCCGCGTCGGCGGCGGCCAGGTTCCGATGGGTGACGTAGACCTTCACCCGGGGTGTCTCCCAGTCCCCGAGGTCGAGGGCGAAGAACGGATAGCCGTCGGCCCGGGGCAGCGCGGCGAACGCCTGCCGGTGGCCGAGCCTGTCGAGTGCCTCACGCACCGTCTCGGCGGCCCGGTCCACCCCGGACGCCGCCGGGTTCAGATAGACCTTGACCTTGGGGACTCCGCCGGGCCGCAACTCCAGGGCCAGCCACAGCGCCAGCGGGCCCTCGGGGGCCGGTGGGAAGAACAGGTCCTCCAGCCGGTCGAGTTGGTCGGTGGCGAAGCCCCAGCGCTCCGCCATGGCCCGGACCACCCGCAGTCCGACGCGCCCGTTCTCCGCCAGGCCTTCGGCGCCGTACCCCGGTTCCAGCAGCATGCGCAGGGTCGGGGGCGCGTCCGGCACGAAGGCGAGGGAGTACTCCACCGGCGTGTGGTCGTCGGACAGGAAACTCGGGTAGGACGGCGGTTCGTCCAACGGACGCTCCGCGACGGGACCGAGACAGTCGGTCAGGACACGCGCGTAGATCTCGCCGTCGGACGGTTCGAGACCAACGGCTTGGCACAGTCGGAGTAACTGGTCGGCCACGTAACCGCCGAGCGGCTGCGTGTCCGTGACCGGTCCACCCCGTGTACGGGAGGTGATCATCGGCCCTCCCGGCGGGTGGGCCCGGTAAGGAGGGCAAAAAGATACCCGCCTGTGCGGGCGGGTATCTCGCCATCCGGCTTGTGTGGTGCGACGGGTATGGCGCGGGGGTCGAAGCTCCCTTGGGAGGTCTGTCGTCGGGGGCGGAGCGTGGCTGCGGAGTGCTGTGCTGAAGTGGCGTCTGTGGTCGAGGGCTCCACGACACCTCCTTAACTTGTGATCAACACGATTGCCGCGCTCTTCCCTACCCCCCCGGTTGAATATTGATGCAGTGCGAGGATGTTGGCAGCTGTTGCGTATCTCACGCCTTCCACCAGGACAGGAACGAACTCCACAGCCCGCCACGCTCCTGCCGGCCCTGCGCACCTCCTTGGTCGCTGCGCGCCGTGGTCTCCGGGCGGTGCTGCGGGTCGGGCTGCCGAGCGGCCCGTACGGGGGTGAAACGGGCCGGAAGCGCGGCCAGCGCCCGGTTGAAGGGACCCGGACGCCAGGTCAGACTGTCCTCGGGTACGGCCAGTTCGACGTCGGGCAGCCGGTTGAAGAGGTTCTCGATGGCCGTCACGGTGATGAGCCGGGCGGGGTCCTTTGCCGGGCAGGCGTGCGGTCCCGCGCTCCACGCCAGGTGGGAGCGGTTGCTCGATGCGTGCCGGGACGCCGCGAGCGCCGGGTCGGTGTTGGCGGCCGCGAAGCTGACCAGCACGAGGTCGCCCGCCGCCAGCTTCTGTCCCCCGAACTCCATGTCGGCCGCCGGGTAGTGCGGCGCGTAGTTCGCCATGGGCGGGTTCTTCCACAGCGTGGTGTCGATGGCCTCTTCGATCAAACCGCCTGCCGCGTAACGGTCGTTGGTCAGCAGCAGGTGCAGGGTGTTGGAGATGAGGTTGCGCAGCGGCTCCGCACCGGCGCCCAGGAGCAGGACGAGCTGGTGGGCCATCTCCTCGTTGGTCAGGCGCGCCTGATGCTGCATCAGCCAGGAGGTGACGTCGTCGCCGGGCCGGGACCGCTTGAGGGCCACCAGCTCGCCCACGGCCTGACCCAGTACCTCGTTCGCCTTCTCGGCATTCACACCGTCGAAAATGCCGGATATACCGAAGAGGACCCGGTCGCCGATCTCCGCGGGGCAGCCGAAGAGTTCGTTGAACACGAAAAGCGGCAGCAGCTTGGCGTAGTCGTTGAGCAGATCGGCCGAGCCACGGGTGTGGAACTGGGCGATGAGGTAATTGGAGACCCGCTCGGCGCTCTGGCTCAGCCAATGCGAATCGACACGCGCGAAGCTGTCCGTGATGGCCTGCCGCAGCCGCATGTGGTCGGCCCCGTCACTGAACATGGCATTGGGCCGGTACACCAGAAGCGGAAGCACCGGACTGTCCGGACTGATCTCGCCCTCGTTGAAATCCCGCCAGCGGCGCGAGTCCTTCCGGAAGGCACCCGCGTTCTGGAGCAGCTGGAGCGCCGCCGAGTAATCCGTGACCAGGGTCGCCTCGACACCGGGGGCGAGTTCGACCGGAGCGGTCGGCCCGTAGTGACGCATGTACTCGTAATAGGCTTGCGGATCGGCCGCGAACTCCGCCCCGTGCAACGGCACCGGCTCACCCGTGGCATGAGCCGGGCAGCCGGGTGGTGGCACGGGGACGGTGGATTCAGTGTTCATGCTTGCTCCTAGCGGGCACGGTCCTGCAAATAGTGAACGAGGGTGATCAGGGCGCTTGCTGATGAATTCTCGTCGCGAGCGTCGCAGGTGACGACCGGGGTGTCGGGGAGCAGGTCCAGCGCCTCACGCAGCGCCTCTTCGCCACGAATCGGCGTGCCGTCGAAGTGGTTCACGGCAATGGCGTAGGCGAGTCCGTACTGCTCGATCAGGTCGATGACGGCGAAGGAATCCGCCAGCCGCTCGGGGTCGACCAGCACGAGCGCCCCGAGAGCGCCGCGCGCCATGTCCTCCCACATCTGCACGAACCGCTGCTGGCCCGGCGTACCGAACAGGTACAGCACGACGTGATCACTGATCGTGAGGCGTCCGAAGTCCATGGCCACCGTGGTGGTGGTCTTGCCGCGGACGCCCTTGAGGTCGTCGATCTCCTCGCCGGCCTGCGTCATCGTCTCCTCCGTGGACAGCGGAGGAATCTCCGACATCGTCCCGACGAAGGTGGTCTTGCCCACCGCGAAGTGCCCGACGATCAGGATCTTCACGGCGGTCTGCGCCGCTCCGCCGCGGACGTACGCCGTCTCATCCAAAACGGGCCCGGAGACCATCCAGCACCTCCTGAAGAATCTGCTCGTCGACCAGGCGGGCGCGCGCCACCGGCGCGCGCGTGATGAGGTATCCGCCTTCGGCGAGGGCATTGAGAAGGATCTTCACCACGCCCATGGGCAGGCGCAGGTGTCCCGCGATCTCGGCGACCGAGAGGTAGCCGCCGGAGCACATCTCCAGCAGGCTCTGTTCCTCCGGGGAGAGCCGGGCCGGCCGCTGCTGGTGGTCGGCGGCCGCCGTGACCAGCGTGATCAGGGAGAACTGGTCGCCGTCGGGAAGGTCCCGGCCGTTGGTGATGACGTACGGCCGCACTAACTCCGCGGCCTCGGGCTCCTGCCGCTCGGAATCGGTCACTGGCGTGCGCCGATGTTCTCGCGCGGCGGAGTCGTCAGCGCCTTGCCCAGCTGGCCGACGAGCTGCTGCATGCGGAAGGTGATCTCCCCCATCTCGACGTCGGGAGAGGCCGAGACCGCGAGGTACGCGCCGTCACCGGCGGAGATCAGGAAGACCCAGCCACCGTCGAACTCGACGAGCGTCTGCCGCCACTTCAGATCGGACCCGTCGCAGAAGAACCCGATCGAGCGGCTCAGTGACTGCACACCGCTCATCGCGGCGGCGACGGTGTCCGCGTGGTCCCTTCCGACCCCCTTCGAGGACGCCATCAAGAGCCCGTCGGCGGAGACCAGGACCGCGTGCAGAGCCCCGGGAATCTCCAGGACGCCGTCAAGCATCCATGACAGATCGTTGTTCACGAAACCTCATGCCCTTCGCTGCTTGCGTCATGTGCGTTGCTCGTGCGGCCCGCAGGCTCCGGGAGCGCGGCTCGACCGGACTGCGTGCCGCGCTGGAAGGCACCCATGATCGAGGCGGTCTCCTCTTCGGAGCGGATCGGGGTGCCCGTGGTCATGGGGGCGCCCGTGGTTTCGGAACTCGGCGGCACGATGGCCATGGCCCGCCTGCGGCGGCGCTTGGGAAGACCGTCGGCGGTCGTGGACACGGCCGCGGCGGGTTCCGGGCCGCTCGGGTTCAGCGAGGGAACAGTGCTCACAGTCTGTGCTCGCTCCTTTGGTTGCGGCATGCTGGTGAGCAGCTCGTCCGGCAGCAGAACCACCGCTCGCACACCCCCGTAGGGAGAGGTCGAGTCGACGGACACCGTGAAGCCGTAGCGCTCACAGAGCACACCGATCACCGCGAAGCCGAACTGCGGAGGATTGCCGAGCCCGGAGACACCCGAGGCCCGCTCACTCGAAAGGAGTTTCGCCGCTCGGGCCTTCTCCTCCTCGTTCATGCCGACACCGGCGTCGTCGACGACGATGCAGATGCCCTTGGGTACGGCACGGACATTGATCTCGACGCTGGTTTCCGGTGCCGAGTAGCTCGTGGCGTTGTCGAGGAGTTCCGCAAGGGCCAGCGCCACCGGTTCGACGGCTCGGTTGGTGACCGCGAAATCGACCTGCGAAAGAATTTCGACCCGCTGGAAGTGCCGGATCCTG
The DNA here is from genome assembly GCF_055656965.1 of Streptomyces sp. NPDC111656. Taxonomy (NCBI): domain Bacteria; kingdom Bacillati; phylum Actinomycetota; class Actinomycetes; order Kitasatosporales; family Streptomycetaceae; genus Streptomyces; species Streptomyces sp. NPDC111656. The sequence goes on from NZ_JBVKCA010000003.1 coordinate 498,382, forward strand.
CCCTGCGCGCTGCGGACCACGTCGTATACCGACGCGACGTCACGCTGCCGTCCCAGCCAGCCTTCGCAGAGCACGGCGATGGACTGGGCGCGCCGCCCGAACTGCGAGTTCATGTGGTCGATTTCCAGGAGGTCCTGGAGAATCACCGACTCGCCATACTTGCTCTGCAATTTGGAAATGGCCAACTGCTGTTCGGCGGCGAGACCCTGAAGCGTCCGCATCGCCGATTTGAGCGCGGTTCTTGTTGCTTCTTCGGCTTGCTCCTGAGCCTTCTTCACCGACGCCGAATATTGATTCTCAAGCTCAGCGTAGTGATCCCTGAGTTCTTGATTTCCCTGCCTTAAACTCCGCACAGACCGCTTTCCGCGAATAATGGCGGTAGCTGCAAGCGGAGTACCAGCGATAAGAGCCCAGAGAGCCGGGTCCTGCATGTATTGCGTCATAAGACTCTCTTCAAGCGACTGACAGCCAGCTACTGAATTCCGTCAGCGCGGCGGGCCGACAGCCCACTGCGCAGGGTTTACCGTCCGGGCCGCACAGTTGGCCAGAAGAGTCGTTTGGCCGGAAGAGTCGTTTTGTGCCCATAGCCCGCTCGGCAAGTGCGGCGATCGTATCATCGTCCCAACTCATGACGGACCGTCAATATGGGGAGTACTTGCGAACATTGATGGGTAGTCAGATCCTCAACGACATCCGAAAAGGGGGCTCTGCGGCTTTCGTCAATCGGTGCCCGGAGTTGACATCGGGGAGCGGGTCCCGCCGAGCGGGCGGGGGGGACCCCACGCCCGCCGGGTTCGCGTTCAGTGCAGGTCGGCCGGCTCCTGGCTGTCGTCGAGGAAACCGCCCGACTGGTGCTGCCACAGCTTCGCGTAGGCGCCTTCCGACGCGAGCAGTTCCTGATGCGTGCCCTGCTCGATGATGCGTCCGCGGTCGAGGACGACGAGCCGGTCCATGGTGGCGACCGTGCTCAGCCGGTGCGCCACGACGAGCGCCGTCCGGCCCTCCATGAGCCGCCACAGCGCTTCTTGTACGAGGATCTCGCTCTCGGAATCCAGCGCGCTGGTCGCCTCGTCGAGCAGCAGGATCGGTGCGTCGCGCAGGATCGCCCTGGCGAGTGCGACCCGCTGGCGCTGTCCGCCGGACAGCTTGACCCCGCGCTCGCCCACCATGGTGTCGAAGCCGTCCGGCAGCGCGTCGGCGAACTCCGTGACATGTGCCGCCTCAGCAGCGCGACGGATCTCGGCCTCGGTGGCGTCCGGCCGGGCGAAGGCGATGTTGTCCCGCAGGGTGCGGTGGAACATCGCCGGGTCCTGCGGCACGTAGGCCATCAGCCCGCGCAGGTCGGCCTGGCGCAGCCTGCTGATGTCCTGCCCTCCGATCAGGATGCGGCCGGAGTCGATGTCCGTCATCCTCAGCAGCAGCCGGGCCAGCGTGGTCTTGCCCCCGCCGGACCGGCCGACGAGACCGATCTTCGCCCCGCTGGGCACGGCCAGGTCGAGTCCCTCGAAGAGCGGCTGCGCGCCCGCGTGGGCGAAGGCAACCTGCTCGAAGCGGACGTCGGCGGCCCGGGACAGCAGCGCTTCCGGCGTCTTCGGGTCGAGCACGGTCGGCGGCTTCAGCAGTAGTTCGGTAAACTGAGCGGCCTCCGTCATCGAGCTCTCCAGGCGGCGGTAGATCTGGTTGAACTCGAACATGATCCGCGTCGCGTTGCTGTAGTACGTGAAGGCGACCACGACCGCCTCGACGCCCTGGCTGCCTCCGCCGAGCGCGACCGCGAGCAGCAGGCCCAGCGCGTTGGTCAGTACGGACATCGGCGCGACCAGTGTGTCGATGCGCAGGTTGCCGTAGTCCCACGACCGCAGCATGAGCCGCCGCGAGGCCGCGACCCGGGACCGGTGCTCGGCGGCCTCACGCTCCTCGGCGGCGAACGCCCGGACCGTGTCCATGTTCATCAGGCTGTCGGCGACATGGCCCGACACCCGGGCGATCGCCTCCTCTCGCTGATCGACGAGCGCCTGACGGCGGCGGATGAGGGGCAGCACGCACATCGCCGTCAGCGCGATCATCGCCAGGAGCCCGACGACGAGCAGCGGTTCGTAGCGCCACAGCACCACCGCACCGAACACCAGCGGCACGAAGCTGCCCACGACCTGGAACGTCATCGTGTCGACGAACTCCTCGAAGCGGGAGGCGAAGCTCAGCACCCGCTTGGTCAGTGACCCGGCGAAGTTGTCGTGGAAGAACGCGGCGTCCTTGGCGAACAGCTCGTCCATGCCGATGACGTACAACTGCTCGATACCGAGGGCGTCGAGACGGTTCAGGCAGTGCAGGCCGAGGCGCCACAGCATCTCCGCGAGCAGCAGGACGCCGGCGAAGCCGAGGACGTACGGCAGCGTCGAGCCGACGGAGATGCCGGCGTCGCCGGCGATCCGGCCGACGAGCTTCGCGACGATCAGAGGCGCGATGTAGTTGATGCCGATGTTGCCGAGCGCCGGCAGCAGCATCGCGGGGGCGGTCAGCCGTCGGAGCCGGGCCAACTCCCGTCCGTAATAGCGAAGGGCGAGGAGCACCGAGCCATTGCTCGGTGAACCCTCGCGCGATTCAGGCGATCCCATCCCAACCCTGTGTGGTCGTGCGGCAGCCTGCCGCGTGCTTCTCCGGGGAGATTCCGTTGCCTCAGTGGCCGTGTGGAGCTTCGGTTTCGAGTGAGCGCGTGCGCTCGGGTCGTCCCGCGACAGGCGGGGTACGACGACGGGCCCGCGGCGACACCCAAGTGCGAGTACGGCGGGCCAGGAATGGCAGTGTCCCGCGAGGGTTCCCGCGCAGTCCAAGCGTTTTTATCGGCCAACGGCGCACGTCGCACGCCTGCGCGACCCGGCCGAACAGGCGTGTGCCCCTGAGCCGGGACGGCTCGATCGCGCCCTTCCCGATGCGCCCGCGTGTCTTTTCCGTGCGGTCTTTTCTGCACAGCTCATTGATTGTACCGACCGTTAGGTCTATTTTACCGGTCGGCCGCTCTCGCGCTGGACGTCCCCCACGCCGCCTGGACCAGAGCCGCTCTCCGGATCTCCGCTCACCCACGGAAGGCCGCCGATGTCCCAGACACGAACCTCTCCCCCGCAGGCCCACGAGAGATCCCGCTCCACCACGCGCAACGTGCTCGTCGTCGTCGCGCTCGTGTGGACCGTCCAACTGGTCGCGCTCGTCGCCGCGTTGTCCGGCATCGCACAGGCCGACATCGCGATCCACTTCCGGACCACGGACATCGCCTGGTTCACCCTGATGACCCTGCTGACCGGGACCTTCTTCCTGCCCTTCGCGGTCAAGGCCGCGGCCCTCTTCGGCAAGAAGCGCGTCCTGCTCGTCGCCACCGGTCTCGGCTTCGTCGGCGACCTGGTCGCCGCCTTCGCCACCGACTACCGCACGCTGCTGATCGGGCGCGGCATCGCGGGCGTCTACGCGGCCACCGCCCCGATCGCCTACGCGATCACCCGTGACGTGTTCCCCCGCCGCTGGGTGGGACTCGCCAGCGGGCTCCTGGCCGGCGGGGTCGGCCTCGTCGCCTTCGGCGGGCCGTTCCTGGCCGGCTGGCTCCTGGACAGTTACGGATTCCGCGGCGTGCTGTGGTTCATGGCCATCAGCACCGCCGCGAGCTTCATGCTGGTGGCCGCCTTCGTGCCGGAGAGCCCGGTCCGTGAGGCAGGCGGCCGGATGGACTGGATCGGCGGACTCCTTCTCGGCGGAGGGATCACGGCGATCGTCTACGCCGTCGGCGAGGGATCGCACTGGGGCTGGGGCAGCGCCGAGTTCGCCGCTTACATCGCCGGGGCGCTGATCACGCTGGTCGCCTTCGTGCTCGTCGAGCGCCGGGTCGCCGACCCCTTGTTCCCTCCGTCCATGACACGGCGTCGGCCGGTGTGGACCGTCCTGCTGGCCACGTCCATCGCGGCCGGCTCACTCAGCGCCGTGGGCGTGGTCATGCAGTTGCTGGTGCTGATGCCGAAGATCCCCACCATCTCCGAGGGCCTGGGCTGGTCCGGGACCCGGAACGCCCTGGTCACCAGCCCGATCAGCGCCATGATCATCGTGGCGGCCGTCGGCACCGGCCTGCTCGTCCGCCGGGTGGACGCACGGATCCTCCTGGGCATTGGCTCCGCGCTCACGGTGCTCGGTTACGGCATCGGCACCCACCTGCACCACAACGCCGCACAGATCGTGGAGATGGGCCTGATCGCGGGGCTGGGCACGGGCATGGTCGTCGCCGTCGTGCCCATCATGATCATCGAGGTGGTCACCCCCGAGGAACAGGCGCTGGCCAACGGCGTCCAGACCCTGGGACAGGGCGTCGCACAGATCGTCGTCTCCCAGCTGGCCTTCGTCGTGATGGCGCAGCACGGGAAAATCCTCAAGGGCACCCAGTTCTACCTCGACACCGGCTTCACGAACGGGCTCTGGCTGGTCGTCGGTTGCTGCGCCCTGGGCGCGCTGCTCGTTCTCCTGATCCCCAGGACCAAGCGCCTCGACGAGGCCGAGGTCGGTCAGGCGGCCTGACCTGGCGGGGTGACGCGGGACGGGGCCGCGCACGGCGGGTCGGGGCGGGGTATCTCACCGTCCGGATCAGAGCGCATTCTCATTCGGATCGCGATATCGAGTAGACCGACCGTTTGATAAATAATGGCTCATTCCCTCCGCCACCCGGATCGGACGAGTCGACCCGCTCCCACCCACTTCGTCCACGCGGCCGACTTCCTGGACATAGCGTCGAGAAATCCGCCCCAAGTGGACTGCGCCAAACGGAACATCGGTAGCGAACCTCCCGTCGGGCGAGCGTCGCACCGAACAGAGTCGCCGTCGATCGCATTGATTGTACCGATCGGTCGAAGTATGGTTCCGGCGAAGCGTCGACGTGGTGTACCACACCGCGCTGGAGGAATCGTGCGGCTCTTCACCACCCGCCGAAGAAGACGAGAGGATTGAGGCACCGTGACCGAGAACGTGGCCGGCACCGAGACGGCCGAGGCAACCCCGGAGTACCCGTCGCCCCGATCGGCCCAGTGCCCCTTCGCGCCGCCACCGGGACTGCTCGACCTGCACGACTCGGGCAAGTCCGTCGTTCGCGCCAGGACCTGGGACGGCAGCACTCCGTGGGTCGTCACGCGCCACGCCGCCCTGCGTGAGATCCTCGCCGACCCGCGGGTGAGCGCCGACATCGGTGGACCGGGATACCCGCACACCACGGAGGCCATGAAGGCGCACGCCGCCGAGATGCAGCCGTCGATCAACAACACCGACGGCGCCGAACACTCCCGGTGGCGCCGGATGCTGACGAGCTCGTTCACCCGCCACCGCATGGAGAAGCTCCGCCCGGCGATCCAGCAGATCACCGACGACCTCATCGACAAGATGCTGGCGGGACCCGACCCCACCGACCTCAACACGGCCCTGTCCCTGCCCCTGCCGTCACTGATGATCTGTGAGCTGCTCGGAGTGCCCTACGAGGACCACGAGTTCTTCCAGGAGCACGCCGGCGTCACCAACGCGCGGTTCAAGACACCGCAAGAGGCCGCCGAGACGACGAGGAAGCTGCGCCGCTACATCTCCGGGCTCATCGAGGCCAAGATGGACGACCCCGCCGAGGACGTCCTGTCCGACCTCGCCTCGCGCGTCAAGGAGGGCGATCTCAGCCTGGCGGAGGCCGCACCCCTGGGGCACATCCTGCTCGTCGCCGGCCACGACACCAGCGCCAACATGATCACTCTGGGCACCGCGCTGCTGCTCCAGAACCCCGACCAGCTCGCGGCCCTGCGCGAGAACTGCGACGACCCGAAGTTCGTGGCGAACGCCGTCGAGGAACTGTTGCGCTACCTCACCATCCCGCACCTGCTCGCACGACGAGCCGTTGTCGAGGACATCGAGATCGACGGGGAGACCATCCGCGCCGGCGAGGGCGTCATCGCGGCCCTGCCGGCCGCCAACTGGGATCCGCTGGCGTTCCCCGAGCCCGAGAAGCTCGACCTCGCCCGCCGGGCGGCGCACCATGTCGCGTTCAGCTGGGGCCCGCACCAGTGCATCGGGCAACAGCTGGCCCGTATCGAACTCCACATCGTGTTCAGCACACTGTTCCGTCGGGTGCCGACCCTGCGGCTCGCGGTCGACGTATCGGAGCTGAGCTTCAAGGAGGACTCACAGGCGTACGGCATCTACGAGCTGCCCGTCACCTGGTAGCTCCTGGAGGTCCGTGTAGGAGCGGACACGACGAGGCCGTCTTCTCATCGCCAAGAGGACGGCCTCCGAACGCCCACGGCCGCTCGGTGGCCGATGGGCCACGAACCCAAGAGTCCGCCCCACCGGGTTTCGTCCGGGCCGTCCGAGAAGGAGACGAGCCTCCGCTTGCGATCGTCGTGATCGGCAGAACGAGTTCCACGACGGGACAACTGGGAGTGATGGCGCTGTTGGATGAGGCATGTGTGGCGCTTGCGGCGGCGGGCACTGCTGTGGTGCAGGCTGCGCGCACGGACGCCTGGACGGGGTTCCATGCCCGCCCGCCGACTTCGCGAGGACCGTCTCCTTCACGAAGCCGATGCCACCGGCGGTGACCCCCGCCGTACCTGCGATCTGTTCGGACTCTCCGTCGGCGCGGTCTTGCCTTTGCACACGGGAGGGCCGTAGATGTACCTCTTGCCCGAGGTGGCTCCGACGGCGTTGAGGCCGACGTGTTCGCTGCAGCCGTTGCCGTGCAGGCCGCGTGGCATGCGAACCACCGGTCGAAGAGATCACGAGGGCGACAGTACCCACCGCGGGTGGAACCTCTGGTCGATCCCCGTCACAGTGGGGAAGGACTCCCGGCAGCTCTCCCGCCGCGTCGGCCGCATGACTCCGCGGCCACCGCGGCGCGGAGAGACACGGTTCAGTCGTCCCAGTGATCCAGCACGCGCTGCCGGATCTCCGCCGGGAAGATGTGCCGGAACGAGCTGCGCGGCGCGCGGCCCTCTTCGACCGCGGGCAGCAGCGCATCGTAGGTGACGTGATCACCGGTCCAGGAGTGGCGTTCCTGCGGGGTGTAGCACGCGAGCAGGGGTAACAGGCGCCGCAAGCTGTTGGAGCTCACAGGTGACGGGCGGACCTGGTGGCGCGCGTCCAGAGGCTCGCGCAGGAGACGGACGACATCATGCTGGCCAGACTGTCCGATGAGCAGCGTCGCAGTCTCGTGACCACCCTGACGGCGTTGCCGGATCGCTGATGCGCGTCGTATCTGCCGCTCAAGCGCAGCGGGGACGAGCGCTCGCCTTGCCAAGAGCGTGGCGCAGGGGGCCTCGGTTGACCTGGTGAAAGAACTCGCCCTGACGCCCTGCCCCTTCCGGGCTGTCGGCCTCATCCGCGCCCAACTCCCCGCCCGTCTCGCCCGCGGGTCGTCACCACCTCCCTTGCCGGAGGGCGTCGCCGAAGGATGTTCGACACCCGGCAGTGGCCTGGCGCCGTCACCGAGTACGCCGATCAGTTACTGGCCATGACCGGGATCCCGCTGTCCTACCCGCGCCGCTTCTTCCGCTCGTGTTCGGCCGTCGAGATCGGCCGCCCGACCACCGCACGAGCAGTCCGAAGCGTTCCGGCCCGATGGCCGACACCACCGCCCGCGTCAGCGAACTCAACCTCACCCGCACGTACTTCGATCTCGTCGCCGCCACTCGTCGGCCCTCGCCCGGGCGCACGCCCCGTCGCGGCAATCCACCACACCTGGCGCGCCGCCAGATCTTCCACGGCACCCCGCGCCCGGCCGTCGCCGTCCGACCAGCGCAACGGGTCCACGGACGCGCGAGCTCCGCACTCTGACCAGAGCCCTCCCACGGTGACAGATGACTAATGTGGATTCGAAAGCGAAGGAGGTCACGTCTGCATGGGTGAGCCGCGCACGCCCAGGTCAGTTGGGTCTGGAGACCTGCTCGAAGCCGAGTGGGGGAAACACCGGCCCGCGGTCTTCGGCGTGGCGTACCGGCTGCTGGGGAGTGTGGCCGATGCCGAGGACGTGGCCCAGGACGTGTGGCTGCGGGCGGCCGAAGCGGATCTGCGGGACGTCAGCGATCTACGAGCCTGGCTGGTCACGGTGGCGGCACGGCGGTCGTACGACATCCTCAAGTCCGCCCGCATGCGCAGGGAGACTTACGTGGGGCCCTGGCTGCCGGAGCCGTTGCTGACGGGCCCGGACGCGTCGGAAGCGGTACTCGTCGACGAGTCCGTCGGATCGGCGATGCTCCTGATCATGGAGGAGCTGAGCCCGCCGGAGCGCGTGGCCTTCGTCCTCCACGATGTCTTCGGTCTTGAGTTCGGCCGGATCGCCGACGTGCTGAGCACTTCCGCGCCGGCCGCCCGGCAGCACGCGTCACGGGCACGGCGACGGGTGACCAAGGCGAGGCAGGCCGCGCCGCAAGCGCCCAAGGCAGAGAGGGAACGTGTCCTCGCGGCCTTCCGCGCTGCCTACGAAGCCGGGGATCTGGCCGGTCTGGTCAGGCTTCTTCACCCGGACGCCGTCTACGTCACCGATGGCGGCGGCAAGGTCGCTGCGGCCCGCAAGCTCATCCGCGGTGGGGTGCGTGTCGCCGAGGTGATGGTGCGGGTGGGCCGCCAATGGCGTCCGGACCGTATCGACGTCGTCGAGGTCGGCGGCGAGCTCGCCCTCCTCTTCCACCGCGAGGGCCGCGTGTACTCCGTCGACACCCTGCAGATCACGGACGGTGTGATCACCGCCTACCGCAGGGTCATCAACCCGGAGAAACTTTCGCGTCTCTGAGCTGTCACACCTCGGGGGGCCACCTCGTCTCCCTGATGAGAACGCAGAGCCAGAACGACCGAGGAGACCTTCAGTGACCCGCCACGAGTCCTGCCGAAACAACACCGGAGCCATAGCGCCTCCGCTGCCCGGCGGCTTCCCCCGGAACCACCGACCGTGACTCCGGGATGACCGGTAATCGACAGACAACACGTCGTGGCCCGGAGAGGATCCAGGGCCGTGAATTCGGTATGTGGCCCCCAATATCCCTTCATGGGCACCGGAAGCGATGCACTCAACATGTGCGCCGAAAATCCATTACGTCACGGCCGTGCGCTTCCTACTGGCTCTCTTCTCATGAAATCCGAAGCGCCGGATCGGCAACGCGTCGCTCCCAGTCGCCCGTCACGCAAATGACCCGGGTGCCCGGATCCGGGAATCCCCACAGGAAGGACCTGTCATGCAAGCCATCACCGTCCAGGACCGCGAGGCGGGTATCGCCGGCCTCACCCTGACAGATATGCCCTATCCCCACGCCGCTGAGAACGACGTCATCGTGCGGGTGCATGCCGCCGGGTTCACCCCCGGAGAACTGGAGTGGCCGGGCACGTGGGCCGACCGTGCCGGCCGCGACCGCGCTCCGAGCGTGCCCGGCCACGAGTTGTCGGGAGTCGTCGTCGAGCTGGGGTACGGCACCACCGGCCTGACCGTCGGCCAGCGCGTATTCGGACTGACCGACTGGACCCGCAACGGCTCCCTGGCCGAATACACCGCAGTGGAAGCCCGCAACCTCGCTCCGCTCCCGGCCGATGTCGACCACACCGTGGCCGCCGCACTGCCGATCTCCGGGCTCACCGCCTGGCAGGGCCTGTTCGACCACGCCCACCTCACCACCGGCCAGACCGTCCTGATCCACGGTGCCGCAGGCGGCGTCGGTTCGATCGCGGTGCAGCTCGCCCGCGAGGTGGGAGCCCGGGTCGTCGGTACCGGCAGGGCTACGGGCCGGGACACCGCCCTCGCGCTCGGTGTGGACACCTTTCTGGACCTGCAGGCCGACAAGCTCGAGGACGCCGGCGCGTTCGACGTGGTCTTCGATGTGATCGGCGGTGAGATCCTCAACCGTTCCACCGCCCTCGTGCGCGCCGGCGGCACGCTCGTCACCATCGCTCAGCCGCCCACCGTCCAGCCCGAGGACGGGCGGTCCGTCTTCTTCGTCGTCGAACCCGACCGCAACAGGCTGGCGGACCTCGCCCAGCGGCTGCGGGACGGGCGGCTCAAGCCCATCGTCGGTGCCGTGCGCCCGTTGGCCGAGGCGCCTGACGCGTTCGCGCCGGAGCGGCGTACCGCCGGCAAGACCATCATCCGCGTCGCGGAAGACTGAGCGGGCAGGCGCGCGTGATGGAAATACGCATGGCTGGTGTCATTCTGGCCGGCAGTCCATTGGCCGGGGTTGCCGGATACGGCCCTGCCACACATGACACGGGGGCCGTCGCCCACACCAACGCCGCCAAGGCAGCCGTCGACCAGGCCAACCGCTTCCTCTACACCGGCCTTCACAACGGCTCTTGACCCCGCTCCAGGGCGGCGCGGCCCCGGCCGGGCCGCCCTACATGCGCATACCCAGCGCCTCCGACGGCCGACGCCACGCGCCGCGCAGCTCTCACCGACAGGGGGCACGCGGGCCTTGCGATGGCTCGCCCCTGATCAGATGGCGAGTCCTGCATCGCACGGGCCTTCACCCCCGCAAGGGCGCATCAAGGACGCCGGTCCCCAACTGGTCCCCAAGAACGATCAAGGGCCGGTTTCGGATGCCTCCGAAACCGGCCCTGACCTGTGACTGTCTCCAGTCGGGACGACAGGATTTGAACCTGCGACCCCTTGACCCCCAGTCAAGTGCGCTACCAAGCTGCGCCACGTCCCGCTGCCCGTCTGACCTGGGGTTTCCCCTGGCCGAACGCGCACGGAAACAATACCGCACTCGGGGCGATGGTCGCGCATCCGTTTATTCGGGGCCGACTGGGGCGCGGGGCCACGGGGCCGCGCGCGGGGGAGGACTTCGAGGCGACACTTGACCTAAAGTTTGATTGAGGTTGCACGATCGTCGGCATGACGATCATCGAGGCAGAACGCCGACACCAGTACCAGGACCTGCCCCGCCTGATGGGGCTGATGACCGGCGACGAGAAGCACGGCCCCGCGGCGACGTCCACGCTGGACGCGCTGTGGGTGCTCTACGACCGGGTGCTGCGGATGGGGCCCGAGCGAATGGGCGATCCGGAGCGGGACCGGTTCCTGCTCTCCAAGGGGCACGGGCCCATGGCCTACTACGCGGTGCTCGCGGCCAAGGGCTTCGTGCCCGTGGAGTGGCTGCCGGACTTCGGCGCGTACGACTCACCGCTCGGACACCACCCGGACCGGGTGCTGGTACCCGGCGCCGAGATCGGCAGCGGGTCGCTGGGGCACGGGCTGCCGATCGCTGTCGGCACCGCGCTGGGCCTGCGCGCACAGGGGCTGGGTGAGCCCCGTGTGTGGGTGCTGGTCGGCGACGCGGAGCTGGACGAAGGCAGCAACCACGAGGCGATCGCGTACGCCGGGCCGGCCGGTCTCGACCGGCTGCACACCGTGGTGATCGACAACTCCTCCGCCAGCCATGCCCGGCCCGGCGGTATCGCCGCCCGGTTCGAGGCCGCGGGCTGGTCCGCCCTGACCGTCGACGGCCGTGACCACGAGGCGCTGTACGCCGCCTTCACCGCGCCCCACCCGGGTCGCCCGCACGTGGTGGTCGCCCGGGTCGAGCCCAAGTCCGCCTGAGACACCCGAGACGTCTGAGGCATCCGAGACGTGCAAGGCATCTGCGACATGCAAGGCATCTGCGGCTCCGGACGCTCCCCTCTCCTCATCCCGTGCCCCCTCCCCCGAAAGAACCCCATTCCATGGACACCATGCGTGATCGTTTCGCCCCCGTCATGACGCGGCTGCTCGACGAGGACCCTCGGGTCGCGGTCGTCCTCGCCGAGATCGGCAAGGACGGTTTCACGGAAGCCCGGCGCAGGCATCCCGATCGGGTGATCAACGTCGGGATCCGCGAACAGCTCCTGGTCGGGGCGGGCGCGGGCCTGGCGCTGACCGGTCTGCGGCCCGTCGTGCACACCTTCGCCAGCTTCCTCGTCGAGCGGCCGTTCGAGCAGGTCAAGCTGGACCTCGGACACCAGGACGTGGGCGCGGTGCTGGTGAGCGCGGCCGCGTCCTTCGACTGGCCCGCCGGAGGCTTCACTCACATGGCACCCGGCGACGTGGCCCTGCTCGACACACTGGACGGCTGGACCGTGCACGTTCCCGGCCATCCGGACGAGGCCGAGCAGCTGCTGCGGCAGGCGGTCGCCGCCGGGGACGACAAGGTGTACGTGCGGTTGTCCGTGCAGTCCAACGCGCAGGGCCTGCCGGTCGACGGGGCCCGTTTCCGTACCGTCCGGGAAGGGCGCGCAGGGGTCGTCGTCGCCGTCGGGCCGATGCTCGACGCCGTACTCGCCGCCACGGAGGGACTCGACGTCACCGTCCTGTACGCGGCCACCGTGCGGCCCTTCGACGGGCAGGCCCTGCGCCGCGCCACGGAGGCGGCGGGCACCGACGTCGTCCTCGTCGAGCCGTACCTGGCCGGTACGTCCACGGCCGCCGCGGGCGACGCGCTCGCCGACGTACCCCACCGTGTCCTCGGCCTCGGCGTCCGCCGGCGTGAGCTGCGCCGGTACGGGACCGCGGACGAGCACCTGACCGCGCACGGCCTCGACGCGGCATCCCTGCGGGAGCGGATCGGCGGCTTCCTGAGCACCTCGGGCCGACCGCGCCCCTGAGTCCGCCCCCGCGTGGACCCGCGGAGACCCGCGCGGACATGCGTGTCAGTCGGCCCTCGGAAGTCCCAGCTCCGGGTAGGCGTCGAGCAGCCGGGGCGGAGCCGCCTGGCGCCAGGAGTCGGCCAGGATGTCACGGAGTTCGTCGCCGTCCTCCAGGGCGGCGAGCCGGACCCTGACCCAGGCGAATCCCGCCTCGTGGTCGGCGATCCAGAACTTGCCGGGCTCCGCCAGGACGAGTTCGTCGCGCTCCTCCTTCGGGCAGCGAACCGCGATGGACGTCTCCTCCTCGGGCAGCGTGGCGAACATCTTCCCGGCGACCCGGAAGGTGGGCATGCTCCAGGCGATCTTCTCCGCGGTGTCCGGCAGGGAGAGGGCGGTACGGCGTACGTCGTCGGCATCCGGCATGAGAGGCACGGTAGCCAAAGGCACTGACATCGACAGGGGGCGGCGGGTTCGGTCGCTCCCGGCTCCCCGTCCGAGACGGTCGACGATTGAACCAGCTGCAATCGGATCGATACTGAACGTAATATTTTTCGAGCACCGGCTGCACGTTCGGGTCGCCCCGGACGCTTCATGGGTGGAGGCGGATGGTGTCTCTGGTGCCGGGGTGGGGACACGGCACCTTCGATCAGCACAGGTACAGGGGAGGACCCCGTGCAGCAGAGCGCTGCCGCGTGGTTGTTCGAGATCGCGCTTGGCATGAGGGTGTTCGGTCCGGACGTCGTCCGTGGCTGCCGTCGGCTCCTGACGGCCGGTGTACGGATCGGCATCACCGGACTGACCGGCACCCACGCCCCGTCCCGCTCCGCAGAGTCGACCCGGGACGTCCCGTGAACGGCGACGGCGGGCCGGAGGAGACCGGCGGAGCCGTCGGCGCGCCACGCGTCGTACCGATCGACCAGTGGCACCCCACCGTGCGGATGGCGTACTGGGGTTTCCACCATCAACGCCGCCAGGACTACATGCGCTACGCCTATCTCCAGCTCGGCTCCGACGCCGACGCGGAGGAGGCCGTGGACCTGACCTTCGACCAGGTCATGGACCGCTGGCCGCGGATGCTGCGGATGGAGAACCTGGAGGGCTACGCCTGGACGATCCTCAAGCGCCGCATCATCGACATGCACCGCAAGCGCCGGCGTCGCCCGGAGCTGATGGAGATCGCGGCCTTCGAGGCGGCGCTCGCCGACCCGGCCGAGGATCCGTACGACACGCTCACCGACGCCATCGCCCTGTACGTCGCGGTCGGTTCCCTGAGCGAGCGGCAGCGGGACGCGATCCTCCTCTACTACGGCATAGGTTTCACGGCCGCCGAAGCCGCCGTACTCATGGGCAACGAGGAGGCCACCGTCCGCTCCCAGCTCCGTACCGGCCGGCGGCGCCTCGCCACCCTGCTCAAACTCCGCTGCCCGGAGCACTCCGACGGGAAGAACCCCCGATGAGCACCCTGCCGTCCGACCGCCGCACCATCGACGACCTGTTGGCCAAAGCGCGTACGCAGGATCGTTACGCCGACTACGACCTCGCGGCCTCCGAAGCCCGTCTGCGCAGCCGTCAGGCGGCCCGGCACCGCCCGCGCAACCCCGATGCCGCGCTCGTGCGAGCCGTGTGGACCACCCCCGAGGACGACCGCACTCCGGACGCGGACCGCGCCTGGTGGGACCTGAACGCCGTGAGCCTGCTGGTGCTGTTCGGCCCGGACGCCGACCGTCATCTGAGCGAGTTCATCGACAGCCAGTACGCGGACAAGACCGGCGCCCTGGTCTTCGCGTGTCTGCTGCACGTGGCGGGCGACAGCAGCGGGGCGCGCTTCTGGTGGCGTTTCGCGGCCGGGGTCGGCCACCAGGTCGCCGAGTACTGCCTGTTCCTCGAACACGCCCACAGCGGTGAGTACCACGACGCCGACCACTGGCGCACCCAACTGGTGCGCGAGCACTTCGAACCCACCTACATGTGCGGCGAACGCGTCACCGCCCCGTTGGTGAATCCGGCGTTCATCGACCACGTCCACCCGCACATCGCCCGCCCGCACCACCCGGAGATCGGCATCGTCCCGCTCCCCAGGCCGCCTCTCGTGAAGGAGCTGCGCCACCTGACCTCCCCGCTGTAGCCGCGGCGGGAGCGGCGGCTCTTCACGCGCCGGGGACCGTCGCTCCCACCCGCTTGTAGAAGATCGTCGTCGGGCGCAGCTCACCCGACGGCGTCGCCGCGTAGTCGGGTATGGCCCCGAGCCGGGTCCAGCCCGCGGAGCGGTAGAGGGACTCGGCGGGGCTGTCGGTCTCGGTGTCCAGGTGCAGGAGGGTGATTCCGGCGGTGGCGGCCGCGTGCTCGGCAGTGGCCAAAAGGCCCCGGCCGAGGCCCTGTCCGCGGCCGTCGCGGTGCACCATCAGCTTCACCAGCTCGGCGCGGTGGCGGCTGTTGGGTTTGTCGGGGAAGACGAGGCTGACGGTGCCCAGGATCCGGTCCGCGGTGTGCGCCACCCACACGGCGAGGCGTCCGGCCGACACCGCGTCCACGCGCTCCTCCCACCAGGCGCCGGCCGTCGCCCGCTCCAACGGGGCGAGGAATCCGATCGAGGCCCCGCCCTCCACGGTGTCGATCAGCAGCTCGGCCAACTCGCCCACCGAGGCACGAAGGCGCCGGGCGTCCAGCCGGGAGACAGCGGTCACGGCAGCACCACCACCAGCGCGTACCGTACGTCCTCGGGGCCGGGACACCGGAAGCGGGTGGGCCCCCACACCCGCAGCCGCAGACAGTCCCCGGCGTCGAGCCGGTGTTCGACGTCCTGCGCGGTCACCTCCAGCGTTCCGTCGAGGACCCAGATGTGCTGCTCCAGGCCGGGCACGGGAGGCCGGTCGTAGGCGATGTCGGCGCCGGCCCTGAGCCGCCCCTCGACCAGTTCGCCGCGCAGCCCGGCGTGCGGCGCGGACACCGATCGTCGTACGAATCCGGAGGCTTCGTCGGCCCAGACCGTCTGGTCGGCCGCCCGCACCACCGCAACGGGCTCCGCCTCGACCTCGCTGAGCAGCTGAGACATGGTGCGTCCGTACACGGCGCACAGCCGGTTCAGGAGCGAGGCCGTGGCGCTGATCTCGGCCCGCTCGGCACGGGACAGTGTGGAGCGGCTGACCCCGCTGCGCTCCGCCAACTCCCCCAGGGACCAGCCACGTTCGGAGCGCAGCTCGGCCAGTCGGGCCCCGAGCCGGACATCGACGCCGTCGAGCTCCCCATCATTTCCCATATCTGGGATGTTATCCCAGATATGAAAACAGCTATGAAAACAGCTATGAAAACAGCAGGGTGCTCCGCCGACCCCTCCGCTCCGACCACTCCTCCGATCTCTCCCCTCAGTCCACCGTCGCGGCTTCCGCCAGCGCATCCAGCACCGGGCGGATCAGCGGATGCCCCTCCGCGCCCCGGCGTACGGCCGCGAAGACCCGGCGCGTGGGCGCGACGCCGTCGACCGGTCGGACCAGCACGCCCGTGAGGTCCATGCCGCGCAGGGCGGAACGGGGCACCAGGGCGACACCCGCGTCGGCCGAGGCGAGGGCGACGACGGCCCGGAAGTCGTCGGAGGAGTGTTCGAGACGGGGTTGGAATCCGGCGTTCTCGCAGGCCAGGACGACCACGTCATGGCAGGGGTTGCCGGGATACGGGCCGATCCACGGGTCCTTGGCCAGTTCGGCGAGCGGGACCTCGGTGGCGTCGGCGAGCCGGTGACCGAGCGGGACGACCGCGTCGAAGGGCTCGGCGTACAGGGCTACGGGGGTCAGGCGCGGGTCGTCCGCGTCCGGGGCGCCCCGGTACTCGACGGCGACCGCGATGTCGACCAGCCGGTCGAGCACCATCGGCAGACTGGCGTCGCCCTCGGCGTCCTGGACGCGGACGTGGATGCCGGGTGCCGTGCGGGCGAGGCGGGCCAACGCGGGAGCCACCACCAGGCCGATGCCGGTCGCGAAGGAGGCGACGGTGACCGTGCCCGCCGAACCCGCACTGTATGCGGCCAACTCCGCCTCGGCGCGCTCCAGTTGGGCGAGCACCTCGTTGGTGTGGCTGAGCAGGATCTCGCCGGCCGGAGTCAGCCGTACGCCCTTGGCGCCGCGCTCGACGAGCCGGTGGCCGGTCTCCTGCTCCAGCGCGGTCAGCTGTTGGGAGACGGCCGAGGGGGTGAGATAGAGCGCGGCGGCCGCCGCCGTGACCGTGCGGTGGTCGGCCACCGCACGGAGGATGTGGAGCCGCCGCGCTTCGATCATGTGACCGATTCTCTCAGGTCACAGGCGTCTTTCAGCCCTCGAGCTCCGCGCGGGCGGACACGAACGCGTCGACCGCCCGGTTCACGTCCTGCGTCGAGTGCGCGGCCGAGAGCTGGACCCGGATCCGGGCCTGGCCCTGCGGGACGACCGGGTAGGAGAAGCCGATCACGTAGACGCCGCGCTCCAGGAGGAGCTCGGCCATACGTCCGGCGACGGACGCGTCACCGATCATGACGGGGGCGATCGCGTGGTCACCGGGGAGGATGTCGAAGCCCTCCGCGGTCATCCGGGAACGGAACAGCGCGGTGTTCTCGGCGAGGCGGATACGCAGGTCGTCGGCCGACTCCAGCAGGTCGAGCACCTTCAGGGAGGCCGCCGCGATCACCGGGGCGAGCGTGTTCGAGAAGAGGTACGGGCGGGAGCGCTGGCGCAGCAGCGCGACGATCTCGGCGCGAGCGGCGACATAGCCGCCGGAGGCGCCGCCGAGCGCCTTGCCGAGGGTGCCGGTGATGATGTCGACGCGGTCCATGACACCGTGCAGCTCGGGGGTGCCGCGGCCGCCGGGGCCGACGAAGCCGACGGCGTGCGAGTCGTCGACCATGACCATGGCGTCGTAGCGGTCGGCGAGGTCGCAGATCTCCTTCAGGGGTGCGACATAGCCGTCCATCGAGAAGACGCCGTCGGTGACGATCAGCCGGCGGCGCGCGTCGGACGCCTCCTTGAGCTGGGCCTCCAGGTCGGCCATGTCGCGGTTGGCGTACCGGAAGCGGCGCGCCTTGGAGAGGCGGA
Source organism: Streptomyces sp. NPDC111656 (assembly GCF_055656965.1). Classification (NCBI taxonomy): domain Bacteria; kingdom Bacillati; phylum Actinomycetota; class Actinomycetes; order Kitasatosporales; family Streptomycetaceae; genus Streptomyces; species Streptomyces sp. NPDC111656. The sequence continues at coordinate 516,036 of NZ_JBVKCA010000003.1, forward strand.
TGCCGTCGATGATCGAGGCGTGGTTGAGGGCGTCGGAGATGACCGCGTCCTCGGCGCCGAGGAGGGTCTCGAAGACGCCGCCGTTGGCGTCGAAGCAGGAGGAGTAGAGGATCGTGTCCTCCTGGCCGAGGAACGCGGAAAGGCGCGCTTCCAGCTCCTTGTGCACCTCCTGCGTACCGCAGATGAAGCGGACGGACGCCATGCCGTAGCCCCAGCGGTCCAGGGCCGCGTGGGCGGCGGAGACGACCTCGGGGTGGTCGGCGAGGCCGAGGTAGTTGTTCGCGCAGAAGTTGAGGACCTCGCCGGGGCGGCCGCCCGCGGTGACGCTCACGGTCGCGGACTGCGGGGTGCCGATGACGCGCTCGGGCTTGTGCAGACCGGCGGCGCGGATCTCGTCGAGGGTGGTGCGGAGGTCGTCGCGCACGGAGTCGAACATGGAGGGGCTCCTAGGGGGTTACGCGGTTCGGAGTGGCTCTTGCGGACGCTCACGCGCTCCAGTCGAGGATGACCTTGCCGCCGCGGCCGCTCGCGGCGTCCGCGAAGGCCGCCTCGTAGTCGCGGTAGCCGTAGCGGCCGGTGATGACCGGCGCGAGGTCGAGGCCGCCTTCGAGGAGGACGGACATCGCGTACCAGGTCTCGAACATCTCACGGCCGTAGATGCCCTTGATCGTGATCATGGAGGTGACGATCCGGGACCAGTCGACCGGGAACTCCTCGGCGGGCAGGCCCAGCATCGCGATCCGGCCGCCGTGCGTCATGTTGGCGATCATGTCGCGCATCGCCTCGGGGCGGCCGGACATCTCCAGGCCGATGTCGAAGCCCTCGCGCAGGCCGAGGGCGCGCTGCCCGTCGGCGATGGTCGACTCCGCGACGTTCAGCGCGAGGCTGACGCCGATCTTGCGGGCGAGGTCGAGGCGCTCCTCGCTGACGTCGGTGATGACGACGTTGCGGGCACCCGCGTGCCGGGCCACGGCCGCGGCCATCAGACCGATCGGGCCCGCACCCGTGATGAGGACGTCCTCGCCGACCAGGGGGAAGGACAGTGCCGTGTGCACGGCGTTGCCGAACGGGTCGAAGATCGCGGCGACGTCGAGGTCGACCGGGACACGGTGCACCCACACGTTGGCGGCGGGCAGGGCCACGTACTCGGCGAACGCGCCGTCGCGGCCGACGCCCAGACCGACCGTGGCACGGCACAGGTGACGGCGCCCGGCCAGGCAGTTGCGGCACTTGCCGCACACGAGGTGGCCCTCGCCGCTCACGCGGTCGCCCGCCTTGATGTCGGCGACGTCGCGGCCGGTCTCGACGACCTCTCCGACGAACTCGTGGCCGAGGACGAGCGGCGTGCGGATGGCTTGCTGCGCCCAGCCGTCCCAGTTGCGGATGTGCAGGTCGGTGCCGCAGATCCCGGTCCTGAGGACCTTGATCAGTACGTCGCCGGGGCCGATCTCCGGTTCCGGGACGTCCGTCAGCCAGAGCCCGGGCTCCGCCTTCTCCTTGACCAGCGCCTTCAAGCTGCGGCTCCCGTGGTGAGGTCCCGGAGCAGGGCACGCCGAAGGGGCCCGTACCGGGGAGAGGGGTGATTTCCCGGAGAAATCTGCCGCACAGGGGCGCCGTCGGTCCATCGAGGATTTCTTAAGCGCGGCCGCAGCTTTCCTTCACGCCTCCGGCCGCGGGCGTCAGATCCCCCCGGAGTCCTCCCTGCGCTCGATCTGCTCGACCAGTTCCGCCGCCATCGACTTGATGGTCTCCAGGCCCGCCTTCCCCCACGGACGCGGTTCGAGGTCGACGACGCAGATCGTCCCGAGGGCGATGCCGGTGTGGTCGATGAGCGGGGCCCCCAGGTAGGAACGGACGCCGATCTCGTCGACGACCGGGTTGCCGGCGAAACGCGGGTAGTCGCAGACGTCCTCCAGGACCAGCGCCCTGCGGCGGACCACCACATGGGGGCAGAACCCGTAGTCGCGCGTCATGTAGCGCCCGACGACCTTCACGGTGCCGTCCGGGGCGGCCGGGAGCGGCCGGGTGACCGAGACGTTTCCGTCCGGGGTGTGCAGGCCCGCGAAGAACTGCCGGTTCTCGTCGATGAAGTTGACCATCGAGTACGGCACCGCGGCGACCTCGGCGAGCCGGTCCGCGAAGGCGTCGAAGGCGGGTTCCGTGTGCTCCCCCAGGCCCAGTCGGCGCAGTCGGCTGACCCGGGCGGGGGCGTCCTTGTCCTCCGGGGTCAGCAGCAGACGACCGGCCGGGCGCGGCGGGTCGTAAGTCATCTACGGGCTCCCTGGTGTGGGGCGGGCGTCATGGTGTGTGGGCTCCGTGGCGGGGGACGTGGGTCGGGTGCGGGCTCAGCGGTCGACGGCGTACGCCGGGTGCGGGCTCAGCGGCTGGGTGCGTGCGTCGGTGCGTGGGCGAGGAGGTGGCGGACCAGGGCGAGCAGGGTCTGCACACCCGAACTGGAGATCCGGGCGTCACAGCGCACGATGGGGATCTCGGGGTCCAGGTCGATGGCCGCGCGCACCTCCTCGGGGTCGTAGCGGTAGGCACCGTCGAACTCGTTGACGGCGACGATGAAGGCGAGACCGCGCTGCTCGAAGAAGTCGACGGCCGCGAAACAGTCCTCCAGGCGACGGGTGTCGGCGAGGATCACCGCACCGAGCGCGCCCTCGGACAGCTCGTCCCACATGAACCAGAACCGCTGCTGCCCGGGAGTGCCGAACAGATACAGGACGTGCTCCGGATCGAGGGTGATGCGGCCGAAGTCCATCGCCACGGTGGTCTCGACCTTGTTCTCGACGCCGTCGAGATTGTCGGTCGCGGCGCTGACCGTGGTGAGCAGCTCCTCCGTGCTGAGCGGCGCGATCTCGCTCACCGCGCCCACGAAGGTCGTCTTGCCGACCCCGAACCCTCCGGCCACCAGGATCTTCAGCGCGGTGGGGAAGGGATCAGAGCTGTCGTCGTAGTCCATCGAGCACTGCCTCCAGAAGAGACCGGTCAGTGGGGTTGTGGTGGAACTCGGGCGGCTTGGTGGTCAGTGCCCCGCAGTCGACGAGGTCGGAGAGCAGCACCTTGGTGACCGCCGCGGGCAGCTTCAGATGTGCGGCGATCTCCGCGACCGAGACGGGCGCCCGGCACAGTTCGAGTGCCTGGGTGTGCTCGGGGCCGAGGTAGCCCAGAGGTGTTGCCCCGGTGGCCATCACCTGCGACAGCAGGTCGAGGGCGGTGGTCGGCCGGGTCCGGCCGTTGCTGACCGTGTAGGGACGCACCAGCCGTCCGGCCGCGTCGTCGAGCCAGGGCCCGTCGCCGGCCGCGGCCACGCTCAAGGCCTCATCGCCGGCGGTTCCACGGCGGCCTGCCGGGGCGCGGTCATCAGATACGGACGGACGCTCTTGACCAGCATCGCCATCTCGTAGCCGAGCACCGCCGCGTCGGCCTCCCGGCCGGCGAGTACGGCGAGACAGGTGCCGGAGCCCGCGGTGGAGACGAACAGCAGGGTCGAGTCGAGTTCGACGACGACCTGGCGTACCTCACCGCCGTCGCCGAAGCGCACGCCCGCGCTGCGGCCGAGCGAGTAGAGGCCGGAAGCGAGCGCCGCCATGTGGTCGGCGCTGTCCGGGTCGAGTCCGTGGACCGACTTCACGAGTCCGTCGCAGGAGAGGAGTACCGCGCTGGTGGTGTGCGGTACGCGCTGTACGAGGCCGCTCATCAGCCAGTCGAGATCGGATACATGGGCGTGGGCGGTCGGCGCGTCGCTCGCCATGGTGGATCGACTCCTTGAAGTACGAAGGTCTGCCGGAGCGGAGGGTGTGGGGGTGTGGGAGGGCGTGCGGGTGGGGGTCGTCAGGGGGGTGGTCATCCGGCCGTTGTGCTCCCGTCGTGCCGGGCCGTGTGGTCGTGTCCGGGCGCGGGTGCGTTGTCGCGGGTCCCGTGCGGGGCGGGCGCGTGCGCCGTGTGGGCGTCGGCTATGCGGGGCGCGCCCGTGGACGTCTGGTCGACGCGGATCACATCGAGCGGCGGCAACGGGTCCAGGTGCCGCGGATCCGGGTGCGGCGGGTCCCCCTGCAGCAGGTCGGAGTGCGGCAGATCGGGGTGCGGCCGCTCCATGTGCGGTGCCCCGCCGTGCGGTGCCTCCGTGCGCCGTTCCTCGGCGTGCTGGGCCTCCGCGAGCCCGATCCCCCGCTGGAACGCCGCCATCAGGCCGGGGTCGTGGCCGACGACCTGCTCCGGATCCTGGCGGGGCACGGGCCCGTCGCGCAGTTGGGGTGCGATGTGCTCCTGGGCGCGTCGTTTGGGCAGTCGGGGCTTGCCCATGGTGCCGCGCACCGCGCCGTTGCGGGGGGTGGGCGGCATGGCCGCGTTCTCCGCGACCGCGGCCCGGTCGTCGGGGCGGATGCCGGGCAGGGCCTCGGCCGGATTGGGCCGTTCCGCTCGGGCGCCGCGCACGGGGAGCGGTGCCGGGCCGCTGCCGCCCGTGCCGAGCGCGGCGGGCGGCATCTGGTCCCGCTGCGCCTGCCGCGGCACGGAGGCCACCGTCGCGCCGGCGGACGATACGGGCGCGGTCGGCCCTGCCTGTGGTCCGGCGGGCGGACGCGGGCCGCGGGCCTTGGGCTGCTGAATCTGCTGGGACTGCGCTTGCGATACGTCGCCGGGGGCGCCCGGCGCCGCGCCCAACAGCGCCTGCGGTACGACGAGTACGGCCTGGACACCGCCGTAGATGTTGGTCTGGAGCCGTACGTGGATGCCGTGCCGCCGGGCGAGCTGGGACACCACGAACAGACCGATCCGGCCGTCCTGGAGAAGGCTGGCGACATTCACCTGATCGGGGTCGGTGAGCAGCGCGTTCATCTTGTTCTGTTCGCCCAGGGGCATGCCCAGGCCCCGGTCCTCGACCTCGACCGCGAGGCCGGAGGTGACGAGGCCCGCGCGCAGCAGGACTTGGGTGTGCGGGGCGGAGAACACCGTGGCGTTCTCGACGAGTTCGGCCAGCAGGTGGATGACGTCGGCGACGGCGTGCCCGCGCAGGGTGCCGTCGATCGGGGGCACCAGCTTGACCCGCGAGTACTGCTCGACCTCGGCGATCGCGGACCGCAGCACCTCGGTCATGGAGACGGGGTTGCTCCACTGACGGCGTGAGACGGCGCCGCCGAGCACGGCGAGGTTCTCGGCGTGCCGGCGGATGCGGGTGGCGAGGTGGTCGACGTGGAAGAGGCCCTTGAGCAGGTCCGGGTCCTCGATCTCGTTCTCCAGCTCGTCGAGGATCGAGATCTCGCGGTGCACGAGGGACTGAAGCCGCCGCGCGAGATTGACGAAGACCTCGACCTTCTGCTCGCTGCCCGCCTGGCTGGAGAGTTGGGCCGCCTGCACGACGGCGGTGACGGCGCCGTCGTGCGCGCGGGAGAGGTCGGCGGCGAGCAGCTCGAACTCGTCGGCGTCCGGCTTGGGCCGTTGGCGCGGCTTGGGCGTGGGAGGGCTCTCGCCCCGGCGCAGGCCCTCGACGACGGCGCGCAGGTCGGCCTCGGTACGGGCGCTGCCGCGGCGCAGGGTGCCGATGCGTTCCCGCACGGACGTGGCGGCCCGGTCGGCGCCCACGGCGGCGATCAGGATGCCCGCGAGGGCCACGCACCCGGCGCCGGCGAGCACCGCCCACAGGACGATGCCGGGGCGTGCGCCGGTGGAGCGGACGGTGAACAGCACGGCCGCACAGCCGCTGAGCGCCACCGCGATCGGCGGCAGGACCGCCAGGCGCAGCAGTTGGGGCCGTAGGCGGGCCTCGGGCTGCGGGTGGACCGTGCGGGCGACCGGCCGCCCGTGCCGCCCGCCCTCACGGCGGTCTGCGCGTGCGGCCGGTGCGCGGAGGTGAGACATCTGCGTCCTCGTACTGGTGCGTCGGGGGCCACGGGGGCTCCCGCGGGTCTGCGCGACTCGGGCGTGCGCCATCGCGATGCCGGTCGAGAGAGCCGAAAAAACGGCCCCGCGTCGCCCGACGGCAACTGACAGTAGTCGCCAACCCATCATGTGCGGTGGGCAGTTGACAAACTCCCCCGGAAGGCGTCCCGCTCTGGTATGAGGCCTCGCACGGCAGACCGATATCCCTTTCGGACGCACGTTCCCTTGCGTCATCGATCCGATCAGGGCCGGTCAGAACCGGTCGCGAACAAACGGCGAGGGTCGGGGAGCGGCTCGCTCCCCGACCCTCGCCGTCGATCGGACATTCAGGAAATTCAGCTCGCGGGCACCGTCTCCGGCTCTCCGGTGCCTTCGGAAGCTCCACCCACGACATCACCCGGAGTGTTGGAAACGGAGGCATCCGCTCCGGACTTCTCGACGGCGGGCCAGCCACCCCTCGGCGGCACGGCCACACCGCGCCACCAGGGCTCGGCCGGGACGGTCTCGGCGGTGGGCTCGAAGGGCTGGCCGGGGCGGGGCAGCGCGACACGGGCACCCACCGCGTGTGCGGCTGCCATCGTGCCCTCGCCCGGCTCCACCCACGGGTGGGTCGCCAGGTTGAACGTGGCCCAGTGGATGGGCAGCATCACGCCGGTGGGCTGCCCGCCCTGGAGGTCCAGGTGGGTGCGCATGCCCTCCTCGGGCGTCATGTGGATATCGGGCCAGAACTCGCTGTACGCCCCGATCTGGATCATCGTGATGTCGAAGGGGCCGTGCTCGGCGCCGATGTCCTTGAAGCCCTCGAAGTAGCCGGTGTCCCCGCTGTGGTAGATCCGGTGCTCGTCACCCGTCACCACCCAGGAGGCCCAGAGCGTGTGCTGGGTGTTGCGCAGGCCGCGGCCGCAGAAGTGCCGGGCGGGTGTCGCGGTCAGGGAGATGCCGCCGACCTTGGTGCTCTCGTTCCAGTCCAGCTCGCGCACGCGGTCGGGCGAGACGCCCCAGTGCTCCAGGTGGGCGCCGACGCCGAGCGGCACCGCGAAGACCGTGTCCGTGTCGGCCAGGGCCTTGATGGTGGGCAGGTCGAGGTGGTCGTAGTGGTCGTGCGAGATGACGACGACGTCGACCGGGCCGAGCGCGGCCAGCGGCAGGGGCACCGGGTGCAGCCGCTTGGGCCCGACGAAGTTGAAGGGGGAACAGCGCTCGCCCCATACGGGGTCGAACAACACCCGGTGCCCGTCTATCTCGGCGAGCACACTGGAGTGCCCCATCCAGGTGATCCGCAACCGGCTCGCCGCGGGCTTGGCGAGGTCGGCGAGCGTCGTGGGGTACACCGGCACCGTGCCCGCCGGGGCGCGGTGGGCGCGCTCCTCCTTGCGGAAGAAGACCTTCGCGAACTCGAGCATGGATCCGTCGGGGCGGGTCCGGGCACTCACCGGGTTCTGGAAGACACCGTCCGCGAAATTCGGCGATCTGCGGATGCGCTCCATGCGCTCACCGCCGGGGTCCGCGCCGAAGGCGGCGGGCTGCAACGCGCGGAGCCCGGAGCTCAACGTACGGAAACCGGTCACGGTACCTCCAAGTGGAGTCGGTCAGGCCTCCCATTATGGTCGGCCCCTCTGACAGCGCCGGGTCGACGGTGTCACAGCGCGATGTCCCCGGTACACACCGCGAGGTCCGGGCCCTGGTACGTCACGCCTGGGGGTGACACACCTGGGGCCCGAGATCACATCAGGTGGCCCCCATGAACCGCACTTCCCTAACCCCGCGGCGCACGCCCTTCTTCCGCGGGTGCTCCTGGCACTCCGGCGAGTCGACGGACACCGGGGACCCCGGAGGGCTGCGGGCGGGACGGGCGGTGCGCCTCAGACCCGCTACTGATGATCCGTTCAGTAAATTGACAGACTTCGGAGTCGCTCCCGATACTGAATGGCGATTCAGTAAAGATACCGGTGGGTCTTCGGTCGCGCCGCTCGTTCCGCACCTGGAGGCACCATGGAGGCCGACCAGCGCACCGACCTGCGCACCGCCTCGCGCACCGGCGTGCTCACCGGTGGCGAGGCGCTCGTCCGGGCGCTCGCCGCGCATGACGTGACACAGGCGTTCGGCATCCCCGGCACGCACAACCTGGAGATCTACCGGCACCTGGCGGCGTACGGCGTCCGGCACGCGACCCCGCGCCACGAACAGGGCGCCGGCTATGCCGCCGACGGGTACGCGCGCGTGACGGGCCGCCCCGGTGTCGTGATCACGACCACCGGTCCCGCGCTCCTCAACGTCACGGCCGCCGTCGGGCAGGCCTACTCGGACAGCGTGCCCCTGCTGGTCGTCTCCCCGGGTATGCCGCTGCGCCACCCCGGGCTGTCGACCGGGCTGCTGCACGAGATGCGCAGCCAGACCGAGGCGCTGCGGGGCGTCGCCGCGTTCAGTCACCGGGTCTCCTCGGTGGCCGAGATCGGCGCCGCCGTGGCGCGCGCGTTCACCCTCTTCCGCACGCGGCGACCGCGGCCGGTGCACCTCGAGGTGCCGCTGGACCTGCTGACGGCGGCCGAGACCGCCGGACCGGTGCGGCTCGCCCCCGCCACCGCGCCGACCCTGCCGGACGCCGAGGCCGTACGACGGGCCGCGCGCGCCCTGCGGGAGGCGCGGCGGCCCGCACTGGTGCTCGGCGGTGGCGCGCGCGGCGCCGCGACCGCCTGTCTCACTCTCGCGGAGGCGTGCGGCGCGCCCGTCGTGACGACCGCCAACGGCAAGGGCGTCGTACCCGAGCGGCATCCGCTCTCGCTCGGCGTCTCGCTGCACACTGAGTCGGTGCAGAAGTGGCTGGTGGGTCGCGATGTCGTCCTCGCCGTGGGCACGGAGCTGGCCGAGTCCGATTTCTGGTCGCCGCCGCCCGCCCTCGGGGGCACGCTCGTCCGGGCCGACCTCGACCCGGACCAGATGCACTCCGGGCTGCCCACGGACATCGCGCTCGTCGGCGACGCGCGGGCCTCCCTGGAGGGGCTGTTGTCGGAAATGGGCCTCCACGCGCGCGTGCGGCACGACATCCCCGGCCCACGAGGCGGCGTCGACGTCGACGAGGTCGCCGCGGTGCGGGACGCGCGGTACGCCGGGAGTGCCGCGCGCGACGCGCGCTGGATCCCGTACCTGCGGGCGATCCGCGCCGTCCTGGCCGACGACGCGGTCATCACCTCGGACAGTGCCCAGTGCTGCTACTACGGCGCGCTCCCGCACCTCCCGCTGGGCCCGGCGGGACGCTATCTTCACCCGACCGGCTTCGGCACGCTCGGCTACGCGCTGCCCGCGGCGCTCGGCGCCAAGGTGGCGTGCCCGGAGCGCCAGGTGGTGGCGCTGAGCGGGGACGGCGGCCTCCAGTTCACGGTGCAGGAGCTGGCGACCGCCGCGCAGCTGCGACTCCCGCTGCCCGTCGTGGTGTTCGACAACGGCGGCTACGGAGAGATCCGCGACGAGATGGCCGCCCGTGGCGACCGCCCGACCGCGGTGGACCTCGCGCCGGTCGATCTGCCCGCCCTGGCCCGCGCCTACGGAGGACAGGGCACACGCGTGTGCCACCCCGACGAGCTGGCCCTCGCTCTCACCGAGGCGCTGCGCACGCCTGGTCCCACCCTGATCGCCGTCCCCGAGGAGACCCGATGACCACGCCCATGACCACGCCCCCGACCGCGCCGCTCACCTCGCCTTCGACCGCGCCCCTGATCACGCTCACCTGGACCGACCACGTCACGGGCAGACCGGGCTATCTCGTGGTCGACCGGCTCGTCCGGGGCGTCTCCAGCGGCGGCCTGCGGATGCGCGCGGGCTGCACCCTGGACGAGGTCGCCGGGCTCGCCCGCGGGATGACGATGAAGGAGGCCCTGCACTACAACCCCGAGGGCCGCTACATCCCGCTGGGCGGCGCCAAGGGCGGCATCGACTGCGATCCCCAGGACCCGGCGGCGTACGGCCTGCTGGTGCGCTATCTGCGCGCCATGCGCCCCTACATCGAGAGCTTCTGGACCACGGGTGAGGACCTCGGGCTCACCCAGGACCTGGTCGACCGGGCCGCCGAGGAGGCGGGGCTCGTCTCGTCCATCCAGGCCGTGTACCCGCTGCTCGACGACGAGACGACGGCCCGTCGGCGGCTCGCGGACGCCTTCGCGGTCGACGTGGACGGGATCGGGCTCGACGAACTGGTCGGCGGCTGCGGTGTCGCCGAGTCGGTGCTCGCGGCCCTGGACCGGGCCGGGGTGGCGCACGCGGGGACGCGCGTGGCCGTGCAGGGCCTGGGCACCATGGGCGGAGCCACGGCCCGCTTCCTCTCCCGCGCGGGCCTCGCCATCGTCGCCGTCGCGGACGTCAAGGGCACGATCGCGAACCCGGACGGGCTGGACATCGACGCGCTGCTCGCGGCGCGGGACGCCTACGGGACGGTCGACCGCGGCGCGCTGCGCCTAGCCGACCAGGAACTCCCGGGCGACGCCTGGCTGTCCATGGACGCGGAGGTGCTGGTTCCCGCGGCGGTCTCGTACGCCATCGACACCGAGAACCAGCGGCAGATCGGCGCCCGCTGGATCGTCGAGGCGGCCAACATGCCCGTACTGCCCGAGGCGGAGGAGCTGCTCGCCGCGCGCGGGGTCGTCGTACTGCCGGACGTCGTGGTCAACTCCGGGACGAACGCCTGGTGGTGGTGGACGCTCTTCGGCGACATCGGCGCGGACGCGGACGAGGCGTTCGCGTACACCCGGCGTTCCATGCGCGACCTGATCGACCGGATGCTGTCCCGCGCGGAGGCCGACGGGACGACACCACGGGCCGCGGCGCACGCCATCGTCGCCGACCGGCTGCCGGTGATCGCGGAGCGGTTCGGGTGGTACCGCTGACGGGCATCCGTCTCGCGGCCCTCCCGTCATTCCTCCTGGGGAATTGAGGCGCGGGGCCGGCGACAGCAGAGTCCGTGCAGCGAGGGCGCGTGAGCGCGAGTGACCGCCCCTCCCCACACGAAGTCCGACTCGTACCGGGAGCATCCATGCCCACCATCGACCCGCAGGACCTGATCGAGCGCTACATCGGCGTCTGGAACGAGCCCGATCCCGAGATCCGCCGCAAGACCGTGGACGAACTCTGGGCTCAGGACGGTCTGCACGTCCTCCGGCCGCCCCAGCAGATGCGGGACACCGCGGTGGGCCTCGGCTTCACCACCGCCGCCCTGGAGGCCCGTGGCCACGACGAGCTGCACACGCGCGTGACCCGCGCCCACGACGAATTCGTCGCTCCGGGGACCTACGTCTTCCGCATCCAGGAACCCGCCCAACAGCTGCGGGACGTCATCACGTTCCGCTGGGAGTCCTTCCACACCGGGGAGGGACGGGCCACGGGCGGTGGCCGGGAGTTCCTGGTCCTCGACGAGGACGGCCGCATCCGGTTTGACTACCAGTTCGTCGACTGACCCCGTCGAGCATTAGGGTTACCGCGTGGCGAGGGTGCGGTTGAGCGTGGCGGAACGGCGCGAGGAGTTGCTGCGCGCCGCCATCGAGCAGATCGAGGCGCGGGGCGTGGCGGCGGTGCGGATCGCCGACGTGGCCTCGGTCCTCGGGGTGAGCAACGCGTTGGTGCTGTACCACTTCTCCACCAAGGAGAAGCTGGTCGCCGCCGCGTTCACCTACGCGGCCGAGGACGACCTCGCCCATCTGCGCAAGCTGCTCGGCCGTCGTACGTCGGCGCTGCGCAGGCTGCGTGCCGCCGTGCGCTGGTACGCGCCGACCGGTCAGGCCAAGGGCTGGCGGCTGTGGATCGAGGGCTGGGCGGCCGCCCTGCGCGAGCCCGCGCTTCAGGAGGTCACGCGTGATCTCGACAAGCAGTGGAAGGCCGCGATCACCGAGGTGATCGCGGAGGGAGTGGCGGCCGGCGAGTTCGCGTGCCCGGATCCCACGGGTGCCGCCCTGCGGCTGACGGCGCTGCTCGACGGGCTCGCCGTGCAGATGACCGCCTACACGGGAGCGGTGTCGCGGGCGCGGGCCCAGGAGTGGGTGGACGAGGCGCTCGCCCGGGAACTGGGGCTCGCGCGGGAGGCGTTGACGGCGGCGGTGCGCTGAGGCGCACGCCGGGCCGCGCGCCCGGACGGTTCGGCTCGGCCGCCCACCGAGCGGGTCGGTCCGGCTGCTGCCGGCCCACCCCGGGCCGTTCACCTCGTCGGCCGCCGGATCGCAGCCACCAGAGTCGGCTCCGCCCACCGCCGAGCCACCGGGGAGGCGTGCACGGGGGCACGGCCGACCCGGCCCGGCGACAGCCGCCGCGCCACAAAGGCCGGAGGCGCGGGGGCAAGTTCGGCCCGTGCCGCCTGGCGGGCACGCCGCCGAGGCGGGTCCGTGACGGGCGGCACGTCCCGCCGCCAGGGCCGCCGGCTGCCGACGCGCCAATGACACGACGGACACCGACTCCCTGCCGACGCACGGTGAAGCCGACACCGACAACGGCCCCGCGCATCACGTCTGCGGCCCCCGCGCCCACTCCCTCCAAGCCACCGGCACGTCGGAGGCCCGTCGTTCAGGCCACCGACTCGATCCGCATCTTGATGTCGTCGGGCGAGAGGCTGCCCTTGGCGGCCACGTGGTCGCCGGAGGACTCCCCGCGCAGTCGGCGCCCGATCCACGGAACGAGGTACTCGCGCGCCCAGTGGATGTTGTCGCGCCGGACCTCGAGCGTGCCGCGGGGCGGCAGCGGAGGCCAGGGCTGGTCGGGGTCCGCGGGCACTTCGAGGCCGAGGACCTGGCCGGCGCGCAGCGCGACCCGGGTGTGGCCCTCGGGCGAGAGGTGCAAACGGTCGCCGTCCCAGGCGCGGCGGTCCTGGATCGTCTTCAGGGACCACAGGTCGAGGACCGGACAGCCGTACCGGTCCGCGATGGCCCTCACGTGCCCGTTGTACGTGGCGATCTTGCCGCGCAGATGTTTCAGCACGGGGACGGTACGGGTGTCGAAGCCGGTCGTCACCAAGACGGTGCCGACGGCGGAGGTGAGGTCGGCGACCGCGCGTTCGAAGCGCTCGGCGACCTCGTCGGGATCGGTGCCTGGCCGGATGATGTCGTTGCCGCCCGCGCAGAAGGAGACCAGGTCGGGGGCGAGTTCCTTGGCGTCCCGGAGCTGGTCCTCGACGATCTGGTCGAGCAGCTTTCCGCGTACGGCGAGGTTGGTGTAGGTGAAGTCGCCTTCGGGCCGCCGGTCGGCGAGGAGCACCGCGAACCGGTCGGCCCACCCGACGAAGGCCCCGTCGGGGCCGGGGTCGCCGACGCCTTCGGTGAAGCTGTCCCCCACCGCCACGTACGACCCGATCACTGATCTGTTGTCACTCTTCGAATCGTCTGCCACATCGGCCCATGATTCACCTTTCGATGTGAGCTACGCGACCGTAGGAAGGGGTTGACGGGTGGTGAGATAAGCCACTCGTAAAGTGTGACCGAACCCGGAATAAGGCCCTGTCAGGAGTGGTTGAACAGCCGCCACACCCGGAAGCCCTCGATCCGGAAGTGACTCCATGTGGTCCGGAACGCGAAGTGCCCGCTCGTGTACGGTTCCGGGTCGCCGTAGTCGAAAACGAGCCGTCCGTTGTTCCACCAGCGGACCGTGGAACCGTCCGAGACGATCCGGACACGGTTCGGCTCGTTGGCCGTGAGCAGTGGCTCCGTGTAGTCGTGGACGAGCGGGCGGACGCCCGGCTCCCCGACGTACCGGCGCAGCCGCGTGGTCGTGTTGGTGTTGGCGCCGTATCCGACGTAGTACGTCTTCAGGTAGTCGTATTCGGCCAGGGCACCGCCCCGGGGTGTGGCGAAGAGGTCGTCCGGGGAGCGGACGTCGACGGCGTTCCAGAAGTTGTTGAGGTCGGAGACCCGGTCGTTGAGGCCGCCCTCGGAGACCAGTGTGGCGGTGTACTCGATGACGTAGGGCCCTTCGAGCCGCTGCTTGAACCAGACCGTCGCACCGCTCGGTACGTCGATCTCCAGGACGCCGTGCGAGGCGGTGACCGTGCCGCCGTCCTGCAGTTCGGTGACCCACTGGCCGAGGCCGCGGCGGAAGCCGTCGTGGGCGATGAGCCGGCCGCGACGGTGGCGCGGCGAGGCGCTCGCGGTGGCGGCCGGGACGAGCGTCGACAGTGCGGCACCGGCGGCGAGGGTCGCGAAGGCTCTGCGGGTGGTCATGAGGTCCTACCTTCTTGATGCGGGTCTGAGTTGGTCATTCGTAAGATCAGCGGGCCCAGGGGTTTCGGGTATGGCTGTCATGGGGTCGCCGTTGGATGGCTCAAGGAACTTGGCCGCCCGGAGCCCCGCGACGGCTCGACCGCTGATTGGGAGATGCGACGCGATCGCTGTGTAGGACAACGTCGGCGAGGTCGTCTGCTGGGTTCATGTACGACGAGCCGGCGGAGGTGGCCGTGCCCGAGATCTGGGCCGGAGTGGACATCGGCAAGGAACATCACCACTGCGTGGTGATCGACGCGCAGGGCAAACGGCTGCTGTCCCGGCGGGTACTCCGGACGTTGAAGACGCCCGCGCCGATGCGGGTGACGTCGGCGGTGGAGGTCCAGTACTCGTAGCCGGGGTGGCCGGGGTCGATGTCGGCGGCGCTGCCCCGGCCGACGTCGAGGTCGGATTCGCTCGTCGGGTCGGCCGGGTGCTCGCCGGTCACCAGGCGCTGACCGGTGTCGGCGTCGTAGTAGTACCAAGGGAACTTCGATGCGACGCCCAGTTCGGACTGCTGGATCGCGAAGCCCTCCAGGCCGGGCCGGTCGGGGTCGAGGTCGGCGATGTCGAAACGGTCGCCGTGTCCGGCACCGTCGACGACGTAGCGCGGCGTGCCGTCGCTGCCCACGACGTAGTTGCCGTCGGCGATCTCGTCCTTGCCGTCCTGGTCGACGTCGACGGTCCGGGTCTGGTGGAAGCTGGTGGCGCCGCTGCCGGCCGGGACGACGTACTTCCAACGCCGGTTCAGCTCCGTGCCGTTGAAGTCCCAGGTGTGGAAGAGGATCCGGAAGGCTCCGCGTTTGGCGCCGACCCGGGTGACCAACTTCGTGACGAGGCTGGGGTGTAAGCCGTCGAGGTACGCGATGCCGAAGTGCCCGCCGGAGGGGCCGTCGGCGACGAGGTCGTCGGGCACGGGCTGCCGAGTGCGCTCGCTGCCCGTCTTCCCGTCGATCACCGAGATGAACTGGCTGGCGGGCGAGTCGGCGGTCACCTTCGCGCCGTCCGCGAAGGTGGTCCCGTCGGCCGTGTGCACCAGCACCTCGGCCTTGCCGTCGCTGTCGAGGTCGTACACGGTGACGTTGTCGTCGTTGCGGTAGCCGCCGATCGGCGTCGAGCCGCTGATCGCGGCGGGCTCGGGGTCGTTGGCGCCGTTCCCGCCGACCCGGGTGTACGAGCCCGGGCCGAGGTCGACGCGCCACAGCCGCGCGCCGGTGAGCGTGTACACCTCCAGGAGGTCGGGCTTGTCGCGGGTCTGCGCGAGCCGGCTGACGACGAGTTCGTAGCGTCCGTCGCCGTCGAGGTCGCCGGGCCAGGCGTGTTGCACGGTGTATCCGTCGGCGGCGGCCAGCGGAATCTCGGCGTAGCCCCGCACGAAGTCGAGCGCCACCGAACTCGGCTTCCGCTCATGGCCGTTGACGACGGCACGCACGGTGAAGGTGCCGGTGCCCCGGCTGTCGTCCTGGTACGTGGCCGACCGGGTGACCGGCGCCTGGTTGAGCCGCCGTCCGCCCTTGTACACGTTGAACGCGATCGCGTCTCCGGTGGGGGTACCCCCTGTTCGAGCGGAGCCGAGAACTTGGGGGAGCGCATACTCCGTGCCGAGTAACCGCCAGCTCAGGAAGGTTGCCTTGCCCGAGGGGACGGCGATCAGGCCGCGGTCCAGGTTCTCCATGATCCGGCGCGACGGCGGACGCAGTTCGGTGGCGTGCGAGGGCGCGGCGACCAGACCGGCCAGTAGCGCGCAGGCGGTGATGACGCCGAGTCTTCGAGGTCTCACGATGGCGTGCTCCTTGCGGTGGCGACTTCGGCCGCGATGTCGCCGCCGAAGACGCAGAAAGCGCTTACGGAGATCACTGTGGAGTCACTCTCGCACCGTGTCGAGGCCTCGTACGCCGGTGCCACACGACCGCAATGTGCCGATCATGAAAGGACCACGCCGGGACGCGTGGGGAAAGGCCGAGGGCCGGACCCCGCGATCGCGGGGTCCGGCCCTCGAAGACGTGAGAGGCACGGCGGACGTCAGCCGACGGCGACACCGTGCGAGCGAAGGTACGCGACCGGGTCCATGTCCGAGCCGTAGTTCGGGGTGGTGCGGATCTCGAAGTGCAGGTGCGGACCGGTGACGTTGCCGGTCGCGCCGGAGAGGCCGATCTGCTGACCCTCGGTCACGGTCTGGCCCGCCGAGACGGACAGGGCGGACAGGTGGGCGTACTGCGAGTACCGGCCGTCGGCGTGCTGGATGACGACCTGGTTGCCGTACGCGCCGCCCCAGCCGGCCGATACGACGGTGCCGGCGGCAATGGCCTTGATGGTGGTACCGGTCGGGACCACGAAGTCCACGCCGGTGTGGTAGCCGCTGGACCACATGCTGCCGGCGACCTTGTAGCCGGTGCCGATGGTGGCGCCCCCGACCGGCAGGGTGTAACCGGTGTTGGTGGCGGTGCCGGTGGCCCGGGTGGTGGCGGCCTGGGGCTTGGGCGCGTCCGCCGCGCCGGACGACCCGGCAGCCGACTGCGCCGACGATCGCGTGGACGTCTTGGCGGACGACTGCGTGGACGGCTTGGTCGACGGCTCGGTGTCGTCGGTCGACGCGGTCCTCACGCCGATCGTGAGCTTCAGGCCGGGGTGGATCATCGAGGGGTCGCTGCCGATGACCTGGCGGTTGTCGGAGTAGAGCTTCTGCCAGCCGCCACTGAGGTGCTGTCGCTCAGCGATCTTGGAGAGCCAGTCGCCGGCCTTCACCGAATAGGTCTTCGTCGAGGCCGTGGAGGTCGTCGCGGTCTTTTCCGAAACCGTCGCGGTCTTTTCGGAAACCGTCGCGCCGGAAATCGTCGCGGTCTTTTCCGGAGTGGATGAAACCGCGGCCGTCGGCGTCACGGCATGGGCACCGGCGGCCCCCATCAGCGGCAGCGCGAGGGCGGCGCCACCGGTTCCGGCCACGGCGATCGAGCGGGAGAAACGCTGGGACTTGGGTCGGCGGTGCTTACCCTTCGCGGGCATGAAGAATTCCTCTCCGGCGCCTGCGAGGTGAGCTGTCGGGTGCGGGCTGGAGATGCCCGGCCACGCGGCTGCGCGGCTATACCCCTAGCCGTTCCGGAGACCGGAACAGGCGTGGTACCTGTGGGTCCCCCGCTCCTGCCGGTTACCGGTGGGTGTGCGGATACCGGGCGGCGGCAGGATTGGGCGTCCGTCCGGATTGAGGGCGAACGTAAGCGAGATGGGGGCGCATCGCCAACCATGTGGCTTTTCTGTGCGCGTGCCTTTCTTGATCCATGCCGGAATTCCGGTCACCCTCCGTGGACAATGATCTCCCCCGCCCCTCAACCCGCCCGGGAATTCGGGCGGATCGAGAAAGCGGGCCGGCAACGCATCGTCACGAATATGACGCTGCTCACGCACGTCACACCACGGTCCTTCATTCCAGGGCCAGTTGGAATTAAGGCATCAATAAGGACAGAACGCTCACATGCGACGCAGTCGGATAACTGCCGCATCGAAGTCTCCGCGCAGCCCCGTCCGCAACCCGTGATGCAACAGCACCGCACCTCGGTGCACTTCGCCCGTTTCGCGGCATTCGTACGAGGCGCTCGCATCGAGCCCACGCAACCGGAGCGGGGCGACCGGCTCGCCGTGATGCTGCGCCTGGAGCAGGGCGAGGACGACGGTCTCATCGCCGCGGACGTACTGCACGGCGCTCAGCCCGCCCTCCGGAGGCCGCAGCCGGTAGAGGTCGCCGTGCTGCACGACCGGCCGGATCTCCTTGTAGAGGTCCACCCACTCCCGCGCCTCGACAAGCTCCGCCTCGCTCCAGTCGGCCAGGTCGCCGCCCACGCCCAGTACCCCAGCCATGGCGCTCACGAACCGGAAGCGCAGCGAGCTGATCCGACCGTTGAGCTGCGCGTTCGGACTGTCCGTGACCCAGGCGGCCATGATCCGGGCCGGGTGGATCTGACTGAAGCCGTGCTGGATGGCGAGCCGGTCGAGCGGGTCGGTGTTGTCGGAGGTCCACACCTGGTCCGTACGCGCCATGACGCCGAGGTCGATCCGGCCGCCACCGCCCGAGCAGGACTCGAAGGCGACCCCGGGATGCTCGGCGCGCAGCCGGTCCAGGAGCCCGTACAGGGCCTCCACGTGCTCGACCCACAGCTTCTGCGGGTATGGCACACCGGGCCAACCGGCGTCCGTGAAGCAGCGGTTGAAGTCCCACTTCACATAGTCGATCGGGGCACTCGAGAGCAGACCGTCGAGCTGCTCCCACAGGTACTCCTGGACATCCGGGCGGGCGAGGTTGAGTACGAGCTGGTTGCGGAACTCCGTCCTGGTCCGCCCCGGCTGGAACTGCACCCAGTCGGGGTGCGCGCGGTACAGCTCACTGTCCGGATTGACCATCTCCGGCTCGACCCAGATCCCGAACTGCATGCCGAGCGCGTGCACGTCGTCGGCGAGCGGCTTCAGTCCCTGCGGGAAGCGCTCCGGGTTGGGGGTCCAGTCGCCGAGCCCGGCGCGGTCGCTCGTCCGCGCCCCGAACCAGCCGTCGTCGACGACGAACAGCTCGACGCCCATCTCCGCGGCCCGCCGGGCCAGCTCCCGCTGCCGCCCCTCGGAGATGTCGAAGTGCGTGGCCTCCCAGGAGTTGAAGAGCACCGGCCGGTCCTGGTCCGCGTCCGGGATCACGTACGCCCGCTGGTAGGCGTGCCACGTCCGGCTCGCCGCGCCGAAGCCGCCGTCGCTCCACAGCCCCGCGAAGACGGGGGTGGTGAACGACTCCCCCGGCTCCAGACGCAACAGTCCGGAGTCGTCGTACCCCGCGCCGCCGGAGATCTGCACGCGCGCGTCGGGGAGTTGAGCCACGCAGATCCGCCACGAGCCCGACCAGCCCAGCGCGCACCCGTAGACCTCGCCGTTCTCCTCGCTCGCCCCGCTGTCCAGCGCGACCCACGGCAGGTGCTGGTGCCCGGTGTGCCCGCGGCGGCTGCCGATGACCTTCTCACCGTAGGTGAGGGGGGAGCGCGCGAGCCGGGACTCGGCCGCCCACCGCCCGTGCAGCTGGGAGAGGCGCCAACCGTCGCGCTCGGGCAGCGTCCAGGTCGCGGAGTCCGCGCGCAGCAGCTCCAGGGAAGGTCCTTCGTTGGCCAGGGTCACCCAGCGCTCGACGACGTCGCCGCGCATCCGGTAGTGCAGGGTGATGCCGAGCCCGTCGTCCGCGAAGCGCAGCCGCAGTTCGTCACTGTCGGCCTCGTGCGCCTCGAAACGCCATTCGGTGCCGCGCCGCTCCTGCGTCCGTACGGACAGGGCCGGACGTACGAAGCGGGGGCCGCCCTCGACGGGATACTCCTCGCGCCCGTCGAGCCGGGACTCGAAGGGCCGGTACGGCGGGCCGGGCAGGGCGGCCAGCGACTCGGCGTCGGCGAGGGTGATCCGGGGCCCCCAGTGGAGATGGAGCAGTTCGTCGAGGTCGGTCAGCCGTAGTGCGTAGCTGCTCGTGGGGCCCGAAAGAAGCCACGTACGACCATCTTCGCCGATTTCGATCATCAAACCCTCACAGATTCGAACAGCCGCGCTCAATCACCAACATCATCAACGGCGTCTCACCCGGGAGGCAACGGCTGTGGACAACTTCATTGCCTGAGGAACCCATGTCGTATCGTCGAAGGCGCGATCCCCGTCGGCGAGCGTCGCCGAGCAGCGCCGGCGGTCCAATGGGAGGAGCCCCCGTGACGCAGCAGGTCCCGTCGACCGAGCCGGAGCTGGCCGGAGTGCGCAACTTCCGAGACGTGGGCGGCCTGCCCACCGTGGACGGCCGCCGGGTGCGCTACGGACGGCTGTTCCGCAGCGGTCATCTCGCGCACGCCACGGAGGAGGACGCCGCGTTCCTCTCCTCCCTCGGACTGCACACGATCTTCGACTTCCGCAATGCCGCGGACCAGAAGCTGGAGGGTCCGGACGTCGAGCTGCCGGGTGTACGGAACGTGAACCTTCCGCTCACCGACCCTGCCGACGGCAGCGAGTTCTGGAAGATGGTCCGCGACGGCGACGTCGAACAGCTGCGCGGGCACCTCGGCGACGGCAAGGGGGCGAACCGGATGATCGGTTCCTACCGCACGATCGTCAAGGAGCGCACGGCCGAGCACTCGCACGTGCTGCACGCCCTGGCCGAGGACAGCGTGCCCGCGCTGATGCACTGCGCGGCGGGCAAGGACCGCGCGGGCCTCTCCATAGCCGTGACGCTCCTCGCCCTCGACGTCGAGCGCGACGCGATCGTGGCCGACTACCTGGAGTCGAACGCGACGCACCGCCGCTACAAGGTGCGCCGCAACGGCTCCTCGGAAACGGCCCGCTCCCCCGAGGTCATGGAGCTGCTCAGCCCCCTGTTCGACGCCCGCGCCGAGTATCTGACCGCGGCCTTCGAGACGATCGAGGAGACCTGGGGCGGCATCGACGCGTACCTGGAGCGGGGGCTGGGGGTCACGCCCGAGCAGCGGGAGCGGCTGCGCGAGCGCCTGCTGGACTGAAACGCGGCGGTCCGAAACCTGGGGCCTGAACCCTGGGCTACTGGTTCTGCCCGCCCAGCTCGAACAGCAGATAGATGAAGGCCGCGAAGAGATGGCCGACGGCGATGTAGATGAAGAGCCGTACCCACAGGGCGCGGGGGAACTTCTCGACCATGCGCCGCCGCGTGGCGGGGTCGACTGATTCCGTGGGCTCCGAGGGTTGCGTGGATTCCGTCATGACAGCTCTCCCATGGTCGGGTGCCCTGCCGCCGGGCCGAGGCACAGCGCGGCGGTGGGGCTCTGCAGCAGGGTGTGTACGAAGAGGAGTTCGGCCCCCGACTGATCGGCGGCCGCGATGCGGTGCGGGGTCAGCGAGTCGAAGTGCGCGCTGTCCCCGGGCGCGAGCACCTGGGCGGTGTCCCCGAGGCGCAGCCGCAGCCGCCCCTGGAGGACGTAGAGCCACTCCTCGCCGGGGTGGACGCGCACGATGTCGCCTTGCGAGCCGTAGGGGACGTGTACCCGCAGGGCCTGCATTCCGCGGCCCGGGGCACCGGCCTGCCAGTAGGTCCAGCCGCCCGCCTTCGTCGGCTCCATGTCGGCGGCCCGGACGATCGCGTCCCGTTCGGCGACCGTCTCGCCCAGCAGCTCCGAGACCGTCGTACCGTAGATACGAGCGAGTGCGAGGAGCATCGGCAGCGAGGGCTGGCGCTGTCCCGTCTCCAGTCGGGAGAGGTGGGCAGCCGAAAGGCCGGCGGCGCGGGCCGCGGCCTCCAGGGTCAGCGAGGCCCGGCGGCGCAGCGCACGCAGCTGCGGTGCGACGGCGGGCAGCGCCTCGGCTGCTGCGGACTCGGGCGGTGTGGCGGCCGCCCCCGACTCGACAGGGCTCATGACTCCATTGAGCCGCACCCTTGCCTCTCGGGCAAGTTTGTTGCCCCAGAGGCAAAGCAGCCGCCCCTGGTCGAGGCGGACCCGTACTTCGAGCCCGCCCCGCCTCTTCGTGCCGCAGGGCTAGCGGTTGGCGACCGCCTGCTTGACCAGGGTTTTTCCGAAGTCCCACATCAGGCCGCCGCCGCTGTGCGCGTCGTCCATCACGTCGGTGAAGGCCTCCACGAACCGGTCCACGTCCCGTTCGCCGATGATCAGCGGCGGGATCAGCTTGATCACCTCCAGGTGGTCGCCGGAGACCTGGGTGAGGATGCGGTGCCGCTGGAGCAGCGGGACGACGACCATCTGCGCGAACAGGCCCTTGCGCGCGGCCTGCAGCATGGTCCAACGACTGCGCAGCTTGAGCGACTTGGGCCGACCGAACTCGATGCCGATCATCAGGCCCCGGCCCCGTACGTCGCTCAGCAGCTCGTACTTGTCGATGAGCGCCGCGAGCCGGGACCTGAGTTGTTCTCCCGTGGCCCGAGCGTTGGCGACGATCTGTTCGTTCTCCATCACGGAGAGCACGGCGAGGCCCGCCGCCATGGCCTGCGCGTTCGAGCCGAAGCTCGCCGAGTGCACGAGGACCCGGTCCATGGACGAGTAGACCTTCTTGAAGATCCAGTCCTTGCCGAGCGTCGCGCCGACCGGCACATAGCCGCCGGACAGCGCCTTCGCCACGCACACCAGGTCCGGTTCGACGCCGTCCTCGTGCTGGTAGGCGTAGAAGTCTCCGGTCCGCCCGAGGCCCGTCTGCACCTCGTCCGCGATGAGCAGCGCCTTGTGCCGGTGCAGCAGCTCCTGCGCGGCACGCAGATATCCGGGTGGGGCCTCGTGCACGCCCTTGCCCTGGATGGGCTCGACGATCAGCCCGGCGACATCCCCCTTCTTCAGCTCCCGGGCCAGAGTGTCCAGGTCACCGAGCGGAACGGCGGTGTCGGGCAGCAGCGGGGCGAAGCCGTCGCGGAAGCCGTCCTCGCCGTTGACGGACAGCGAGCCGGTGGTCAGCCCGTGGAAGGCGTGGGAGCAGTAGAGGATCCTCGGCCTCCCGGTGGCGTACCGGGCGAACTTGAGCGCGGTCTCCACCGCCTCCGTACCGCTGTTGCCGAAGAACACCCGGTCCAGGTGGGGACTGTGGGCGAGCAGCCTCTCGGCGAGGAGCCCGGGCAGCGGCTGGCAGTCGAAGCGGGTGAGGTCGGCGAGCGAGGCGTCCAGGACGTCGTGCAGCGCCTTGCGGACGACGGGGTGGTGACGGCCCAAACCCATCACTCCGAACCCGGCGAGCATGTCCAGGTAGTCGTTGCCGTCCGCGTCCCAGAAGTGCGCGCCCTCGGCCCGCTCGTACACCTTGTCGAAGCCGATGGTGTGCAGCATGCGCGGGAGCTGGTGGTTCAGGTACTTGGTGTGCAGCTCGTAGCGCTCGGCTCCGCGCTCGGCGAGGAGCGCGCCGAGGTCGAACTCCCCCTTCTCCACAGGGTCGGTCATTCCTGTTTCTCCTTGGACAACTCATCCTCGAACGGCATGTCCTTCGACAGCGCGTCCTTGACGGCCAGACCGGCGCTGATCCGCCCGGCGATCTCGACGGGCGTGAGACCTATGTCGGCCAGCACCTCCCCGCGCTTGGCGTGCGCGAGGAACTGATCCGGGATTCCGAAGCGCCGTACGGGCACGTCGACCTCGGCGTCCCCGAGCGCCAGCGCGACCGCCGCGCCGACGCCGGCCGCCCGGCTGTTGTCCTCGACGACCGCGACGAGCCGGTGCTCGGCGGCGAGGCCGGGCAGCGCGGGGTCGACGGGTTTGACCCAGCGCGGGTCGACGACCGTGCAGCCGACACCACGGGCCTCCAGCAGCTCGGCCGCCTGGAGGCAGACCGGCGCCATCACGCCGACGGCGACCAGGAGGACCTGCGGGATGTCGTCGGAGCGGTGCAGGACGTCGAGGCCGCCCAGATGGTCGACCGCCGGGATCGCGGGGCCCACCGACTCCTTCGGGAAGCGGATCAGCGTCGGCGCGTCGTCGACGGCGACCGCCTCCCGCAGCTGGGCCCGCAGCTGGTCGGCGTCGCGCGGCGCGGCGATCCTCAGGCCCGGCACGACCTGGAGGATCGACATGTCCCACATGCCGTTGTGCGAGGCCCCGTCGACGCCGGTGACCCCCGCCCGGTCCAGCACGAAGGTCACTCCGCAGCGGTGCAGCGCGACATCCATGAGGAGCTGGTCGAAGGCCCGGTTGAGGAAGGTCGCGTAGACGGCGACGACCGGGTGGAGACCGCCGGTGGCGAGCCCGGCCGCCGACACCGTGGCGTGCTGTTCGGCGATCCCGACGTCCCACACCCGGTCGGGGAACCGCTCGGCGAACTTCCCGAGCCCCACCGGGTGCAGCATGGCCGCCGTGATCGCCACGACGTCGTCCCGCTCCTCGCCGATCCGGAGTATCTCGTCCCCGAACACCGAGGTCCAGGACGGCCCGCCCGAGGGCGCCAGCGGCTCGCACGTCAGCGGATCCATCACGCCGACCGTGTGGAAGTGGTCCTCCTCGTGCGCGAGCGCGGGCTCGTAACCGCGCCCCTTCTCGGTCAGGCAGTGCACCAGCACCGGCCCGTGGAAACGTTTCGCGCGGCGCAGCGCGGACTCCACGGCCCCGACGTCGTGCCCGTCGATCGGCCCGACGTACTTGAGCCCCAGGTCCTCGAACATGCCCTGCGGCGCGAAGGCGTCCTTGAACCCCTTCTTCGCGCCGTGCAGCGACTCGTAGAGGGTGTGTCCGACGACGGGGGTGCGCAGCAGTACGTCCTTGCCCCAGGCGAGGACCCTCTCGTAGCTGTCGGTCGTCCGCAGGGTCGCGAGGTGGTTGGCGAGGCCACCGATGGTCGGCGCGTACGAGCGTTCGTTGTCGTTGACGACGATGATCAGCGGACGGTCCTTGGCGGCGGCGATGTTGTTCAGCGCCTCCCACGCCATGCCGCCGGTCAGCGCGCCGTCGCCGATGACCGCGACGACATGTCCCTTCTCGCCCTGCACCTGACGGGCCTTGGCGAGCCCGTCCGCCCAGCCGAGCGCCGTGGAGGCGTGGCTGTTCTCGATGATGTCGTGCTCGGACTCCTCACGCGAGGGATAGCCGGACAGGCCACCCTTTCCGCGCAGCTTGGAGAAGTCCTGGCGTCCTGTCAGCAGCTTGTGTACGTAGCTCTGGTGGCCGGTGTCCCACAGGATGCGGTCGACGGGTGACTCGAAGACCCGGTGGAGCGCGATGGAGAGTTCCACCACCCCCAGATTGGGTCCGAGGTGACCGCCGGTCCTGGCGACCGCGTGCACCAGGAACTCCCTGATCTCATCCGCCAGTTCACCGACGTCCGCCTCGGACAGCGCCTTCAGGTCGCGTGGTCCCCGGATGCTCTCCAGAATCGTCACGCTCGGGCCCCCTCTCGGTCCGTGCTGATCAGCTCACGGTGACGGCGGGTTCGCCGGAGGCGACGCCGTCCTTCTCCATTTGCTCGGCGATCTTCATCGCTTCCTCGATGAGGGTCTCGACGATCTTCGACTCGGGCACGGTCTTGATGACCTCGCCCTTGACGAAGATCTGCCCCTTGCCGTTGCCGGAGGCGACCCCCAGGTCCGCCTCCCGCGCCTCGCCGGGGCCGTTGACGACGCAGCCCATGACCGCGACGCGCAACGGGACCTCCATCCCCTCCAGACCGGCCGTGACCTCGTCGGCCAGCTTGTAGACGTCGACCTGGGCGCGTCCGCAGGACGGACACGAGACGATCTCCAGGCGGCGCTGCTTCAGGTTCAGCGACTCCAGGATCTGGAGGCCGACCTTGACCTCCTCGGCGGGCGGGGCGCTCAGGGAGACCCGGATGGTGTCCCCGATGCCCTCGCTGAGCAGCGCCCCGAAGGCGACGGCGGACTTGATCGTGCCCTGGAACGCCGGACCGGCCTCCGTCACACCGAGGTGCAGCGGATAGTCGCACTGGGCGGCGAGCTGCCGGTACGCGTTGACCATCACCACCGGATCGTTGTGCTTCACCGAGATCTTGATGTCCCGGAACCCGTGCTCCTCGAAGAGCGACGCCTCCCACAGCGCCGACTCGACCAGCGCCTCGGGGGTCGCCTTGCCGTACTTCTGCAGCAGCCGCCGGTCGAGCGACCCGGCGTTGACCCCGATCCGGATCGGCGTCCCGGCGTCCGCGGCGGCCCGTGCGATCTCGCGGACCTTGTCGTCGAACTGCTTGATGTTGCCCGGGTTCACCCGCACCGCCGCACACCCCGCGTCGATGGCCGCGAACACGTACTTGGGCTGGAAGTGGATGTCCGCGATCACCGGGATCTGGGACTTGCGGGCGATGGTCGCAAGCGCGTCCGCGTCGTCCTGCGTGGGGCAGGCGACGCGCACGATCTGGCAGCCGGACGCGGTGAGTTCCGCGATCTGCTGCAGGGTGGCACCGATGTCCGACGTACGCGTCGTCGTCATCGACTGCACCGAAACGGGTGCTCCGCCCCCGACCGCCACCGCTCCGACCTGGATCCGCCGCGACACACGGCGTTCGGCGATCGGTCGGACCGGCACCTCGGGGAGGCCCAAGGAAACGGCGGTCATGTCGTCACCCGCGGCTTTCCGTGAAGGTCTCGCGAGCGGCCCGGATCGACTCCTTGAGGGAGCCCATCGTGGCGAGGACGGCGGTCGGCTCGTAGCCGCAGTGCGCCATGCAGTTCGCGCACCGCTCGTCCTTGCCTCGCCCGTAGGAGTCCCAGTCGGTGTCCTCCAGGAGTTGCTTGTACGTCTGCACGTACCCGTCGCTCATCAGGTAGCAGGGCCGCTGCCAGCCGAAGAGCGAGTAGCTCGGGATCGCCCAAGCGGTGCACGGGAAGTCGACCTTGCCTTCCAGGAAGTCCAGGAAGAGCGGGCTCTGGTTGAGCCGCCAGCGGCGCCGGTTACCGCCCGAGAAGGCCTTCTTGAACAGCTCCCGGGTCTGCTGGACGCCGAGGAAGTGCTCCTGGTCGGGCGCCTTCTCGTAGGCGTAGGCGGGCGAGAGCATCATCTCGTCCACCTTCAGGTCGTCATTGAGGAAGTTGAGGACCTCGATGACGGTCTGCGGGGTGTCGGTGTTGAAGAAGGTCGAGTTGGTGGTGACCCGGAAGCCACGCCGCTTGGCCTCCTTTATGGCCGCGACCGCCTCGTCGAAGGTGCCCTCCTTGGCCACCGACTCGTCGTGCCGCTCGCGCAGCCCGTCGATGTGCACGGCCCAGGCGAAATACGGCGAGGGCTTGAACTTGTCCATCTTCTTGCGCATCAACAGCGCGTTCGTGCACAGGAAGACGAACTTCTTCTTGGCCACCAACTGCCGCACGATCTCGTCGATCTGCGGGTGCATCAGCGGTTCGCCGCCGGCGATGGACACCATCGGCGCGCCGGATTCGAGGACCGCTCCCACGGCTTGGGCAACGGGCATGCGCTGCTTGAGCACCCCCGCCGGGTGCTGGATCTTGCCGCAGCCCTCACATTTGAGGTTGCAGGCGAAGAGGGGTTCCAATTCGACCAGCAGCGCGAACTTGTCCCGCTTCCTGAGCTTCTGTTCAAACAGGTACGCAGCGACCTTCATGGACTGCCGAAGCGGCATGGCCATCTGGCTCACCTCCGGGGGAGCAACAAAGAACGGTGCCATTCAAAGAAAGCGGGAAGGGCGGCACGAAGAACACGGAAAGCTGATATTCCACCGCGTACTGTGCCGATTCGGACGAGTTCATGTTCTGGAGCGTCCACGACCACCCGTACGGCCGCAACCGGGCGCACGCCCGCTCGCACGGCGCTGTGGAGCGTGGCCGCGGATTCCATGTCGACGGCGATCGCGCCGGTCGCGAGCAGATCAGACCGCTCGTGACCTCGGACGACGTGATCGGAGCCGGTGAGTGGCCCGGTGTGGACGGTGCGCCCGGGCACGGTACGCAGTAGTTCCTTGACCAGCAGTTCGGTGCCCACGCACGGGGTGCTGCCGCGTGGGTCCCGGGTCTCCTCGGCGACCACCAGGTCACCGGGGTGCATGCCCGGGGCGAGCCCCGCGCAGAAGCCCGTGGCCAGGACGGCGGCCTCGCTGAGCGCCGGGTCGGCCAGGATCCGGGTGAGCGAACGTTCGGCGGCCTTGGGCCCCATGCCGGTGCGCAGCACGGTGACGGGCCCGTCGGCCCCGGTGCGGTCGCCGCTGCGCAGGGCGAGGTGCTCGATGCCGAGCGCGCAGGCGATCAGCAGCGGGGCCGGATCGGGCTTTGTGCTCATCAACCCCCCTTGACCTCGGCGAACGACTCGCCGTGGACGAAGCTCGGTTCACCGTGGACATAGCGGCCGAGCGCGGTGAGCGGGAAGACCTGCCGGTAGAGGTGGTAGTTGATCGAGAAGTCCCACGGGAACCCGGTGCCGGTGAAGTGCGGCTCGTCCCAGGAGCCGTCCGCCAGCTGGGTCTCCGCGAGCCAGGCGATCCCGCGTTCCACCGCCTTGGAGTCCCGTTCCCCCGCGGCCAGCAGGGCGAGCAGCGCCCAGCCGGTCTGGGAGGCGGTCGAGGCGCCGCGTCCGCTCCACTCGGCGACCTCGTGGTAGGAGCGCAGGTCCTCGCCCCAGCCGCCGTCGTCGTTCTGGACGGTTTCCAGCCAGGCGACGGCCCGGCGGATCGCCGGATGCGAGGCGGGCAGTCCGGCGGCCACGAGCGCCGGGAGCACCGACCCCGTTCCGTAGACGTAGTTGACGCCCCAGCGCCCGAACCACGAGCCGTCCGGCTCCTGGTGGGCGAGCAGCCACTCGATGCCCCGGCGGGTGCGCGGGTCGTGCGAGAACCCCTCGACCGCGAGCATCTCCACCACATGGGCGGTGACGTCGGCGGACGGCGGGTCGATGACCTCCCCGAAGTCGCAGAACGGGAGCCGGTTGGGGAAGGCGCTGGTGTTGTCGACGTCGAAGGCGCCCCAGCCGCCGTCCTTGGACTGCATACCGAGGTTCCAGCGCACCCCGCGCCCGATGGCGTGCTCGACGCGCTCCGGGTCGTGGTGGCGGACGCGGCGCAGCGCGAGGGCGACCTCGGCGGTGTCGTCGATGTCGGGGTAGTTGTCGTTGTGGAACTCGAAGGCCCAACCCCCGGGCGGAAGGTGGGGCCGCTTCACCGCCCAGTCCCCGGGCCGCACGATCTCCTCGCCGAGCATCCAGTCCGCGGCCTTGACCAGCTGCGGATGGTCGGCGGGCAGGCCCGCGTCGGCGAGCGCGATGGTGGCGAGGCAGGTGTCCCAGACCGGCGACTGACAGGCCTCGATCATCCGGGCGCCGTCCTCGCGCCAGACGGCGAACCGGTCCAGCGACGCCAACCCCTCACGCATCACGGGGTGTTGGAGGTCGTAGCCGAGCAGGTGCAGCGCGATGACCGAGTACACCGCGGGTGGCTGGATGCCACCCCAGCAGCCGTCGTTCTCCTGCCGTTCGATGATCCAGCGCGCCGCCGTGTTCATCGCGGCCCGGCGCAGCCTGCGCGGGACGACCTTGCGGTACTGGTGCAGGGCCTTGTCGAGACGCTGGAAGGCCCCGTCCCAACTCGCCACGCGAGCGAGGGGTTTGACCGGGTTGGGGTGGTCGGCGTCGGTGTGCAGCTCGTCGAGCGGGAACGGCGCGGGCCGCACCGGGCGCTTCGCCGAGACGATGGTCAGCGGCACGATCGTCTGCCGCGCCCAGCAGCCGAAGTCGTAGATGTTGAGCGGCATCCACTTCGGGAAGTAGATGAGTTCCGGCGGGAGTTCGGGCAGGTCGTCCCACTTCCACCAGCCGAACAGGGCGAGCCAGATCCGGGTGAAGACGCGGGCCGAGGCGATGCCGCCCCGCTCGCGGATCCAGGCGGCCGCCCTCGCCATGTGCGGCTCGTCCGGGCCGTCCCCGGCCAGCCGCAGGGCGACGTACGCCTCGATGGTGGTGGAGAGTTCGCCGGGGCCGCCGTAGAAGGTGGCCCAGGTGCCGTCCTCGCGCTGCTCGCCGCGGATGAACAGTCCGGCGGCGCGCGTGGTCGTCTCGTCGCGGATTCCCAGGAACTGACGGAGGAGCAGGTCCTCGGCGTCCATCGTGACGTTCGTCTCGAGGTCGCCCTTCCACCAGCCCTCCGCGTCCTGCCGTGAGAGCAGGAAATCGGTGGCGCGCTGTATGGCGTGCGTGGCGACGTCTCGGGTCTCGACTGTCCCGGCCGCCACGGGAGTCGTCTCTGGGTGGATTTCGCTGGCCGCGGCAGCGCGGGGCGGCAGTGCCCCGGTGCTTCCGTCGGTCGTCGCTGTCATGGCTTCCCCTTCGTGCAGTGGTACGACTCTGCTGGGTCCGCCGTCGGCCGGTGCGTGTGTCCTCCGCGGCACCGGCCGGCGACTACGCGAGGTTTATTCGACCGATAGTGATCATCTCTTCCGTACGACGACGAAGTCGGCGAGCGCCACGAGCTGGGCCCGCACCTGGTCGGGCATCTCCACGGCGTCCAGGGCTTCGATGGCGATGGTGTGCTGGCGGCGCGCCTCCTGGGCGGTCCACTCGCGGCCGCCCGCCTCCTCGATGAGCGCAGCGCGCACGGCGAACTCCTCCTCGGAGAAGTTCTCGAAGTCGCTGGCCTTGGCGTCCTCGGCGAGCAGTTCACCGAGCCGCTCGGAGGCGGGCCCGCCCGCGGCGAGCGCCGCCACGACCGGCAGGGACTTCTTGCGCTGGCGCAGATCGCTCCAGGTCTGCTTGCCGGTGGCCTCCGGGTCGCCCCAGATGCCGAGGAGGTCGTCGACGGCCTGGAAGGCCAGGCCGAGGTGGTAGCCGTACTTCTCCAGCGTGTCCGCGGTGCGGTCGTCCGCGCCGCCGAGGACCGCGCCGATGGAGCAGGCGCAGGCGAGCAGGGCGCCCGTCTTGTTGCCCTCCATCTCCAGGCACTCCTCGACGCTGACGCGGTCGCGGTGCTCGTAGGAGATGTCCTGGGCCTGGCCGTCGATGAGGGCGCGGGTGGCGCTGGTCAGCCGGCGGGTGGCGCGGCCGGCCTCGACGGTGCCGAGTTCGAGGAGGATCTCGTTGGCCAGCGCGAACAGGGCGTCGCCGACGAGGATCGCCTGGGCGGGGCCGTGCACCTTCCAGACGGTGTCGCGGTGGCGGCGCTGTTCGTCGCCGTCCATCAGGTCGTCGTGCAGCAGGGAGAAGTTGTGCACCAGCTCGACCGCGACCGCGCCGGGCACGCCGACCTCGGGGGCGGCACCGGCGGCCTGCGCGGAGAGCACGGCCAGCGCGGGGCGTACGGCCTTGCCGCCGTCGCCGTCCGCGGGATTGCCCTGGGCGTCGATCCAGCCGAAGTGGTAGGCGGCGACGGTGTCCATGGGTGACGCCAGGCGGTCGACGGCCGCCTTCAGCACCGGTGTGGCCAGGGTCCGGCCGCGCTCCAGGAGCGCGGTCACGTCCACCGCGTCGGCAGCCTTGTCGGCCGGGGGCACAGTGGGCACAGTCTCTCCTCTTGTTGCGGTACCGGGGGTGCGGGGGTCTGCCGCGCGCTCGTCGAGCATCAGGCCGCCTCCTCGAACGCGAGGAGGTGGTCGCGGGGCCGGCCCAGGGCGCCCAGTGCGGCTCGCGCCGCACCGGCGCCGCTGCGGACCGCACTCTCCATGGTCGCGGGCCACCCGGTGGCGGTCCACGCGCCGGCCAGATACAGGCCGGGAGCTCTGGTGCGAGCGCCCGGCCGCAGCCGCCCGACGCCTGGGGTGGGGGCGAACGTCGCGGTGCGCTCTCTGGTCACGAAGAAGTCCTTCACCTCCGCGCCGCGCGCGGCGGGCAGCAGGCGCTCCAGCTCCGGAAGATAGCGCTCGCGCAGCACGGCGACGGGTTCGTCGATCTCGTCCTGGGCGGCCGACTGCGACAGGGCGAGGTACTGCCCATCTCCCAGTCCGGACGCGTCGGTGCGGTCGAAGACCCACTGCACCGGGGAGCCGAGGGCGGCGAAGAACGGTCGCGCGAGCACCTTCCGGTCGTAGACGACATGGACGTTGAGGATCGGCGCGGTGCCGATCTCCAGCAGCCGTTCGGGGGCGTCGAGCGCTCCCTCGGGCAGCAGATCGTGCGCCTCACGCTGGGGTACGGCGAGGACGACGGTGTCGGCGTCGAACGTCTCACCGGGAACCTGAACGCTCCAACGCCCGTTCTCGTTAAGGGAGATGGAGGTGACGCGTGTACGGACTTCGGTACGCACGCCCGCGGAGTCGAGCGCCTTGCGGGCCAGCGTGTCGTGCAGTTCGCCCAGCGGGACGCGCGCCCAGCCGATGTCGGCCGCGCCCGGGTCGGACAGCAGACCGGTCTTGAACACCATCGCGGCGAGCCCGAGCGAGGAGTCGCCGGCCACCGCGTTGAGGGTGGCGACCCCCACCAGGTCCCACAGTGCCTCGACGGCACGCTCCGACTGACCGTGTGCGGCGAGCCATTGGCCGAAGTTCTGGTCGTCGAGGGCCGGATCGTCGAGATCGAGCGCTTTGAGCGCCAGTGCGGCACGGCCGACCTTGGCGCGCTCGGCGAGCGACAGATGCGGATAGGTCGCCAGGCTGCGCGCGAGATGCAGAGGTACGGGCAGCGCGCTGCGGCCGATTCTGCCGAGCCGCCGCCCGGGTTTCGCCTCGGCGTCGAGAACGGGCACGTCGAGACGATCCTGCAGGGGCGCGAGCGAGGCCCCGTCGACGCGGTCGAGGAACCAGCGGTAGGCGGTGCAGCAGCGCAGATACACGTGCTGTCCGTTGTCCACGGTGAGTTCGCCGCGCTGGAAGGAGAAGGCGAGCCCGCCGAGCCGCGGCCGGCCTTCGAGCAGGGTGACACGCACCCCGGCGTCGGCCAGTGCGAGCGCGGCGGTGATTCCGGCCAGCCCGCCGCCGACCACTACGGCGTCGGCCCCTTCCGGGCGGCCCGAGGCCCCCGTGGGCTGCGTGTCCTCGCTCATCGTGCACCCTCCCCAGCGGCCGTGCCGCGGTGATTGAACGGTGCACGGCAGGCCATCGCAGTCAGGGACGCCGCCCGGCGCCGGAGGGTTGCGTGCCGCTTTTCGCCGGTGGAATCACCTTGGCCCATATTGTCCATCAGGTACGCCTCCTGACGGTACGCCGGGAGACGTGCCGGGCGTCCAGACCGGAGAGGCCGCGCACGGCGACGTACGCCTTCTCGCGCCCCGGCAGCGAGACGCGGCCGCGCAGCACGGCCTCCGGCTCCCGCTCGATGCGGTCGAGGAGCCGCCGGTAGATGCCGGCCATGGCCGCGACACAGGCGCCGCTGCGCCGGTCGAGCATGGGCAGCAGCCGGTAGCCCTCGGCGAAAAGGGTGCGGGCCCGTCGCACTTCGAAGTGGACGAGGCCCGCGAAGTCGGAGCCCTCGGGCGGGGTCGGGCCGTTGAACCCGGCCGAGCAGCCGAACTTCGCGAGGTCGTCGGCGGGCAGATAGGTGCGACCGCCGGCGGCGTCCTCCCGTACGTCCCGCAGGATGTTGGTGAGCTGGAGCGCGAGCCCGAGCGTGTCCGCATACTCCGGCGCGCGCTCGGCGCCGCGCGCCCCCGGTTCCGTACCGAACACGCCGAGCGAGAGCCGCCCGATCGCCCCGGCCACGCACCGGCAGTACACCTTCAGGTCGTCCCAGGTCTCGTACGTCTCACCGCGTACGTCCATCAGGACGCCGTCGATGAGTTCGTCGAGGCCACCCAGCGGCACCGGGAAGTACGCGGCGGTGTGACTGAGGGCGACCGCGACCGGGTCGGTGTCGTCCTCGTCGACCCGGCCCTCGCGGACCCGGGCGAGCAGAGCCCGGGTGTCCTCGAGCCGCGCCGCCTTCACGTCCGTTGCCAGCGCGCCGTCGCCGATGTCGTCGACACGCCGTGAGAACGCGTAGAGCGCCGACATCGCACGACGCTTGGGCGTCGGCAGAAGTCTGATGCCATAGGCGAAATTACGAGCCTGCTGACCGGTCACTGCCTCGCAGTAGCTGTAAGCGGCGAGTACCGGTGCGGACACGTGTTGTTCCGACTCCACGGTCCGGATCACCCCTCTCCTCGCAGAGTCACTCCCACCTCGCGCAGCAACTGGAGCTTGCCGGGCTTGGGCGGGCCGGGAAGTACGTCGTATTCGGCGGCGGCGATCGCGCGGATCGCCGCCCTTCCCCCTGCCACGAACCCCGCGAGCAGCAGCTTCAACCTGCCGTGGACGCTACCCACGAGGGGGGTGCCTTCATTCAGGAGGTGGAGCGCGCGTTCTGATTCGTAGGCAACCAGCGCGCGCACCGATGCGCCCGCTGTGGCCGTGGCGAGGTCCGCCTCCTGGACATGGAAGCGCTTCATGTCCTCGGCCGGCAGGTAGATGCGGTCGCGGCCGAGGTCCTCGGCGACGTCCTGGAGGTGCTCGACGATCTGCAGCGCCGTGCACACCGCGTCCGAGTGGCGGATCCGCTCGGGCGTGGAGGTGCCGGTGACGGACAGCACCAGGCGGCCGACGGGATTGGCGGACAGCTCGCAGTAGGCCACGAGGTCGTCATAGGTCTCGTAGCGCTTGATCAGCTGGTCCTGGCGGTTGGCCGCGATCAGCCCGAGGAAGGGTTCGGGGGTGAGGTCCGCGCGGCGGACCGTGGGCTGCAGGCGGCGCAGCAGCGGGTGGTGCGGCGTCGAGTCGAACACGCGGTGCAGGTCGGCCTCGAAGGCGTCCAGGAGGACGAGACGGTCCTCGGCCTCTTCGGGCGACACGCCGAGCAGCCTGGCGTCCGCGCCGCCCGGGGCGAGGTCGCCGTCACCGATGTCGTCGACGAGGCGCGCGAAGCCGTAGACGGCCATCAGATCGTCGCGCCAGGCCTGGGGCAGGAAGAAGGGTGCCACGGGGAAGTTCTCGCCCGCGGCCTTGTCGAGCGTTCCGCGCTCCGTCTCACCCGTGCGCGCCGTACCGGCTTGGGTCACCGCTCGCCGCCCGGCGCGGGGACGGCACACGCGTCGCGGAGCTGGAGAGTTTCCGTAGCCATTGCCGTCACATCTCCCGTTCTACACTGCCGACCCAATAGTGCCCTTTTCGGACACGCCGCCCGGGACTCCGCTCGGCGCGCCGGTGCCGGGTGTCGCGCAGTATCGCCCCACTTGCCGCGATTCAGCACCGGTACAGCTTACGTTGTACAACGCAGCAAGGTTCGTCGGGGTGTCCTGCACATCACAACAACACACCGATTGGTGTCAAGATTCCTAAGGCCAGCAGGAGTTGGCGTTTCCTTTGCAGACGCAGGGCCCCGCCGAATCGTTGCGGCGGGGCCCTGCGTACTACGAGCTACTTGCCCGTGAACTTCTCGTACTCCTTGAGGACCTCTTCGGTCGGACCGTCCATCCGCAGCTCACCGCGCTCCAGCCAGAGCACGCGGTCGCAGGTGTCGCGGATCGACTTGTTGTTGTGGCTGACCAGAAACACCGTGCCCGCGCTCTTGCGCAGCTCGCGGATCCGCTGCTCGGAGCGCTTCTGGAAGGAGCGGTCTCCGGTGGCGAGGGCCTCGTCGATCATGAGGACGTCGTGGTCCTTGGCGGCCGCGATGGAGAAGCGCAGCCGCGCCGCCATGCCGGAGGAGTAGGTGCGCATCGGCAGGGTGATGAAGTCGCCCTTCTCGTTGATGCCCGAGAAGTCGACGATCTCCTGGTAGCGCTCCCTGATCTGCTCGCGGGACATGCCCATGGCGAGCCCGCCCAATATGACGTTGCGTTCGCCCGTGAGGTCGTTCATCAGGGCCGCGTTCACGCCGAGCAGCGAGGGCTGACCGTCGGTGTAGACCTTGCCCTTCTCGGCGGGCAGCAGACCGGCGATGGCACGCAGGAGCGTGGACTTGCCGGAGCCGTTGGAGCCGATCAGGCCGATGGCCTCGCCGCGGTAGGCCGTGAAGGAGACGCCCCTGACGGCGTGCACCTTGCGTACGCCCCGCTCCTCGCCGCGCTTGATGATGCGGCTGAGGGCGGCGGTGGCGCTGCCCTTGCCGGTCTTGGCGCCGTTCACGCGGTAGACGATGTGCAGCTCGTCCGCGATCACGGTCGGGATGTGGGATGTCTGCTCAGCCACGGCCGTACCTCTCTTCCGCCTTCCAGAAGTACACGAACCCGCCGGCGGCGACGACCACGGCCCAGAAGGTGGCGATGGCCCACACATGGGGCGGCAGGTTCGAGGCGCCGTAGCCGTCGATGAGGGCGAAGCGCATCAGGTCCATGTAGATCGCGGCCGGGTTCACCTGGAGCGCGCGGATGAACCACTCGGGCCGTCCGACGAGCATGTTGCTGATGGAGAACATGACGCCCGAGGTGTACATCCAGGTCCGCAGGATGAACGGCATCAGCTGGGCGAGGTCCGGCGTCTTGGCGCCCATGCGCGCCACGATCAGCGCGAGGCCGGTGTTGAAGAGGAACTGCAGCACCAGCACCGGGACGATCAGCAGCCAGGACAGACCCGGCACGCTGCCGAAACCGATCACCACGACGAACAGCACGATCATCGAGAACAGCAGCTGCTGGAGCTGCTGAAGCGCGAAGGAGATGGGCAGCGAGGCGCGCGGGAAGTGCAGCGCGCGCACCAGCCCCAGGTTGCCCGAGATCGCACGGACGCCCGCCATGATCGAGCTCTGCGTGAACGTGAAGACGAACACACCGGTCACGAGGAACGGGATGTAGGTGTCGTGCGACATGCCTCGGCTGGCCTTGAGGATCACGCCGAAGATGAAGTAGTACACGGCCGCGTTCAGCAGTGGCGTCGCCACCTGCCACAGCTGACCGAGCTTGGCCTGGCTGTACTGCGCGGTGAGTTTCGCCTGCGAGAAGGCGAGGATGAAGTGCCGCCGCCCCCACAGCTGACGCACGTACTCGACGAGTCCGGGCCGGGCGCCGCTCACCGCGAGCCCGTACTTGTCGGCCAGGTCGGCCGCGGAGAGCCCGTCATCGGGGGACGGACGGTCGCTCACCGCGACAACTCCGTCATGCGTTGTCTCACTCACAAATGGAAACTTTCGTCTTCATGATGCGCACGGCCTGGTCGGGTAGGGGCTGAGAGCACGGGACACCGGAGTACGGCGAACGTGCTCCCCGGAACGAGCTTGTCAGACGGCGTAGCCGCTTGTCAGATGACAGGAGGACGACCGAGGCGGGTCAGCCGCCACACCGTACGCCACTTCATGGGACGCCGGGGTCCGCAGGAACTGGTCCAGCCCTCCTTGAAACCGCCGAACCACGCCTTCAGGGCAGGTCCCGAGGGACGGCGGGCCAGGGTCAGGAGCATCCAGACGCCGAGGTAGACGGGGACGAGCGGTGCGGGAAGGTTTCGGCGCGCGAGCCAGACGCGGTTGCGGGCCACCATGCGGTGGTAGACCGCGTGCCGGGAAGGGGCGGTCGTGGGGTGGTACAACACCATGTCGGACCGGTAGTCGATCATCCAGCCCGCGTCGAGGGCCCGCCACGCCAGGTCGGTTTCCTCGTGGGCGTAGAAGAACTCGTCCGGAAGTCCGCCGACCTCGGCGAAGACCTTCGTACGGACCGCGTTGGCGCCACCGAGGAAGGTGGTCACGCGCGACGAGCGCATCGGGTCGGAGGCGCGCAGCCGCGGTACGTGGCGGCGCTGGGTCTCCTTGGTCTCGGGGTCCGCGATCCGGAAGCTGATGATGCCGAGCTCGGGGTCGGCGGCGAAGGCCAGGCGGCACAGCTCGGCGGTGTCGTGGGTGGCGAGGAGGCCGTCGTCGTCGAGGAAGAGCAGGACGTCGACGTCCGTGCCACCAGGGCCGAAGGCCTCGATGCCCACGTTGCGGCCGCCCGGTATGCCAAGGTTCTCCGGCAGCTCTACGGTGCGTACGCCGTCGGGGACGTCCGGGACGGGCGAGCCGTTGCCGACCACGACCGCCTCGACCCGGTCGCCGTCCTGCTTGGCGACGGAGTCCAGCAGGGCTCGGAGCTCGTCGGGGCGGTTGCCCATGGTGATGATGACCGCGCCGACCTTCATCGCCGTACTCACTTCAGCCTGCTGGAGGCGAGGATGGACACGAGGTGCAGCACGGTCTGGAGGATGGCGATGCCGGCCAGGACCGCGACGCCGAGGCGGCTGAAGAACAGGTCTCCGCGCACCGAGTCCACGACGGCCAGCACCAGGATCAGCAGGGACGCCTCGATCCCGAGCACCAGCCGGTGGAACTTCAGCGCGGCGGCGGCCCTGCGGGCCAGCGCCATGCCGGACGAGCGCGGCTCGGACGCCGACTCCTTGACCGGCGGCAGGCCGCCCTGGTGGCGGGCGACACCGACGAGGTCGGTCTCGGCCTTGATCAGGATCGCGCCGAGCGCCGCCAGGGTGCCGAGGAAGGCCCAGAGCCAGTCGATCCGTCCGGAACCCCACGGATCGGCGGCGCGCAGGCCGAAGCCCACGAGCACCGCGGCGTCGGTCAGATAGGCACCGACCCGGTCCAGGTAGACCCCGCCGAGCGAGAACTGCTTCTTCCAGCGCGCCACCTCACCGTCGACACAGTCGAGCAGCAGGTAGAGCTGGACCATGATCACGCCGAGCACGGCGCCCGGGATCCCCGGCACCAGCAGGGCCGGGGCGGCGAGCACGCCGAAGACAGTCATCAGGTACGTGAGCTGGTTGGGCGTGATCCTGGTGTTCACCAGGTAGCGGTCGCAGCGCAGCGAGATCTCTCGCATGTACAGGCGTCCCGCCCAATGCTCACCGCTGCGCCGGTCCTTCACCCCTGCGGGATGAACGACGGGGCGGAGTTCAGCTACTGATGGCCTTGGCATAGTCGGAGTAGATGTCCTTGATCTGGTTGGTTTTCAGGTCGAGGTGTTCGAGGATCGTGTACCGGCCCGGCCGGGTCTGCGGAGCGAACTCCACGACCTGTACGAACTCGTCCACGGTGAACCCGATCTCCTCGGGCAGCACCGGCAGCCCGTGCCGGTGCAGCACCTCGGCCATGTACGCCGACTCCTCGTGCGCCCCCCGCAGGTACATCGCGAAGGCCGCGCCCAGACCGCACTGCTCGCCGTGGCTGGCCGCGCGCTTGGGGAAGAGGAGGTCGAAGGCGTGGTTGATCTCGTGGCAGGCGCCCGACGAGGGCCGTGAGTCGCCCGACACCGACATGGCAATCCCGCTGAGGACCAGTGCCTCGGCGAGCACCTGGAGGAAGTCGTTGTCGCCGATGCCGCCGGGGTGGCGCAGTACGGCCTCTCCGGCCTGGCGTGCCATCGCGGCCGCGAGACCGTCGATCTTCTCGCCGTTGACGCGATTGGCCAGCTCCCAGTCCGCGATCGCGGAGACGTTGGAGACGGCGTCGCCGATGCCGGAGCGCACGAACCGCACGGGGGCGTCCCGGATCACATCGAGGTCGATGACGACCGCGATCGGGTTCGGCACACCGTAGGAGCCGCGGCCCGCGTCGTTGTCGAGGGTCGCGACGGGCGAGCACAGGCCGTCGTGCGCGAGGTTGGTGGGCACGGCGACCAGCGGGAGGCCGACGCGCGCCGCGGCGAACTTCGCGCAGTCGATGATCTTGCCGCCGCCCAGGCCCACGACCGCGTCGTAGTGGCCGGCCTTGATGGCACCGGCCAGTCGGATCGCGTCGTCGAGGGTGCCGCCGCCGACCTCGTACCAGGTGGCGTCGGGCAGGGCCGGGGCGATCCGCTCGCGCAGCTTCGCGCCGGAGCCGTTGCTCACCGCGACGGCGAGCTTCCCGGAGTGCGAGATCCGCTGGTCGGAGAGCACGCTCGCCAGGTCGTCCAGGGCACCCGGGCGGATGTCGACGACGACCGGCGAAGGGATGAGCCTTGTCAGTACTGGCACGCGATCTCCCGTCCCTTGGCGAGGTCGTCGTGGTTGTCGATCTCGACCCACTTGACGTCACCGATCGGCGCCACGTCGATCTTGAAGCCGCGGTTGACGAGCTCCTGGTAACCGTGCTCGTAGAACTGCTGCGGGTCCGTCTCCCACACCGTCTTCAGGGCGTCGGCCAGGTCGGCGGCGGCGTCGCCCTCGATGAGGGTGACGCCGATGTACTCGCCGGTGGCCTCGGTGGGCTCCATCAGCTTGGTGATCTTCCGGACGCCCTTGTCGGGGTCGACGACGACCTTCATCTCCTCGTCGGCGAGCTTCTTCACCGTGTCGAGGGCGAGGATGATCCGCTTGCCGTCGCCGCGGGCGGCCAGCAGCGTCTTCTCGACGGAGACCGGGTGCACGGTGTCGCCGTTGGCGAGGATCACACCGTCCTTGAGGGCGTCACGGCCGCACCACAGGGAGTAGGCGTTGTTCCACTCCTCGGCCTTGTCGTTGTCGATGAGGGTGATCTTGAGGCCGTACTTGGCCTCCAGGGCGTCCTTGCGGTCGTACACGGCTTCCTTGCGGTAGCCGACGATGATCCCGACCTCGGTCAGACCGATCTCGGCGAAGTTGCCGAGGGTCAGGTCCAGGACCGTGATGCTGTCCTCCATGCCCTCGGGTCCCACCGGCACGAGAGCCTTTGGGAGGCTGTCGGTGTAGGGACGCAGACGCCGTCCGGCGCCGGCCGCCAGCACGAGGCCGATCATGCGGGTTCTCCTTCATCGTGTACGGCGGGGGCCCCGGAGGACACCCAGAAGCGGATGCTCTCCACGAGCACCAGCAGCGCCACGGCCACGGCGAGCACCGTGAGCGCGACCTTGAACTGTGCGGCGGTGAGCAGCACGGCCAGGACGGTGACCAGCAACGTCCTGCCTTCGTGCCCGCCGATCGCCCGCACCAGCCAGTGCGGGGGGGCTCCGGCGTTGCCGCGGATGCGGTACACCGTGTCGTAGTGATGGTAGGCGACGGCGGCCACCAGGCCGAAAGCCGCAGGAAGTGCTCCGTTCACATCGGCTTTGGCCGCCAGTACCAGAACGGTGAGGTATTCGGCGGCGCGGAAGAAGGGGGGCACCAGCCAGTCGAGGGGGCCCTTGAGAGGGCGCGCGACCGCGCGGCCCGCGCAGGCCGCGTAGACGAGGGCGCCGACGATCATCTGCCAGTTCCCGAACTGCCGGAACGACACGTCGACCAGCAGGATCACGGTGCCCAGTGCGGCCCAAAGCGGCGCGGAATAAGCGCGGACCCTCGCCCTGCGGACCGGTCCCGAGGCCACGGCCTCGGCGATGGGGCCCGAGTCGGCGAGGTCCGCCAGCGCCTGCGCCGCGCGGTCGGTCCGCCGCGCCTTGCGGGTCAGCGAGCGCAGTACCCGGCCCGCCGTGGTGTACGTCGCGGCGAACGCGCAGCCGACGAGCAGCGCGTAGAAGGTGATGCGGGGGGTCGTCAACGCCGTGAGGACGGCGATCATCGCCCATCGTTCGCCGATGGGGAGCACTATCATCCGGCGCACCCAGACCGTCCAGCCGACGCTGTCG
The DNA here is from genome assembly GCF_055656965.1 of Streptomyces sp. NPDC111656. Classification (NCBI taxonomy): domain Bacteria; kingdom Bacillati; phylum Actinomycetota; class Actinomycetes; order Kitasatosporales; family Streptomycetaceae; genus Streptomyces; species Streptomyces sp. NPDC111656. The sequence goes on from NZ_JBVKCA010000003.1 coordinate 556,937, forward strand.
AGCTTGTCCGAGAGGGCGGCGGTGGGGCTGGTGTTGGCGGTGGCGTCGTGGTTCGCCTCATTGAAGGAGAAGTCCACGACGTGCCGGCAGGTCTGGAGGATCATCGCGCCGAGCGCCAGGGCCCATACGTCGTCGCCGCCGCGGGCGGCTCCGAGGGCGAGGCCCGCGTAGTAGGCGTACTCCTTGGCGCGGTCGAAGGTCGCGTCCAGCCAGGCGCCGAGCGTCGAGTACTGGAGCGAGTAGCGGGCGAGCTGCCCGTCCGTGCAGTCCAGGACGAAGGAGAACAGGAGCAGCAGCCCGGCCGCGACGAATCCGGCGCGGCTGCCGGTGGCGGCGCAGCCCGCGGCGATCAGCGCGGTGAGCAGGGAAGCGGTGGTGACCTGGTTCGGGGTCAGGCCGCGACGGGCGCACCAGCGGGCGATGTAGCGCGAGTACGGGCTGATGCAGTACGTGGTGAAGAAGCCGTCGCGGGCCTTGACCGCGCTGCGCAGGCGCACGGCCTCGTCGTCCACGGCGGAGACGGCCTGCCGGGCCTCGTTGCGCTCCTGCGGGTCGGTGGGGACCACGGCGACGAGCGTGCCGAGCTCGGGGCGGACCACGGCGACGCCGTCCGCGTCGAGGGCCGCGGTGAGGCGCTCGGCGAGGTTGTCGGTGGCGACGGCGAGGCCGCCGGAGGCGGAGCTCTCACGGGCCACGGCACGGGCCAGCGCCCGGCGGGCCTCGGGCTGTACCGATACGGCGCCGGGCAGTGCGGAGGCCGCGAACCGTGGGTCCGTGAGGCCGAGGCGCAGTGCGTGCGGGTGCCCCACGAAGCGGGCGTCGACGACGGCGACCCGCTGGTCCGCCGGTACGGCGGCCAGCAGTGTCTCGGCGTCACCGGCTTCGCCGGCGAGCCGCACGTCGAAGCCGAGCGACCGCAGATCGCTCTCGAGCGACGATCCGGGGACCGGCTGGCCGGTGAGGATGGCGGTCGACAGCGAACTCACTCCCTGGGTGCCGACGCGGCCTCGCGCCGGGCGTGTACGTGGTGGGAAGGCCCCGGCCCCAGGCCCGAGGGGGCTCAGGCCGCTGGGCGGCATGTCGGCAGAGGCTATCGGATGATGAGAAGCAGGCGTTCACCGCCCGTTCACTGCGCGATCAACCACATCTGCGTAGCGCCTCCGCCGCGATCATCATCCGTGATCCGGGGGTCCCGCCACAAACCCGCACTCGCAGAACGCACTATTCACGTCATTGATCACGACTCCCTTCCAGACCGTCCCGTAGCGGGGCAGGGCGGTCGGATCGGTGGCCGGCCGTGGCGCCACCGGCCGCGGACCGACATAGGGTGATCGTCCATGACATGGCTGATCACAGGCGGGGCCGGATACATCGGGGCACACGTGGCGCGGGCGATGGCGGAGGCCGGGGAGTGCGTCGTCGCCCTCGACGACCTCTCGGCCGGGGTTCCGAACCGGCTTCCGGAGAGCATCCCGCTGGTGCAGGGCTCGTCGCTGGACGGGGACCTGCTCAAGCGGGTCCTCGCGGAGCACGCGGTGACGGGTGTGGTGCATCTCGCCGCGCGCAAGCAGGTCGGCGAGTCCGTGGCCCAGCCGACGCGCTACTACCAGGAGAACGTGGGCGGGCTCGCGACGCTCCTGGAGGCCGTCGCCGGGGCCGGCGTCAAGCGCTTCGTCTTCTCCTCGTCCGCCGCCGTCTACGGCAACCCGGATGTGGACCTCATCACGGAGGACACCCCCTGTGCGCCGATGAGCCCGTACGGCGAGACGAAGCTCGCCGGGGAGTGGCTGGTCCGCGCGGCGGGCCGGGCCCACGGCATCGCGACCGTGTGCCTGCGCTACTTCAACGTGGCGGGTGCGGCCACGCCCGAGCTGGCCGACACCGGCGTGTTCAACGTGATCCCGATGGTCTTCGACCGCCTCACCCGCGACGAGGCCCCGCGGATCTTCGGCGACGACTACCCGACGGCGGACGGCACCTGCGTCCGTGACTACATCCACGTCGCCGACCTCGCCGAGGCACACCTCGCGGCGGCCCGGCGGCTGGCCGGCGGCGCGAGCGGCGACCTCACGGCGAACATCGGCCGCGGCGAAGGGGTCTCGGTACGTGCACTGCTCACGCTGATCGGCGAGGTCAGCGGGGACACCCGGCGACCGGTCGTCGAGCCGCGCCGGCCCGGGGACGCGCCGCGCGCGGTCGCCTCGGCAGAGCTGGCCGCGCGGGAACTCGACTGGAGCGCGCGGCGCGGGGTCCGGGAGATGGTGGAGTCGGCGTGGCAGGGATGGGTGCTGCATCACCCCCGGGCACTGGATCAACGATCTTGACCATGCTCCGACCTGCGGATCGTTTCCGCAGGTCAGAGCATATGACAACGGTGTTCAGTGCCGCGTTGCCCGATACCCCCCACCCGTAGTTCACTGTGATCCCGGGCAGAGCACAGGAGGCGGCTTCCATGGGGGCTGGACACGATCACGGGCACGCCCATGGCGCGCCCGCCACCGGCACGGCGGCAGCCGCGTACCGCGGGAGGCTGCGGGTCGCGCTGTCGATCACGCTCACCGTGATGGTGGTCGAGATCGTCGGCGGTCTCATGGCCGATTCCCTCGCGCTCGTGGCCGACGCGGCGCACATGGCGACGGACGCGGTGGGGCTGGGCATGGCGCTCCTCGCGATCCACTTCGCCAACCGGCCACCCAGCGGCAACCGCACGTTCGGCTACGCGCGGGCCGAGATCCTCGCCGCGCTCGCCAACTGTCTGCTGCTGCTCGGTGTCGGCGGCTACGTCCTGTATGAGGCGATCCACCGCTTCGTGACACCCGCGGACACCGAGGGCGGTCTGACCATCGTCTTCGGTCTGATCGGTCTGGTCGCGAACACGATCTCGCTCACGCTGCTGCTGCGCGGCCAGAAGGACAGCCTGAACGTGCGCGGCGCCTTTCTGGAGGTGGTCGCGGACGCGCTGGGTTCGGTGGCTGTGATCATCTCCGCCGCGGTCATCATGACCACCGGCTGGCAGGCGGCCGACCCGATCGCCTCGATCCTCATCAGCATCATGATCGTCCCGCGCACCTGGAAGCTGCTCCACGAGACGCTCGACGTGCTCTTGGAGGCGGCGCCCAGGAACGTCGACATGGCGGAGGTGCGCGCCCACATCCTGGCCCTGTCCGGCGTCGAGGACGTGCACGACCTGCACGCCTGGACCATCACGTCGGGCATGCCGGTCCTCTCCGCCCATGTGGTCGTCAGCTCCGAGGTCCTGAACGCCATCGGCCACGAGAAGATGCTCCACGAACTCCAGGGCTGTCTGGGCCACCACTTCGACGTGGAGCACTGCACCTTCCAGCTGGAACCGAGCGGGCACGCGGAGCACGAGGCGAGGCTCTGCCACTGACAGGCTCCTGATCCAGCGGGCTCTCAATTCGCGGGTGCGGCCGGCGGCTCCGGTGCTAACGTGACCGCCGATCCGAGGAAGAGGTGGGTTGATGACTGTCGAGTCCGGTGCCGCTGCGCGCGGCCACAGGTGCGTCCCCATCCTCCGGGTCCACGGCTGACCCACGCCGAGCGGCGTGCGCGGCGGCCCGGGCCCCGCATCCAAAGGTTTCCCACGTTGTCCGAGCATCACGACTCTTCCGACCGCGACGCCCGCCACAAGGCCTTCTTCACCCTGCGCCACCGACTGCCCCGGCAGAGCCCCGGCTCCGACGCCACCACCCGTCACCTGCTCTCACTCGCGGGCCCGCTGCCCGCCCGTCCCCGCGTGCTCGACCTGGGCTGTGGCCCCGGCCGCTCGGCGCTGCTCCTGGCCGCCGAGGCCGCGGCCGAGGTGACGGCAGTCGACCTGCACGAACCGTTCCTCGACGAACTGCGGACGGCCGCCGAGGCCCGAGGTCTCAGCGCCTCGATCGACACCGTCCACGGGGACATGGGAGATCTCACCCACCCCGACGGCTCGTTCGACCTGGTCTGGGCCGAGGGCTCGGCCTATCTGATCGGTTTCGACACCGCCCTGCGCCACTGGCGGCGACTGCTCGCCCCCGGCGGCACGCTGGTCCTCACCCACTGTGTGTGGACCACCGACACGCCGTCCGACCAGGCTCGCGCGTTCTGGGAGGACGACTCGTTGCGCACGACCGACCAGGACACCCGGGTCGCACGCGACGCCGGGTACTCCGTACTGGGGGTGTACCGCCAGCCGGAGTCCGACTGGGACGAGTACTACGACGCGCTCGGCGTCCACGCCGACGTGGCCGATGTCACCCGGCCCGGCATGGCCTGGGCGGTGGCGGGCGCCCGGGCGGAGATCGCCATGCGCCGCGAGCACGGGAGGGAGTACGGCTACGTGGGCTATGTCCTGCGTCCGGTCACCGTCGGCGCCTGACGCGTCCCGTCCGCCCGGTGCCCGCGTCGGTGCCTGCGTCCGTCACCGTACGGCGGGTGCGCCGCGCACCGCGGTGAACCGGCCTCGGACTACGGCATCCGGCCCGGGTTCGGCGGGCCGGACGAGCATCGGCTCCGGGGGCCGGGCGAACATCTGATGGCCCCTGTCCTGGACGGTTCCCCGTCCGTGGCACCGGGCACGATCAAGTGTCCGGCCGCTTTCGGTGACCGACGGACGTCGGCCGCGTGTCCCGCTCCGGGCTCCCGGAGCGGGACATGCGGGGAGCCGCGAAGTGCCGGGAGTGCCGGTTTCGTACGGCAGACTTGGGGCTCGAAGACCGATGCGAAGGATGGGTATGCCGATCACACCTGCCACCGCGACGCACAGTTCGTCGAACGGCACCGTTGAAGCGATCTTGCTCGAGTTGGTCGACGAGGACGGCAACACGATCGGCACGGCGGAGAAGCTCGCCGCCCATCAGCCACCGGGACAGCTGCACCGAGCCTTCTCCGTGTTCCTCTTCGACGAGCACGGCAGGCTGCTGCTCCAGCAGCGCGCCCTGGGCAAGTACCACTCCCCCGGTGTCTGGTCCAACACCTGCTGCGGCCACCCCTACCCCGCCGAGGCGCCCTTCGCGGCGGCGGCCCGACGGACGTACGAGGAGCTCGGCGTCTCGCCCTCGCTGCTCGCGGAGGCGGGCACGGTCCGCTACAACCACCCGGACCCGGAGTCGGGCCTGGTGGAGCAGGAGTACAACCACCTCTTCGTCGGCATGGTGCAGTCGTCGCTGCACGCCGATCCGGAGGAGGTCGGGGACACCGCGTTCGTGACCGCCGCCGAGCTCATGGAGCGGCACGCGAAGGACCCCTTCTCGGCGTGGTTCATGACGGTCCTGGACGCGGCCCGTCCGGCGATCAGGGAGCTGACGGGCCCGTCCGCCGGCTGGTGACGGACCCGTCCTCGCGAAAACTCCCCGAGAGCGCCAAGCCCTAGATGATGCTCGCAGTGAGCGGCAGGGCGGCCCAGATCACCTTGCCGCCACTCGCCGTGTGCTCGACGTCGCACACCCCGCCCGACTCCCTGGCGACCTCCCGCACCAGCAGCAGCCCCCGGCCGCCGGTCTGGCCGTGGTCGGCCTCCAGGGCGGTGGGACGGTAGGGGTGGTTGTCCTCCACCGAGACCCGCACCCACTCGGCTCCCACGGCCACCTCCACGGCGAGCATCGGGGACAGCAGTGCCGCGTGCCGCACCGCGTTCGTGACCAGTTCGGAGACGATCAGCAAAAGCCCGTGGACGAGGTCGTCCGAGACGGGCACTTGTTGACGGAAGAGCAGGTCACGAACGGCGTGTCGTGCCTGCGGAACCGAGGCGTCGATGGCGGGAGCGGTGAACCGCCACACCCCCTCGTACGGCAGCGGACCCGGCGGTCTCCGATCGGGAGCCACATCCCCGGCGCCTTCAGGGCGGGAGTCGAACCCCCGCCCGTGGTTCTCCATCGTCCGGTCGCCACCCTTGCGCTCGATTGTCACCACACGTCGAGTGTTGGTAACGCGCTGGTCCGGACCGCATCCCTGACCAGAAGTCAGCGACTATCGACGGCTTCTGACCGTTGACGCATGACATGGTCGGCCGCGCGACCACTCCTGTCCGCGTGGTGTCTACTTCGAGAACTATTCGGGTTGTACGGGTTGGGCGCCGGGCTCGCCCGTTTCGTCCGTCACCGGTCGCGTCCCGAGACCAGATGCACGATGCGCCGCCCGCCGAAGCCGGTGGCGATCAGGCCCAGCCCGTCGAAGAGCAGCGCGAGCGAGAAGAAGCAGCCGATGACGTACTTGCTGCTGCTCGGCCAGTTGTTCAGCACCAGGATGCCGAGGAGCAGGTCGAAGGCGCCCTGCAGGAGGGTCCAGCCGAACTGCGCACCCCGCACCACGAGGCTGCCGACCACCCGGAACACCCCGCCGGTCAGGAACAGCAGGGCCGCGAACATGGTGAGCGCCTCGGCCGCCGCGTCCGGGCGGCGGATCACCACCACTCCGGCCGCGATGTTCAGGGCCGCGACCACCACCCCGAGCCAGAAGAAGTTGGTGCCGCGGGCCTGAACGGCGTGCAGCAGTCCGACCGCGCCGCCGATCAGCAGCAGCCAGCCGAACAGGATCATCGAGGTCAGGGTCGCCACGCCGGTGTAGACGAGCCCGACGAGCCCCGCGAGCACCAGGATCACGCCGAACGCGGCGGTCCAGCTGAAGCCGCGGGTCAGTTTCGTGGTCGCGTCGCTCGGCGCCCTGTCCTTGGTTCCGGCCATCAGCGCCTCCTCGCGCCCGACCCCTTCTTGATCGTACGTTCGAGGGTTGCGGATAGCATCCGGCGTATGGAGCCGCAGCTGCTGCACAGCGTGGGCGACGGGGTCGCCACCGTCGTCATTCACCACCCGGCCAAGCTCAACGCCATGACGGCCGACATGTGGCGGGCGCTGCCGCCCCTGCTCGACGGGCTCGCCGCCGACCCGGACGTCCGCGTCCTCGTGCTCACCGGCGAGGGCGGCACCTTCTGCGCGGGGGCCGACATCTCGACGCTGCGGGGCTCCTCGGACGAGGCGCAGGGGCTCGCCGTGAACGCCGAGGAGGCGCTCGCCGCGTTCCCCAAGCCGACGCTCGCGGCGATCCGCGGGTACTGCGTCGGCGGCGGGTCCCAGCTCGCGGCGGCCTGCGATCTGCGGTTCGCGGAGGAGGGTGCTCGGTTCGGAGTGACGCCGGCGAAGCTGGGGATCGTCTACGCGGCCTCGGCCACCCGGCGGCTGGTGTCGCTGGTGGGTCCGGCGACCGCCAAGTACCTGCTGTTCTCCGGCGAGCTGATCGACACCGAACGGGCGCTGCGCACGGGTCTGGTCGACGAGGTGCTGCCGGAGGGCGAACTCGACAAGCGGGTCGGGGAGTTCACCCGCGTCCTGGCCGCGCGGTCGTTGCTGACGCAGGCGTCCGCCAAGGAATTCGCCCATGGGCGGACCGACCGGGACGCGTACTGGGCCGAGCAGGCGCGCGGGAGCGACGACACCGCGGAGGGCGTCGCCGCGTTCCTGGAACGCCGGCCGCCGCGCTTCACCTGGACCACGCCGGCGTCCACCACGACCGCCGAGTCGTCCACCGCGACTACTCCATGATGAAGCGGCTCTTCGCCCGGAACTCCGCCACGAGATGTGCGGGAGCCTTCTGGGGGGACCCGGCGTCGTAGGGCGGCTGCGGGTCGTACTCCGTCAGCAGCTGTACGGCCTGGGCGTGTTCGTCGCCCGCGATCCGCCCGAGCAGGGCGAGCCCCATGTCGATGCCGGACGACACGCCGGCCGCGGTCACGTACTTCCCGTCGAACACCACCCGCTCTCCGGTCGGCTCGGCACCGAACCGCTCGAGGTGGTCGAGGGCCAGCCAGTGCGAGGTGGCCCGGCGGCCCTCGAGCAGCCCTGCGGCGGCCAGCAGCAGGGAGCCGGTGCACACGGAGGTCGTCCAGGTGCTCGTGGCGTCGGCGGCGCGCAGCCAGTCCAGCAGGACCCGGTTGTCCATCTGCGGGGTCTGGCCCGGTCCGCCGGGAACCACGACGATGTCCGGGTGCGGCACCTCGGCCAGGGTCTTGTCGGCGGTCAGGGCCAGATTGCCGCTCTCGTTGCGGACGGGACCGGTCTCCTCGGCGACGAAGACGGTCTCCGCGTCGGGCAGGCGGCCGAGGGTCTCGTAGGGTCCCACGGCGTCCAGGGCGGTGAAGCGGTCGAAGAGGACGATGGCGATCTGCATCGGGTTCCTTTCCACGGTTGGGTGGGGCAGGCACGGCAGGTACGGGCTGGTCGACGGGTGGGGGCCGGTCACCCGGTGGGGGCGGGGCGGAAGCGGCGCCGGTACTCCACCGGTGCCGTGCCGAGCGTCTTCACGAAGGCACGGCGCATCGCCTCGGGGGTGCCGTAGCCGCAGGCGCGGGAGATCTCCTCGACTCCGTCGGCGGTGTCCTCCAGGAGGCGCCGGGCGTGTTCGAGGCGGACACGGTCGACGTACCGGCCCGGGGTCATGCCCGTCTCGGTCTGGAAGGCGCGGGCGAAGTGCCGCGGCGAGAGCCGGGCGCGGACGGCGAGCGACTCGACGGACAGGTCGTCGCCGGGGTGCTCGGTGATCCACTGCTGGACCTCGCGGAGCGGTTCGCGCCGCGCCGTCTGCGCGGCCAGCTGGGCGCTGAACTGGGCCTGGTTGCCCGGGCGCCGCAGGAAGACGACGAGGTGGCGGGCAACCGTCAGGGCGGCCTCCCGGCCGAGGTCCTCCTCCACGAGCGCGAGGGCGAGGTCGATGCCGGAGGTGACGCCGGCCGAGGTGGACACCTGTCCGTCCCGCACGTAGATGGGGTCGGGGTCGACCTCGATGGCCGGATGGTCGCGGGCGAGCTTGTCGCAGTACGCCCAGTGGGTCGTCGCGCGGCGGCCGTCCAGGAGGCCCGCCTCGGCGAGCGGGATGGCGCCCGTGCAGACGGAGACCAGGCGCTCGGCGCGCGGCCCGTGCGCGCGCAGCCAGTCGGTCAGCCGGGGGTCGGGGCGCCGGGTGCCCTGGCCGCCCGGGACCAGCAGGGTGTGCGGGGCGGGCGCGTCGGCAAGGGTGTGGTCCGGGACGAGGGTGAGGCCGCTGGTGGTACGCACGGGTGCGCCGTCCAGGGAGGCGGTGTGGATGCGGTAGGAGCCGCCGCGGAAGGCCTCGGCGCCCGCGAAGACCTCCACGGGGCCCGTGACGTCGAGGCTCTGCACATCGTCGAAGAGGACGACCAGGACGGTTCGCATGGTCTCGATTCTTGGCGTGCGGGGTGATGGCCGCAACGACGAGTACCCCACCTTTCCTGCCATCGCTCCTCTCGTCTTCCCTGCGTACCGACCAGTCGGTAACCTTCGGGCATGACCATACCTCTGCCGGAGCGCGCCGGGCGGCGCTGCCACAACGCCCTCAACCCGCTGCACTCGACGCACTACTTCTCGCCGGATCTGGGCCGGGAGCTGGCCGACGTCGGGATCGAGGACAGCAACGGCGCGTACTTCGCCGTGCGGGCCGCCGCCATGGGGCCGGTGGGTCCCGGCACGGTGACGGCGACGTTCTACAACTTCCGCCACGAGCTGGTGGCCCGGCATGTGCCCGAGGTGTGGAAGAAGGCCTCCCCGGAGACCGTCCTCGCGGCACGCGCGCGTGCCGTCGACGCGACCTGGCGACGGCTCCTCGGCGAGGACGTCCTCGCCTCCAAGGAGGTCGCCGAGGCGGCGGAGCTCGCCCTGCGGGCCGCGGAGGCCTGCACGAGGACCGCGCGCCCGCTGTACGCGGCGCACGCCGACCTGCCCGTGCCCGACGCGCCGCACCTCGCCCTCTGGCACGGCGCCACACTGCTGCGCGAGCACCGGGGCGACGGTCACCTCTCGGCGCTGCTCGACGCGGAGCTCGACCCGGTCGAGGCGCTGGTGAGCCACACCGCGACCGGCAAGGGCATGGCCCCGAAGTGGGCACTGGGCACGCGCGGCTGGTCGCGCACGCACTGGGAGGCGGCGGTCGAGCGGCTGCGCGAGCGCGGACTGCTGGACGCGGAGGGCGAGTTGACCGAGGCGGGGGTGGCCCTGCGTCAGGAGATCGAGAACCGCACGGACCGGCTGGACCGTGCCCCGTACGAGCATCTGGGCGCCGCGGGCGTGGAACGCCTCACCGAGCTGGCACGGGGCATCCTGATGCGGGCGCTGGCCGCCGGCGCGTTCCCCGAGGGCATGACCGGCAAGGGCTGACAGCGCCGATCGGCGCCCTGATCCCCCATTGTCGGTGTCACCTGCCACAATTGCCGCGCAACCTCAGTGGAGAAGGCGGTACGGGATCGTGACGACACCCCTCGTAGGGTCCATCGAAGGCAGGATCGCCGAGGAGCTCGGCGTACGGGAGCGGCAGGTCAAGGCCGCCGTCGACTTGCTCGACGGCGGGTCGACGGTGCCCTTCATCGCCCGCTACCGCAAGGAAGCGACCGAGATGCTCGACGATGCGCAGCTGCGCACCCTCGAGGAGCGGCTGCGCTATCTGCGGGAGCTGGAGGAGCGGCGCACCGCGATCCTCGAATCGGTGCGCGAGCAGGGCAAGCTCACCGAAGAGGTCGAGGCGCAGATCCGGGGCGCCGAGACGAAGGCGCGGCTCGAGGACATCTATCTGCCGTTCAAGCCGAAGCGGCGCACGAAGGCGCAGATCGCGCGCGAGGCGGGCCTGGAGCCGCTGGCCGAGGGCCTGCTCGGCGACCCGTCGGTCGACCCGCTCGCCGCCGCGGCGGCCTTCGTCGACGCCGACAAGGGCGTCGCCGACCCACAGGCCGCGCTGGACGGCGCCCGGTCGATCCTCACCGAGCGGTTCTCGGAGGACGCCGACCTGATCGGCGAGCTGCGCGAGCGCATGTGGGTGCGCGGCCGCCTGGCCGCCAAGGTGCGGGACGGCAAGGAGGAGGCGGGCGCCAAGTTCGCCGACTACTTCGACTTCGCCGAGCCCTTCAAGGAGCTGCCCTCGCACCGCGTCCTCGCCATGCTGCGCGGCGAGAAGGAGGAGGTCCTCGACCTCGTCCTGGAACCCGAGGAGCCCTCCGAGCAGCCCGGTCCCTCCTCGTACGAGGGAATCGTCGCCCACCACTTCCAGATCGGCGACCGCGGTCGTCCCGCCGACAAGTGGCTCACGGACACCGTCCGCTGGGCCTGGCGCACCCGCATCCTCGTGCACCTCGGCATCGACCTGCGCCTTCGGCTGCGCACGGCCGCCGAGGACGAGGCGGTGAACGTCTTCGCGGCGAACCTGCGGGACCTGCTGCTCGCCGCCCCGGCGGGCACCCGCGCGACGCTGGGCCTCGACCCCGGTTTCCGTACGGGTGTCAAGGTCGCCGTGGTCGACGCGACCGGCAAGGTCGTGGCGACGGACGTCATCTACCCGCACGTCCCGGCCAACAAGTGGGACGAGGCCATCGCCAAACTCGCCCGTCTCGCCAAGGAGCACGCGGTCGAGTTGATCGCGATCGGCAACGGCACGGCGTCCCGCGAGACCGACAAGCTCGCCGGTGAACTCATCACCAAGCACCCGGAGTTGAACCTCACCAAGGTGATGGTGTCCGAGGCGGGGGCTTCGGTGTACTCGGCGTCCGCGTTCGCCTCGCAGGAGCTGCCCGAGATGGACGTGTCGCTGCGCGGCGCCGTCTCCATCGCTCGCCGCCTCCAGGACCCGCTGGCCGAGCTGGTGAAGATCGACCCGAAGTCCATCGGCGTCGGGCAGTACCAGCACGACCTGTCCGAGGTGAAGCTCTCCCGGTCCCTGGACGCGGTGGTCGAGGACTGTGTGAACGGCGTGGGCGTGGACGTGAACACGGCCTCCGCCCCGCTGCTCGCGCGCGTCTCCGGCATCACCTCCGGGCTCGCGGAGAACATCGTGGCGCACCGCGACGCCAACGGCCCCTTCACGTCCCGCACGACCCTCAAGAACGTGGCCCGGCTCGGCCCGAAGGCGTACGAGCAGTGTGCGGGCTTCCTGCGCATCCGGGGTGGGGACGACCCGCTGGACGCCTCCAGCGTGCACCCGGAGGCGTACCCCGTGGTTCGGCGGATGGTGAAGACGGCGGGTAGCGAGGTCGCCTCCCTGATCGGCAACACCGGTGTGCTGCGCTCGCTCAGGCCGACCGACTTCGTGGACGAGACGTTCGGTCTGCCGACCGTCACGGACATCCTGAAGGAGCTGGAGAAGCCCGGGCGCGACCCGCGGCCCGCTTTCAAGACGGCCACCTTCAAGGAGGGCGTCGAGAAGATCTCCGACCTGGCCTCCGGGATGGTGCTCGAAGGGGTCGTCACGAATGTGGCCGCGTTCGGGGCCTTCGTGGACATCGGCGTCCACCAGGACGGTCTGGTGCATGTCTCGGCGATGTCGAAGACGTTCGTGAAGGACCCGCGCGATGTGGCGAAGCCGGGTGACATCGTCAAGGTGAAGGTGCTCGAGATCGACATCCCGCGCAAGCGGATCTCTCTCACGCTGCGGCTCGACGACGAGGCGACTCCGTCGGATCAGCAGGGTGGGGGTGGGCGTCCGCAGCGGGGCGGGCGGCCTCCGCAGCAGCGCCAGCAGCAGCGTCAGGCGCGGGGCGGGGCGGGCGGAGGTGGTGGCGGCGGCGGTTCGCGGCAGGCCGCTCCGCCGCCGGCCAACAGTGCGATGGCCGACGCGCTGCGTCGCGCCGGGTTGGTGGACCCGAAGAAGGGCCGTCGTTGAACCGCGGGTAGGTCGTGGCTGGTCGCGCAGTTCCCCGCGCCCCCCAAGGGGGCGCGGGGAACTGGGCCCACGCTCCTGGAGTGACCGTATGGTCGGCTCGCGCGTCCTCACCTGGGAAGCCACGGAGAGCAAGGGGCTCGAGACCTCTTGGATCATGTCCGGCGCCCGCTCTCTGCGGGCGCGCGGGCGTAGGTCAGCGCTCCGTCACCTTGCCCGCCGCCACTTCCAGCCGGCGCGTGGTGTGGACCGCGTCGAGCATGCGGCGGTCGTGGGTCACGAGCAGCAGGGTGCCCTCGTACGAGTCGAGCGCCGCCTCCAGCTGTTCGATCGCCGGGAGGTCGAGGTGGTTGGTCGGCTCGTCGAGGACGAGGAGGTTGACGCCACGGCCCTGGAGGAGGGCGAGGGCCGAGCGGGTGCGCTCGCCGGGAGAGAGGGTGGCCGCCGGGCGCAGGACGTGTTCCGCCTTGAGGCCGAACTTGGCCAGCAGGGTGCGGACCTCGGCCGGTTCGGTGTCGGGGACGGCTGCGCCGAACGCGTCGAGCAGGGACTCGGAGCCGTGGAAGAGTTTGCGGGCCTGGTCGACCTCGCCGACGATGACGCCGGAGCCGAGGGTCGCGTGACCGGCGTCCAGCGGGACCCGGCCGAGCAGGGCGCCGAGCAGGGTCGACTTGCCCGCGCCGTTGGCGCCCGTGACGGCGACCCGGTCCGCCCAGTCGATCTGGAGGGTCGCGGGGCCGAAGGTGAAGTCGCCGCGCCGCACCTCGGCGTCACGCAGGGTGGCGACGACGGCGCCAGAGCGCGGTGCGGCCGCGATCTCCATCCGCAGCTCCCACTCCTTGCGCGGCTCGTCGACGACGTCCAGGCGCTCGATCATGCGCTGGGTCTGCCGGGCCTTGGACGCCTGCTTCTCGCTGGCCTCGCTGCGGAACTTGCGGCCGATCTTGTCGTTGTCGTTGTTCGCCTTGCGCCGGGCGTTCTTCACGCCCTTGTCCATCCAGGAGCGCTGCATCTGGGCGCGGCCTTCGAGGGCGGAGCGCTTGTCGGCGTACTCCTCGTAGTCGTCGCGGGCGTGCCGGCGGGCGGTGTCGCGCTCCTCCAGGTAGGCCTCGTAGCCGCCGCCGTAGAGGGTGATCTGCTGCTGGGCGAGGTCGAGTTCGAGCACCTTGGTGACCGTGCGGGTCAGGAACTCGCGGTCGTGGCTGACGACGACGGTGCCCGCGCGCAGCCCGGAGACGAAGCGTTCGAGCCGCTCCAGGCCTTCCAGGTCCAGGTCGTTGGTGGGCTCGTCGAGGAGGAAGACGTCGTAGCGGGACAGGAGCAGGGAGGCGAGTCCGGCGCGGGCCGCCTGGCCGCCGGACAGGGACGTCATCGGCTGGTCGAGGTCGACGCCGAGCCCGAGGGTGTCGGCGACCTCCTCGGCGCGCTCGTCGAGGTCGGCGCCGCCGAGGTCGAGCCAGCGCTCCAGGCTCTCCGCGTACGCGTCGTCCGCGCCCGGCGCGCCGTCGACGAGTGCCTGCGTCGCCTCGTCCATCACGCGCTGGGCCTCGGCCACACCGGTGCGCCGGGCCAGGAACTCCCGGACGCTCTCGCCCTCCCGCCGCTCCGGCTCCTGCGGCAGATGACCGACGCTCGCCGACGGCGGGGACAGCCGCAGCTCCCCCTCCTCGGGCGTGAGCAGTCCGGCGAGCATCCGCAGCAGGGTGGACTTGCCCGCGCCGTTGGCACCGACGAGTCCGATCACATCGCCGGGCGCGATCACGAGGTCGAGCCCGGAGAAGAGCGAGCGGTCGCCGTGTCCGGCGGCGAGGTTCTTGGCGACGAGAGTGGCAGTCATCAGGAGGCCGATCCTAACGGCCCGGCCGCCCCGGCTGCGCCTCCGTTTCCGTGCGGGGCCACGCCCCGGTTTCCGTGCGGGCCGCACCCCCGTGTCGGTGCGGCCCGCTCAGTGGGCCATCGCCTCCACCAGCACACTCCCCGAGGTCCGCGCCACGAGAAAGGACTCCCCCTTCACGGCCTTGGCGTCCAGGGCGATCCGGTGTCTGCCCGCCTCCAGGATCCCGTCGAAGACCTCCTGCGTGTGCGTGCGGTACAGCCGGTCGAGGCGGTACGCGGTGATCTGGACCCGGCAGGTGGAGGTGACCTCGATACCCGCCTCGCCGTCGGCGGCGACCAGGCGGGTGAGGCGGCGCAGCTCGTGGGGACTGCGGTCCAGGGCGTGCTCGATCTGCGCGACGAGGAGCGGGACGACGGGGGCCAGGCCGTCGACGTAGGCGACCTCGACCCCGGCACGCTCGAAGGACTGCCGTACGGCCGCGCGCTCCTGTTCGCCGATGGCGCGCCCGAAGGCCACCGCGCCGTACCCGCGGAGTTCCTCGGCCGGGACGTCGGTGGCGTCGCGGGTGATGTCGGCGCCGATACCGATGGTGCGCAGGGCGGCGGCGAGCTTGGCGAGCACGGCGACCCTGGCGCCGATGAGCAGGACCCGGCGGCGCGCCCCGGGGTCGCCGAGGAGCAGCGAGTTCAGGGCGCTGCGGTACTCGGCGCCCTGGAAGCGGAACGGCCCTATCCCGTGATAGCCGTTGAGCTCCAGATCGGCGTGTTCGCCGGTCTGCCAGGCGAAGTCGCGCCACACGTAGTCGTCGCGGGAGTCGTCCTTCTCGATGACGGCGGTCACGGCACCGCATTCGATGCCCTCGCACTCGGGGCAGCCGTAGATCACGTAGCGGCCGTCGTCGAGCGGCGCCTCGGCCTCCAGGAGGAGGCTTCGGACCTGGGCGGTGAAGATGGCGGGTGGTACGTCGGAGGCGAGCGGGGACACCGCGTCGAGGTCGGAGAGCTGGTACAGCAGCGGGCGGCCGTCGACGATGAAGTCGACGAAGTCCCGGTGCACTTGGTAGTCACCGTTGGCGAGGACTCCTCCGGCACGCATCGCCGGTGCCAGGCCAAAGGTCGCGTACTCGGCAGACATGCTGTGAGTATCCCCAGACTGGGAGTGATGTGAGCACGGCATGACATATTCCGCTAACGTCCCGGCATGGACAACGTGCCCAGCGGTGACGTGATCGTGGTCGGAAGCGGTGTCGTCGGTCTGACGACGGCGATCGTCCTGGCCGAGCGCGGCCGGCGGGTACGGGTGTGGGCGCGGGAGTCCGGCGAGCTGACCACCTCGGCCGTTGCCGGCGCGCTGTGGTGGCCGTACCGCATCCGGCCGAAGGCGCTCGCGGGCGAATGGGCCCTGCGATCACTCTCCGCGTACGAGGAGTTGGCGGCCCGGCCCCGGGAGACGGGCGTACGACTGGTCGAGGGCGTACAGGGCGAGACGCGGCTGGACGCGCTGGAGCCGTGGGCCGCCCGGGTGCCGGGGCTGCGCGCGGCGACGGCCGAGGAGTACGCGGGTACGGGGCTGTGGGCGCGGCTGCCGCTGATCGACATGCCGGTGCATCTGCGCTGGCTGCGCGAGCGGTTCCTGCGGGCGGGCGGGACGATCGAGACACGGACGGTGACGGATCTCGCGGAGGTCGAGGCGCCGGTCGTCGTCAACTGCACGGGTCTCGGCGCCCACACGCTCGTACCGGATCCGGCCGTACGGCCCGTGCGCGGACAGCTCGTGATCGTGGAGAACCCCGGGGTCCATACCTGGCTCGTGTCGACGGACTCGGACGCCGGGACGACCACCTATGTCTTCCCGCATCCGGACCGGCTCGTGCTGGGTGGTACGACCGACGACGATGACTGGTCGCTCACGCCGGATCCGGCGGCGGCCGAAGCGATCGTCGAACGGTGTGTGGCGCTGCGGCCGGAGATCGCCGGGGCGCGCGTGCTGGGCCATCGGGTGGGGCTGCGGCCGGTGCGTGACACGGTCCGGCTGGAGCGTGAAGTACTGCCCGACGGGCGGGTGTTGGTGCACCACTACGGCCATGGCGGCGCGGGCGTCACGGTGGCCTGGGGCTGCGCGCGGGAGGCGGCCGGGCTCGCGCTGGGCGAGGAACCGGCCGCCGTGCGCCCTTGAGGGGGTCAGTGGATCAGCGGGTCTCCCCCGGGACCCGGAGGGCACTGCTCGGATCGCGTACGCCGTCGAGGCCGGCCGTGCTCGCGGCGGCGGCGGAGCCCGTGGTCGCCCTGGTGAAGGCCTTGGCGCCGCCGACGAACGGCACGTGGGCGGACGTACGGGACAGGTCCAGCGTGAGGGTCGGAGTGGTCGACGGGGGGTCGATGAGGTCCTTGTCGGTGCCCGCGACGATCAGGGCGAGCCGGTGGCCCGCCGGGACGACGTGGTCGGTGGCGGCCAGGTCGAGCGTGATCGTGTAGGCCTTGCCCGGGGTGAGCGGGACGCCCTTGAGGTCGGAGGCGTAGTTGCCGAGGTCGGCCCAGCCGCGGCTGAAGACCGTGGCGGCGACGTCGGTCTTGTTCGCCTGGGTGACCTTGTAGCAGGAGCTGTCGCCGGTCGTGCTCGGACCCCAGCAGGTGCGGTCGGTGAGGGTGGTGATGCCCTCGCCGCCGTCGGCGTAGTCGCGGATGGTGTCCGGGCCCAGGTCGACCAGGACCGCGGAGAGGTGGGCGGTCGAGGTGGTCGGCGTGGCGGTGACGGTCACCTTGGAGGAGCCGGACAGACGCAGGTCCTGGGTCAGCGGCTTGGTGACGAACCCGGCCTTCTCGGGGGTGGACCGGTCGATGTGGGCGGCCCAGTCGGTCTCGCTCAGCTGCGGGTCGTCGGTGAAGGTCTCGCTACCGGAGCCCGTACGCAGGCCGAGGGTGCCGACGCCCGCCTGGGCGCCGGCGCCGGGGCGGAGTGTCGTCGTCTGCGTCCCGCGGGGCGGCCAGACGCCGGCGGTGGCCCATTGGTCGGGGTGGCGCTCGATGTCGGCCATGGGCTCGTCGTCGATGCCGTTGTCGTAGCCGAGGAGTTCGTGGTCGAACCAGCGGTGCAGGGTGTCGACCCAGGCGGTACGGCGGAAGTCGAAGGGGTCGACATGGCCGGTCTGGGAGAGCCAGATCTTGCGCTCGACGCCGTTCTTGGCGAGGGCGCTCCACCACTGGCCGAAGTTCTTGGTGCGGACGTTGAGGTCCTGCATGCCGTGCACCAGGAAGACGCTCGCCCTGACCTTGCTCGCGTCCTTCACGTAGTCGCGCTCGGTCCAGAACTTGGTCCAGTCACCGGTGCGCGGCGCCCCGTCGACGAGCTTCTGCTGCACGGCGGCGCACTTGGCGGTGGCCTCGGGGCTGTCGACGTAGCCGGAGAGCCAGTCCGGGCCCGAGTCGTACAGCGGGGCGCCCTTGGCGAAGTAGTAGTCGTACCAGGAGGAGATGGCGCTGATCGGCACGATGGTCTTCAGGCCCTTGACGCCGGTCGCGGCGACACCGTTGGCGATGGTGCCGTCCCAGCTCTTGCCGATCATGCCGGTTCTGCCGTTGGTCCAGCTCGCCTTGGCCCGGTCGGCGCCGGTACGCGTCGTGTAGCCCTTGGCCCGGCCGTTGAGCCAGTCGACCACGGCCTTCGCGGACTGGATGTCGGAGCGGCCGCCGACGTCCACACAGCCGTCCGAGCGATTGGTTCCGGCCAGGTCGACGCCGACGAAGGCGTAGCCGCGCGGCACGAAGTAGTTGTCGTAGAACAGTGGCATCTGGACGACGTCGCCGTTCGCGTCGTACGTCTTGAGCTGGCTCTCGTTGCCGCGCCCGCAGCAGGAGTAGTACGGGCTGGCGTCCATGATCACGGGAACCTTGCGGCCCTGCTGGGCGAGTTCGCGGGGCCGGACGATGTCGACGGCGACGCGGTCGGTCTTCCCGTCGCCGTCGCCGTCGAGGCCGGTGTCCACCCAGACGGACTCGCGGATCGCCTTCTCGTACGAGTAGACCGGGGTGCTCTCCCGGGGCGCGCCGTGTGCGGCGGCGGGGGCGAGGAAGACGGCCATCAGGGCGGCGGTGGCCGCCGTCGCGAGCGATCTCCAGGTCGTGAAGCGCATACGGCGCGCTGGTTTCGGCATGCGCGGAAGGTACCCCGGTCAACTCCGGTGCAAAAGAGGGTCCGTGGAGGCAGCCGGGCCCGAATCGGTCATGTCGGCCGAATGGCGATCGTGTGACAGGAGGGGCGATGGACAGGGTGACGGCACAGGGAGTCAATAGGCTCCGAACCGTCCTCGTTCCCCCATGACTTGGAGCTCTCCGTGCACCGCAGACTCATCGCCCCGGGCGCGCTCGCCGTCTCCTTGCTGCTGGCGATCCCGGCATCGGCGGCGGACTACACCCCCGGGGCGCCCGGTATCGGCGACCCCTACTACCCGGCCTACGGCAACGGCGGATACGACGTCTCGCACTACGACCTGCGGCTCCAGTACCAGCCGGCCACCGACGAGTTGCAGGGAACGGCGACCGTCCTGGCCACCACCACGCAGGACCTCTCACGCTTCGACCTCGACTTCCTGCTCGACGTGAGCGAGGTGCGGGTCAACGGGGCGAAGGCCTCGTTCACCACCTCGGGTCAGCACGAGCTGGAGATCACCCCGGCGACTCCGCTGCCCAAGGGCACGCCCGTCACGGTCGTCGTCCGTTACAGCGGGGTGCCCTCGACGAAGAGCGCGTACGGCTTCTCGACCTGGCACCGCACTGCGGACGGGGCCGTCGCGGCGGACGAGCCCGAGTCGGCCTGGTGGTGGTTCCCCAGCAACGACCATCCGAGCGACAAGGCCACGTACGACGTCTCGGTGGCCGTGCCGGACGGTACGCAGGCGATCTCCAACGGCACGCTCCAGTCGACGAGTTCACGACTCGGCTGGACCCGCTACAACTGGCGGTCCAACAAGCCGCAGGCGACCTATCTCGCCACGCTCGCCATCGGGAAGTTCGACATCACGACGGGCACGACGGCAGGCGGCGTCCCGGTCGTCAACGCGTACAGCAAGGACCTCGGCGACAACGACGGGGCCGCGCGGGCGAGCGTCGAGCGGACCGGGGAGATCGTCGACTGGCTGACCGGCTACTTCGGCCCGTACCCCTTCAGCTCGGTGGGCGGATACGTGCCGAACACCACCACCGGGTACGCGCTGGAGACCCAGACCCGCGTCTACTACAGCCCCCGGCAGTTCGCGAACGGCTCCAACACCTCCGTGGTCGTCCATGAGCTGGCGCACCAGTGGTACGGCGACGACGTGTCCCTGAAGGGCTGGAAGGACATCTGGATCAACGAGGGCTTCGCGCGGTACGCGCAGTGGCTGTGGTCCGAGCACGAGGGTGAGGGGACGGCGCAGGAGCTCGCGGACTACGTGTACGCCTCGCATCCGGCGGACGACGCCTTCTGGAAGGTCGCGCCGGGCGACCCCGGTCCGGACAACCAGTTCGACACCGCGGTCTACGACCGGGGGGCGGTGGCGGTGCAGGCGCTGCGCAACGAGGTCGGGGACGACACGTTCTTCGCCATCCTGAACGGGTGGCCGCGGGAGCACGCGTACGGGAACGCGTCGGTCGGGGACTTCCAGAAGTACGCGGAGAAGGTGTCGGGCAAGTCGCTCGCCACGCTCTTCGACACCTGGCTGTTCGAGCCGTCGAAGCCGGCGACGGCCGCGGCGCGGGGTGCGTCGATCGCGGTGGCTCCGGCCACGGCGGGGGCTCCGGCGCGACCGAGGTCGTGGAAGAAGATCGCGGCGACCGATTCCGTCCACTCCGGCTGAACCGGCGCAGCGGGCCCCTCAGCGAGGCCTTCGCCCACTCGCCCGCCCCTCTCCCTTTCCGGGGCGGGCGAGTGGGGGCCGTTCACGTACGGGCGTCAGTTGCCCTGCTCCACCGGGGCCGCGATCCGCTCGCCCACGATGCGGCTCGCCAGCTCCGAGGCCAACTCCGATACGGACATACGGAGTTCGGCGTCGGCCGCCGCGCACTCGGACTCGATGCGGGCGCGACCGTCGGCCACCACGGCGTCACGTTCGCGCTGCCCGTCCGCGCGGGCCTCGGCGATCAGGGCGGAGCCCTGTTCGAGGGCCTGCTGACGGACGCGGGCGGCTTCGTGGCGAGCCTCGGCCAACAGGGCCTCGGTCCCGAGACGCTCACTCTCGGCGCGGGCGCGCACGGCTTCGGCGCGCTCCTTGGCGCCGTTGATCGCGTCGTCCCGCAGTTCGAGCGCCCGGTTCATCCGCGGGAGCACGCGGGCGACGAGCACGTAGATGAAGGCGAACAGCGCCAGGGCGTAGCCCAGGTCCTGAACCTTCGGGTTGAGTGGACCTATCGGGTAGGGGATGAGTTCCATGGCCGTGACTTACCCGCTCATGCGTGCGAACCAACGCGCATCTGCGCCAGAGTTGACCGAAAACAGCCCCTCCGACCGACTCCGGCGGCCCGCCGTCGGCGCGCGAAACCGCGCACTCACCCTTCGGGTCCCGCTCACTCCCCGTGGTCGTACACCGTCACCGCCACCCCCCGCTCCGCCAGCCGTCGCATGACGAGCGGCTCCACCCGGGACCAGTTGCCGCCGGCCAGACCGCAGCCGATGCGGGGCATGTGGACGGACGCGTCGAGTTCGGCGGCCTTGGTTTCCACGTGGGCGAGGCCCGCATCGATCGCCTCGTAGCGGACGGGGACCCCCTTGCTGCCCGTCCTGATGCCCCGCTGGCCTATCAGGTTCGCCACCCACACGTACTTCTCGACCTGGACGAACTGGGTCGCGCCCAGCCCGAAGTCGTTGTGCGCCCGGTCCCGGTGCCACGCCCGGTACGCCGCCTCCGGCTCGGGCCAGCGGCGGGAGAGGGCAAGGACGAAGCCCTTCCCCCAGCCCCCGATGTCATTGCAGACATGGACGATCAGCTTGACGCCCTTGACCGACGGAACGGTGGCGTCACCCCGGACATACGTGATCCCCGACATGACGCCACCGTAGGCGCCGCCACTGACAACGGCGTCCGACCTGCTACTTCGTCAGCTCGCTCAGTTCCTGGTCCGTGGCCCTCGAGACCCGGTGGCGGATCGCGAACCAGCCGCCGACCAACAGGGCCGCGATCACCGGGATGAGGAGCAGGGTCTTGCGGCCGACCTCGGGGTCGTTCCCCATCAGGCCGAGCACGGCCAGCAGGAAGGCGATGGTGACGATCTCGGTCACGGGGCTGCCGGGGAGCCGGAAGGACGGGCGGCTGACCAGGCCCTCCTTGGCGCGGCGGACGAACACCAGGTGACAGACCATGATGATCACCCAGGTGCTGATGATGCCCAGGGACGCCACGTTCAGGACGATCTCGAAGGCCTGGCTGGGCATGAGGTAGTTCAGGCCGACGCCGAGCACACACACCGCGCAGGTGAGCAGGATGCCGCCGTACGGGACCTGGTTGCGGTTCATCTTCGCGGTGAACCGGGGCGCGGAGCCCGCCATCGCCATGGAGCGCAGGATGCGTCCGGTGGAGTACAGGCCGGAGTTCAGGGACGACATGGCCGCGGTGAGGACGACCAGGTTCATGACGTCACCGGCACCCTGGACGCCGATCTTCGACAGGACGGTGACGAAGGGGCTCTCGTCGGCCGAGTAGACCGACCCGGGCAGCAGCAGCGCGAGCAGCACGACCGAGCCGACGTAGAACAGGCCCACGCGCCACATGATCGAGTTCACCGCGCGCGGGACGACCTTCTCCGGCTCGGCGGTCTCGCCCGCGGCGACGCCGACCAGCTCCAGGGCCGCGTACGCGAAGATCACGCCCTGCATCACCAGGACGACCGGCATGATCCCGTGCGGGAGCAGACCGCCGTGGTCCGTGATGACGCTCAGGCCGGGCTTCTGGCCGCCCACGTCGTGGTGCGTGGCCAGCAGGAAGATGCCGACCAGCATGAAGGAGACGAGGGTGGCGACCTTGACGATCGCGAACCAGAACTCCATCTCGCCGAAGATCTTCACCGAGATCAGGTTGACGGCGAGGACCACCGCGAGGGCGATCAGCGCCAGCACCCACTGCGGGATGTCGGTGAAGAAGCTCCAGTAGTGCGTGTAGAGCGCGATCGCGGTGATGTCGGCGATGCCGGTCGTCGACCAGTTGAGGAAGTACATCCACCCGGCGACGTACGCGCCCTTCTCGCCGAGGAACTCGCGCGCGTACGACACGAAGGACCCGGAGGACGGCCGGTAGAGGACCAGCTCGCCGAGCGCGCGCACGACGAAGAAGGCGAAGACTCCGCAGACGAGGTAGGCGATCGCCAGCGCGGGTCCCGCGCTGTGGAGGCGGCCGCCGGCGCCGAGGAAGAGTCCGGTGCCGATCGCGCCGCCGATGGCGATCATGTTGACGTGGCGGGCCTTGAGGTCCTTGCTGTAACCGGCGTCACCCGCGTCCGCGGGCGTGCGGGCCGCGTCGGTGCGGGATGCGGCCTTGGCCGTGTCTACGGCGTCCTTGCTCACGCGTGGATCTACTCTCTGGTGCGCCCACGCACCGAGTACGCGGGTTTCCGGATGTGCCTCGGCCCGCTCCACCCCTGACGCGGCGCAGACCAAGGAGCCACCTTCCCCGAGGGATCCCCCCGATGCGATGGCACAGCTCACACCGCGGAACATCTCACATGGTGATCAAAGGGTGCAGAACTCGTCGACAGCGCTTTCACAGGACCGGTGAGACAGCAATACTGTTGCACCTGATCGCTGCACCATCGAAGGGGCGAGGACCTGCCATGACGACGGACACCGAGGAGCCGACGCTCACGGTCGACGAGCTGGCGGCACGCGCGGGCGTCACGGTCCGTACGGTCCGCTTCTACAGTTCCAAGGGGCTGCTCCCGCCGCCCGTGATCGGACCCCGCCGGGTGGGGCACTACAGCCAGGAGCATCTGGCCCGGCTCGCGCTCATCGAGGAGCTGCAGCGCCAGGGCATGACGCTGGCCGCGATCGAACGCCATCTCCAGCAGCTGCCGGCCGACCTGAGCGCCCGGGATCTCGCCCTTCACCGTGCCGTGGTCGCCTCCTGGGCGCCGGACGCGGCGGAGGACGTGACACGCGAGGAACTGGAACGGCGGGCGGGCCGCCGCCTGGGCGAAGAGGACCTGGAGCGGCTGGTCGCGATGAACATCATCGAGCGGGCCGAGGGCACATCCGACAGCTTGGACGGCTCGGACTCCCCGGGCTCCCCGGACTCCTTCCGCGTGGACCCGGCGCTGCTGGCGCTCGGCGTCCAGCTCCTCGACGTACCGCTCGCGCACGAGTCGATCCTCGCCGCGCGCGGCGTCCTGCTGGAGCACTCCCGCGCGGCGGCACGCGAGCTGTCCGCGTTGCTGCGCGCGGCGGTGGGCGAGCACGAGTCGGTGGCGGCGGTGAAGTCCCTGTCGGCCCACATGCAGCCGCTGGTGGTGCAGGCGCTGCTGACCACGTTCCAGCGCTCCCTGAAGGCGGAGCTGCGGGAGTGGCTCAAGGAGTCCTGAGCCGCTGAAGACTCCTTGAGCCACACCCGCGCGCCGCCTGCTCTGCGCTACGTCAGCTGTCGCTGAACCTCTCGCCCTTCTCCGCCTTCTCGACGAGCAGCGCGGGCGGCGTGAACCGCTCCCCGTAGCGCTCGGCGAGTTCACGCGCGCGTGCCACGAATCCGGACAGACCTCCGTCGTAGCCGTTGATGTACTGGAGCACGCCGCCGGTCCAGCCCGGGAAGCCGATCCCGAAGATGGACCCGATGTTGGCGTCGGCGACGGACGTCAGCACGCCCTCCTCCAGCAGCCGGACGGTGTCCAGCGCCTCGGAGAAGAGCATGCGCTCCTGCATGTCCTTGAACGGGATCTCGTGGCCGGGCTTGGTGTAGTGCTCGCGCAGGCCGGGCCAGAGCTTGCCGCGCTTGCCGTCCGCGCCGTACTCGTAGAAGCCCGCGCCGCCGCTGCGTCCGGTGCGGCCGAACTCGTCGACCATGCGGTCGATGACCGCCTCCGCCGGGTGCGTCTGCCAGGTGCCGCCCGCCTCCTCGACGGCCTGCCTGGACTCCTTGCGGATCTTGCGCGGCAGGGTGAGCGTCAGCTCGTCCATCAGGGAGAGGACCTTGGCCGGGTAGCCCGCCTGGGCCGCCGCCTGCTCGACGGAGGCGGGCTCGATGCCCTCGCCGACCATCGCGACGCCCTCGTTGATGAAGTGGCCGATGACGCGGGAGGTGAAGAAGCCGCGCGAGTCGTTGACGACGATCGGGGTCTTCTTGATCTGCCGTACGAGGTCGAAGGCGCGCGCCAGTGCCTCGTCGCCGCTCCGATCGCCCTTGATGATCTCGACGAGCGGCATCTTGTCGACGGGCGAGAAGAAGTGCAGTCCGATGAAGTCGTCCTGCCGCTCCACACCCTCGGCGAGCACGGTGATCGGCAGGGTCGAGGTGTTGGAGCACAGCAGCGCGTCGGGCTCGACGACGTTCTGGATCTCCTGGAACACCTTGTGCTTGAGGGCCGTGTCCTCGAAGACGGCCTCGATCACGGCGTCGCAGCCGGCCAGGTCGTTCGGGTCGGCGGTGGGCGTGATGCGGGCGAGCAGTTCGTCGGCCTTCTCCTGCGTCGTACGGCCCCGGGAGACGGCCTTCGCGCAGAGCTTCTCGGAGTAGGCCTTGCCCTTGGCCGCCGCCTCCGCCGACACATCCTTCAGGACGACGTCGATGCCGGCGCGGGCGCAGGAGTAGGCGATGCCCGCGCCCATCATCCCCGCCCCGAGGACGGCGACCTTGCGGACCTTGCGCGGTTCGATGCCCTGGGGGCGGTTGGCGCCGGAGTTGACCGCCTGGAGGTCGAAGAAGAACGCCTGGATCATGTTCTTCGAGGTCTGCCCGGTGACCAGCTCGGTGAAGTAGCGGGCCTCAATGGTCTGCGCGGTCTCGAAGTCGACCTGGGAGCCCTCGACGGCGGCGGCCATGATGTTGCGCGGGGCCGGGTAGGGGGCGCCGTTCAGCTGCTTCCTCAGGTTGGCCGGGAAGGCGGGCAGGTTGGCGGCGAACTTCGGGTTCGACGGCGTGCCGCCCGGGATCTTGTAGCCGGGCTTGTCCCAGGGCTGCCGCGACTCGGGGTTGGCGTCGATGAAGGCGCGCGCCTTGGCGAGCATCTCCTCGGAGGTGGCCGCCACTTCGTGGACGAGCCCGTTCTCCAGGGCCCGCTGCGGGGAGTACTGGGTGCCCTGGAGGAGCACCTTCAGCAGCGCGTCGGTGATGCCCATGAGGCGGACGGTGCGGGTGACGCCGCCGCCCGCGGGCAGCAGGCCGAGGGTGACCTCGGGCAGGCCGATCTTGGAGCCGGGGGCGTCGAGGGCGACGCGGTGGTGGGAGGCGAGGGCGATCTCGTAGCCGCCGCCGAGGGCCGCGCCGTTGATGGCGGCCACGACCGGCTTGCCCAGGGTCTCGATGCGGCGCAGGGAGGACTTGATGGCCATGCCGGTGTCGAAGGCGTCCTGGGCGTTCTCCGGACCTGCCTTGATCATGTCCTTGAGGTCGCCGCCCGCGAAGAAGGTCTTCTTGGCGGAGGTGTAGATGATGCCCCGGATGGAGTCCTTCTCGGTCTCGGCGCGTTCGGCGATCGCCGCGATCGAGTCCTTGAAGGCCTGGTTCATGGTGTTGGCGGACTGGTTGGGGTCGTCGAGGACGAGGGTGACGACACCGGTCTCGTCCTGTTCCCAGCGGATGGTGGTGCTCTCGGTCATGAGGAGGGTCTCCGTAGAAGCCGTTTAAGCCGTGGAAGTCTGGGGGTCCCGCCGGGGGTTACAGGCGCTCGACGATGGTCGCGATGCCCATGCCGCCGCCCACGCACAGCGTGGCGAGGCCGTAGCGCTTGTCCTGGCGCTCCAGTTCGTCGACGAGGCTGCCGAGGATCATCGCGCCGGTGGCGCCGAGCGGGTGGCCGAGCGCGATCGCGCCGCCGTTGACGTTGACCTTGTCGAGGGAGAGGCCCATGTCCTTCACGAAACGCAGGACGACCGCGGCGAAGGCCTCGTTGATCTCCACGAGGTCGATGTCGTCGATGGTCAGCCCGGCCTTGGCGAGCGCCTTGCGGGTCGCGGGCGCCGGGCCGGTGAGCATGATGGTGGGCTCGGAGCCGGAGACGGCGGCGGCGACGATCCGCGCGCGCGGGGTGAGGCCGTGGCGCTCGCCGACCTCCTTGGAGCCGATGGCGACCAGGGAGGCGCCGTCGACGATGCCGGAGGAGTTGCCCGCGTGGTGGACGTGGTCGATCTCCTCGACCCAGTGGTACTTCTGCAGCGCCACGGCGTCGAAGCCGCCCAGCTCGCCGATGTCCGCGAACGAGGCCTTCAGCTTGCCGAGCGAGTCGGCGGTGGTGCCGGGGCGCATGTGCTCGTCGTGGTCGAGGACGACGAGCCCGCTGCGGTCCTTCACGGGGACGACGGACTTCTCGAAGCGGCCGTCCTTCCAGGCGGCGGCCGCGCGCTCCTGGGAGAGGGCCGCGTACTCGTCGACGTCCCGCCGGGAGAAGCCCTCGATGGTGGCGATGAGGTCGGCGCCGATGCCCTGCGGCACGAAGTTGGTGGCGATGTTGGTCATCGGGTCGGCGAACCAGGCGCCGCCGTCCGAGGCCATGGGCACACGGGACATCGACTCGACGCCGCCCGCGAGCACCAGGTCCTCCCAGCCGGAGCGGACCTTCATCGCGGCCAGGTTGACGGCTTCCAGGCCCGAGGCACAGAAGCGGTTCTCCTGGACGCCGGCGACCGTGTCGGGCAGTCCTGCGGCGATCGCGGCGATTCGCGCGATGTCGGAGCCCTGGTCGCCGACCGGGCCCACGACACCGAGCACGATGTCGTCGATCGCGGCCGGGTCCAGGCCCGGCAAGCGGCGCTGGATCTCGTGGATGAGGCCGACGACCAGGTCGATGGGCTTGGTGCCGTGCAGGGCGCCGTTCGCCTTGCCGCGCCCGCGCGGGGTGCGGATCGCGTCGTACACGTACGCTTCGGTGCTCACTGATAAGCCTTTCGGGGAGGGTGCGGAGGATCAGCCGAGCAGGGAGCGGCCGATGATCTCCTTCATGATCTCTGTGGTCCCGCCGTAGATGGTCTGGATGCGGCCGTCGACGAAGGCCCTGGCGACGCGGTACTCCGTCATGTAGCCGTAGCCGCCGTGCAGCTGGAGGCAGCGGTCCGCGACGCGTTTTTGCAGTTCGGTGGCCCACCACTTGGCCATCGAGGCGTGCACGGCGTCGAGTTCGCCGTTCGTGTGGTCGACGACGCAGCGGTCGAGGAACGTACGGGTGACGGCGCACTCGGTCGCCATCTCGGCTATCTCGAAGCGGATGTGCTGGAGCTTGGACAGCGGGCGTCCGAAGGCCTCGCGCTCCTTGACGTACTGGGTGGTGATCTCCAGCAGGTACTCGGCCGCCGCGATCCCGGCGACGGCGATGCCCATGCGTTCCTGCGCGAGGTTCGTCATGAGGTGCACGAAGGCGCCGTTGAGCTCCCCGAGCAGGTTCTCCTTGGGGACGCGTACGTCGTGGAAGAACAGCTCGGCCGTGTCCTGCGCCTTCTGCCCGATCTTGTCGAGATTGCGGCCACGCTCGAAGCCTGCCATGCCGCGCTCGACGACGAGCAGAGACAGACCGTGGGCGCCGCCCTCCGGGGTCGTCTTCGCGACGACGATCACCAGGTCGGCGAGGATCCCGTTCGAGATGAAGGTCTTGGAGCCGTTGAGCAGCCAGTGGTCGCCCCGGTCCTCGGCGTGCGTCCTGATGCCCTGGAGGTCGGATCCGGCGCCGGGCTCGGTCATCGCGATCGCCGTGATGAGTGAACCGTCGCAGAACCCGGGCAGCCAGCGCCGCTTCTGCTCCTCGGTGGCCAGGTCCGTCAGATATGGCCCGATGATGTCGTTGTGCAGCCCGAGGGCGAGACCGGCGGCCCCCGCGCGCGTGAACTCCTCGGCGAGTACCGCGCTGTAACGGAAGTCGGCGTTGCCGCCGCCTCCGTACTCCTCCGGTACGGCGAGGCCGAGCAGCCCCTGTTTCCCTGCGGCGCGCCAGGCCTCGCGCGAGACGATGCCGTCCTTCTCCCACTGTTCGTAGTACGGCGTCACCTCCTTGGCGAGGAAGGTGCGCACGGTCTCCCGGAACGCGTCGTGCTCGGCGCCGAAAATCTGCCGCTTCATGCGCGAATGCCCTCCTAGAGCCAGCTCTTGACGGTCTCGACCAGCCGGGCCGGCTCCGGCCCCACGGGAGTGATGTTGAGCGTGTCGACCCCGGCCTCCCGGAAGGTCTCGACACGCTCGCGCACATAGCTCTCCGGCCCGCACAGCGAGATCAGCTCGCAGAACTCGGCCGGTACGGCGGCCTCGGCCTCCTTCTTCCGACCGGAGAGGTACAGCTCCTGGATGAGCCGGGCCTCCTTCTCGTAGCCGTAGGCCACCGCGAGGTCGTTGTAGAAGTTCTTGCCGGGGGCGCCCATGCCGCCTACGTAGAGGGCGATTTTGGGGCGCGCGAGCTCCCGTACGGCCGCCGCGTCCTCGCCGATGGCGAGCAGGCCGCCCGCGACGGTCCGCAGCGGGCCGAGCGCCGGGTCCCGCAGTGCGGCGCCCTCCGCGAGGGGGCCGCCCCACACCTGGTGGGCCTTCTCCGGGATGAAGAGCGTGGGCAGCCAGCCGTCGGCGAGTTCGGCGGTCATCCGGACGTTGGCGGGGCCCAGGGAGGCCACGTACAGCGGGATGTCGGGGCGCACCGGCTTGGTGAGGAGCTTCAGGGGCTTGCCCAGGCCGCCGGGGCGGGGCATGTCGGTGATGCCGTGGTGGTCGATGACCTCGCGGCGCAGGATGCGGCGGGTCAGCTCGATGGCCTCGCGGGTGCGGCCCAACGGCTTGTCGTACGCCTTCCCGTGCCAGCCCTCGACGACCTGCGGGCCCGAGGCACCGAGCCCCAGCATGGCGCGGCCGCCCGAGATCGCGTCGAGTCCGGCGGCGGTCTGCGCGAGGAGCGCCGGAGTGCGCGAGTAGACGTTGAGGATCCCGGAGCCGATCTTCATGCGCTCGGTGCGGGCGGCCAGATAGCCCATGATCGTGGGCGCGTCGAAGCCGTAGGCCTCCGCGACCCAGACGGCGTCCAGACCCGCCGACTCCAGGGCGGCGACCTCGTCGGCGGCCTGCCGGGGGTCGCCCGCGTAGTCGAGCGGGAGGGAGAGCTCCATCAGTCGCCGTCCTTCATCGAGTCGTCCTTCACGAGGTCGTCCCGCGTCAGCCGTGGTACGTCCCAGTCGCGGGCCACGTCCGCGGTGTCGGCGCCCGGCAACGCGGGGCCCGTGCGGACAGAGGTGCGGGTCAGGGAGAAGCGGGGTGCAGGGGCGGGCTGGGTGATGCCGCCGTGGTCGGTGAAGGTGCCGCGGGCCGCGAGGTGGGGGTGGGCCGGGGCCTCCCGCAGCGACAGCACGGGGGCCACACAGGCGTCGGAGCCCTCGAAGACCGCGGTCCACTCGTCCCTGGTGCGGGTCTTGAAGCGGGCGGCGACCGCCTCGCGCAGCTCGCCCCAGCGGGCCAGGTCCTTGCGGGCGTCGGCGTACTCCTCGATGCCAAGCAGTTCCACGAACTCGGCGTAGAACTGCCGCTCCAGGGCGCCCACCGCCATGTACTTCCCGTCGGCCGTCTCGTACGTGCCGTAGTACGGGCAGCCGCCGTCCAGGAGGTTGGCGCCGCGCCGGTCCTGCCAGCCGCCCGCGGCGAGCATGCCGTGGATCATCGAGGCGAGGTGCGCGGCACCGTCGACGATCGCCGTGTCCACGACCTGCCCGGCGCCGGTGGCGCGTGCGTGGTGGAGCGCGGCGAGGACACCGACGACGAGATAGAGCGAGCCGCCCGCGTAGTCGCCGACGAGGTTCGCGGGGACCGTGGGCGGCTCGTCCGGCCTGCCGATCATGCCGAGGGTGCCGGTGAGCGCGATGTACGCGATGTCGTGCCCGGCACGCGAGGCGAGCGGGCCCTGCTGGCCCCAGCCGGTCATCCGGCCGTAGACGAGCCGGGGGTTGCGGGCGTGACAGGTCTCGGGGCCGACGCCGAGGCGCTCGGCGACGCCGGGGCGGTAGCCCTCGACGAGGATATCCGCGCGTTCGACCAGATCGAGGACGCGGGCGGGGCCGTCCTCGGCCTTCAGGTCGATCACGACCGACCGCTTGTTGCGGTTGGTGATGTCGTACTCCGGGGCGACGGGGAGCCCCGTGCCGCCGGGCCGGTCCACGCGGACGACGTCCGCGCCGAGGTCGGCGAGGAGCATGGCGGCGAACGGGCCGGGGCCGATGCCCGCCAGCTCCACCACGCGCACTCCGGCCAGCGGGCCGTACGCCGGCGTCCCTGCCACTGCCATCGAGCCCCCAGTACTGTGACACCACTGATGTGACATCAGAGATGTTAAGAACGTGTTCCATGCCGGGCAAGCCCCCAGCGAGCAAGCGCTTAGTTAAATCCCGGGTGTCGGATCATGCCGAAAGGGCATGAAACAGGGCACGTCAGCGACGTATGCCGGCGCACGGCCGGCGTGCGTTCCCCAGCACGGCCACGGCCACCTCCGACCTCTATGTCGACCTCGTCGTTCGGCTGCTCGTACCTCACGCTAGCCTCAGCCACCGACAACGGCGCTTCGCGCACGACAGATGGGGTGTCATGAGCAGGCTGAACGGGACGGCTCGCACGTACGACATCGTGCTCTTCGGAGCCACCGGGTTCGTCGGGGCCCTCACCGCGGAGTACCTCGCCGCCCACGCGCCCGAGGGGCTGCGCTGGGCGATCGCGGGCCGCGACGAGGAAAAGCTGGCGCGGCTGCGGGAGCGGCTGTCCGGCGCCCCCGACGTGCTCCTGGCGGATGTCGCCGATCCGGCGTCGCTGCGCGAACTCGCCCGCGGCGCGCGCGTGGTGGCGACGACCGTCGGGCCGTACATACTGCATGGCGAGGAGCTGGTCGCCGCCTGCGCCGACGCGGGCACCGACTATCTGGACCTCACCGGCGAGCCCGAGTTCGTGGACCTGATGTACGTCCGGCACGACGCACGGGCGCGGGAGACCGGGGCCCGCCTGGTGCACGCCTGCGGTTTCGACTCGATTCCGCACGACCTGGGCGCCTACTTCACGGTCCGGCAGCTGCCCGAGGACGTGCCGCTGCGGATCGACGGTTTCGTCCGCGCACAGGCGATGTTCTCGGGCGGCACGTTCGCCTCCGCGCTCACCCAGTTCGCGCGCGGGCGGCACATCCTGGCCGCGGCGCGGGATCGCGGGCGGCACGAACCACGGCTGGTCGGACGGCGGGCATACGCCCCGCTGAGCACGCCGCGGTTCGCCAAGGAGGTCGGGGCATGGGCGCTGCCGCTGCCCACCATCGACGCCCAGATCGTGCAGCGTTCGGCGCGGGTGCTGGAGCGTTACGGGCCCGACTTCCGCTACCGCCACTACGCGGCCGTCGAACGGCTGCCGGTCGCGGTGGGCGGGGTCACGGCCGTCGGCGCGGTGTTCGCGGCGGCCCAGGTGCCGCCGGCGCGGCGCTGGCTGTCCGACCGGATCAAGCCGGGCGAGGGGCCCAGTGCCTCGCGGCGGGCGAAGAGCTGGTTCTCGGTGCGATTCGTGGGCGAGGGCGGCGGGCGCCGCGTGTTCACGGAGGTCGCGGGCGGCGACCCCGGCTACGGCGAGACCGCCAAGATGTTCGCGGAGTCCGCGCTGTCGCTCGCCTTCGACGACCTGCCGGAAACGGCCGGACAGGTCACGACGGCGGTGGCGATGGGCGACGCGCTCATCGAGCGGCTGCGCGGGGCGGGGATCACGTTCCGGGTGGCCGCGTCCCGGTAGGGCCGTCCGGAAGTCCTCTAAGCCCTGTCCGGCGGACAGGCCTTAGAGCGGCCAGCCCAGCACCGTGTAGATCATCCCGCCGATCCAGCCGACCCCGGCGAGGACGGAGAGGACGAGCGCGGCCATCACGGTGCGCTCGACGGGCTGGGTGGCGCCGGTGGCGGGCTTCGGGGAACGGTGCGTCGTCATGCCCGACAGCCTGCCGATCATGACGGCGCCCCCGCATCCGTACAGGTACTCAGAACACGTACTCAGGGCACGCACTCAGTCAACGGGTGAGGCTCCTGAGGGAGTTGTCTCCTTCAGGGCCCGTCGGCACAGGGAGTCCGCGCTTCGGGTGGTCTGCGGGAGACGGTACTTCGGGGTGAGCGCGAGGGTGTGCGCACAGGCGTTGTCGAGGCTCACCCGGTGGCCGACCGAGACGAAGACCGGCTTGACGCCGTCCTGGGTGCGCAGTGCCCGACCGACCTCCTCCGGGCCCGTCGGTTCGCCCGCGAGCAGCGGGGAGGCGCTGCCGCGCCGGGCGCCGGGCTCCTCGTAGGAGAAGGTGAACGGGTTCTTGGCCACCCCGATCGTGGGGAGCCCGGTGAGTACGCCGAGGTGGCTGGCGAGGCCGAAACGGCGGGGGTGGGCGAACCCGTAGCCGTCGCAGACCACGAGACCCGGCGCGCACGGCAGCGCGTCGAGCACGGCCAGCACGGTCGGGATCTCGCGGAAGGCGAGCAGCCCGGGGACGTAGGGGAAGGAGACCTGTCCGACGGCGGTGGCCTCGGCGACGACGGCGAGGGTCGCCGCGTCGAGCACGACGGCCGCGGCCACGACGACGTCCCGCTCGTCGTCGTACGCCACGTCGACGCCCGTCACTCTGCCGGTGCCGGGCGGCGGCCCGGGTTCGTCGAGCACCACGCGCCCCCGCAGTTCGTCCTGCACGGCGCGGGCCTGCTCCTCGGTCGCGGGCCAACCCGCGGGAATCGGTACGGTGTTCGACGAGATGTTCATGGTGCCGACGAGCCTAGGGCCTGTCCGGCGGATCAAGTCGCAGGAAACGGACCGTGCCTCATCAACGCTGGTGAGCGGGGCTTGGTGCGTGCAGCTGCAAGGCGGAGGAGGGAGTCATGGCGGAGCCATGGCGACCGACGACAACGCCGCAGATGGGCGTGCCAAGCCCCGCGTCTGCGGCATGATCCGCCGGACAGGCCCTAAGCCCACAGCGCCGGAAGAGGCCTGGGGGCGGTCACTTGTCGCCCAGCGCGCGCCTCAGCTCCTCCTTGTTCATGTCCGACCGGCCGTGGATGTCGCGGCGCTTGGCCTCCTCGTACAGCTGGTCGTACGTGGGTCCCTGAGCACCCTGGTGGGAGCGCAGGCCGCCGCGCCTGCCGGAGGAGATGTCCTCGGTGGACGTGCGGCTCGCGGTCTTCGACTCGCCGGCCCGGGCGCGCTCCTTGTTGACGGTGCGCGCGGCGATCTCCTCGGCGCGCTCCCTGCTCTCTCCCCGGTCGAGAGCGCTCTCCTTGATGTGCTCGTACTGGCGTTCCCGCTTGGGACTGGAGCCACGGGGCATGGCGGCTCACTTCCTTCCGTGTCGCCGATCGCTTGCCTGCGCGTAGGCGACACGGGTACCCCGCTCGCCCCGGGGCACGCGGCGAGTCAGCGCTCCAGACGTGCCACCCGGCCCTTCTCCCCGGACGCCCAGCAGCCCAGGTCGGGGGTGCAGTCCACGGTGTCGTACGAGCCGGTGTCCAGGGTGCGCCAGGTGCGGCCGCCGTCGGTCGTGAGGTCGGTGCCGGTCGGGCCGACCGCGAGCGCGGAGGTACGGCTGTGCGGGAGCCAGGCGACACCGGAGCGGTAGGCGGGCGGCGGCTGGGCGGCGGGGGTCCAGGTGCGCCCGCCGTCGGGGGTGACGGCGGCCACCTGGGGCGATGCCTGGTCGGCGCGGTAGTCGCCGCCGACCGCGAGGCCGTGGGCGCGGTCCCGGAAGGCGAGGGCGAAGACGCCACGCGCCGGGTCGCCCGCCGGGATCGGCGTCTCGGCCGCCTTCCAGGTCAGTCCCCGGTCGGTGGAATGCAGCACACGCGCGTGTGCGCCCCCGCCGGTGGCCAGCCAGGCATCGTGCGATCCCGCGCTCACGAGGCACTGTCCACTGGCGGCGAAGCCCGCCTCGCCGTCCTGCGCGGCGGGCATGCCGTCGCTGGGCAGCACCTTCCAGGACCGTCCGCCGTCGCTGGTGGACAGGATGCGGAACCTGCCGTCCACGGGGTCGCTCATCGCGAGGCCGTGGCGCCGGTCGAAGAAGGTCAGACAGTCGTAGAAGGCCTTCGCGTCGGTGTTGCGGAAGGACTCGGTCCAGGTCGCGCCGCCGTCGTCGGTCCTGAAGACCCGGGAGGCCTCGCCCTCACCGATGGCGAGGACCACCGCGCGCCGCGCGTCGAACGCCTCGATGTCGCGGAACTCCAGGTCGGCGGCGCCGGGCGGCGAGACGTTCCGCCAGCTCGCGCCGCCGTCGGTGGTGCGCAGGACGGTGCCTTTGGCGCCGGCCACCCAGGCGGTGTCCCGGCTGACGGCCGACAGTCCGCGGAATCGTACGTCGCTGCCGCTGTCCTTGAGCGCCCAGTGGGCCGCCTTCCCCGCCTCGTGTGCCTGCGCCGGCGTCGCCGTCAGCGCGGCGGCGAACGCCGCCGCGCACAGTCCCACGGTGACCGCCCGACTCGTACGTCTCGACTTCCCCAAGCCCCTCATGGCGGGCGAAGCTAGCCCACTCCCCCGGCGCCGTCCAGATGGCCTCGGCGGGAACCCGGGGGCCCCGGTTGGTGTCCTCTCCGATATCGCGGGCATGTCGGAACGAGAAATGGATCACTACGTGTCACCGAGGTGAATGAAGTCGGTGACAGAGGTCACTTGGGTTTCAGGTGCACTGAATGGCTCATTCCGTCGTCTCATACATTGCCTGGCCTCATCCGCCCGGAGTTCGTCCAGCCGTCACAAGGGAGCAAGGCGTTGTCCACCGTCATCGAGCAGCCCGTAGAGGCCCGCCTCGTCGCCGCCGCCCCGCGGATGCCGAGCATTCCCGCAACGCTCCACTACGACCGGAGCGACCCCTTCGCCGTCCGTATGACCTTCCCCGCCCCGGCCACGCTGGAGGGCGTGGAGGTCTGCTGGACGTTCGCGCGCGAGCTGCTCGCGTCCGGCATGGAGGACTCCGTGGGGTACGGCGACGTACGGGTGCGGCCGTACGGCTACGACCGCACCGTGCTGGAGTTCCACGCCCCCGAGGGCACCGCCGTGGTGCATGTGCGCTCGGGCGAGGTGCGGAAGTTCCTCCAGCTCACGACCGAACTGGTGCCCGTCGGACTCGAGCATCTCCAGGTCGACCTGGACCACGACCTGGAGGAGCTGATGCGGGGCACCTGCTGAGCGACGACCCCGGCGTCAGCGAGCGCCGCCCAGCAGGGTGTTGAGCTCGGCGTAGTCGAGTCCACCGGTCAGCGAGTCGTAGGTCCCCGCGCTCAGCAGCTCCCGCGCGGCACGGCGGACCACGGCGTGCGCGGCCTGCGCGATGCTCGACCCCGTGCTGATCCGGGCGACCCCGAGCGCGGCCAGTTCGGCGACGGACGGTGCGCCGGGACCGACCAGCACATTGAGTGGGCCCTCGACACCCGCCACGAGCGACTTCACCGTCCCCGGGTCGACGGCCCCGGGAACGAAGATCCCGTCGGCTCCGGCGGCGAGGAAGGCGGCGGCCCTTTCCAGGGTCTCCTCGACCCCTCCCGCGCCCCTCAGAACGGTGTCGATGCGCGCGTTGATGAACAGCGGGACACCCGCCGCATCGGCTGCGGCACGGGCCGCGGCGATACGCTCCGCCTGCTCGGCGACCGGACGCAGCGGGCCACGGCCGCCGTCGCCGACCCCCTCGCCGTCACCTTCGCCCTCGTACAGCGCGTCCTCGATGTTCACGCCCACGGCGCCGGCGGCGAGGGCCGCGCGGATCGTGTCCCCGACGCCCGCGGCGTCCTTCGCGTAGCCGCTCTCGATGTCCGCGCTCACCGGGACCTTGACCCCGGCGGCGACGCGAGCGACCGCGCCGAGGGCCCGTTCCCTGTCCAGCCGGTCCCCGTCGGCCGTTCCCAGGTCCCAGGCGAGCCCCGCGCTGGTCGTCGCCACGGCGGCGGCCCCCGCCTCCTCGACCAGGCGCGCACTCGCCGTGTCCCAGGCGTTCGGGAGGACGAGTGGGCGGCCGGGGATGTGCAGGGCGCTGAAGGCGAGGGCCGTTTCGTGGGTGGGGTTCTGGTTCGTCATGGGGACGATCCCATCACCGGGGGCGGCGCGGGGGCTGGCAGAAATGCGACATGTGCGTGGGAGGCCGGGAAGCATGGTCGGGGGCGGGACGCCGGGGGTTGCTCGCGCAGTTCTCCGCGCTTCATCCCGGGCGCCTCAGCCCCCCGTTGCCGCGCCCGAGGCCGATGCCGCCGTGGCCGCCACGACGATCGCGGCGCGCACCTCCTGGATGACCTTCTTCAGCGCCGGTGCCGCCGCTCCGCTGCGGTCGGTCAGCTCCTCGATGCGCTGCTTGTACAGCTTGCGGTCCTTGCCGGACGCCAGCGTGCGCAGTTCGGCCGCGGCGGCGAGGGCGACGAGGGCCGCGTCGCGGTCGGAGACCTCCTCGACGGGCACGGGCCCCTGCAGCACGGTCCGTGCCTCCTCCCGCAGCGCCTCCACCGCGGCCACCCGCTCCAGCTCGTACTCCACGGACGGGAAGAGCCCGAGCACCCGCTTCTTCTCGGCCCGCAGGTAGCCCTCGGCGGCGAGTTGCGCGCGGACCGCGTCCAGGGTGACGCGCGCCCGCAGGGTCACCCACGCCTTCCACTTCCGGGGCCGGGACTCCTCCACCAGTTCCAGGAGCCCGTCGAGGACCAGGTCCCCCGTATGGGCGTCGACGTCGACCGGTGTGGCGATGCCGTCCACGTCGGCGAGCAGTCCGCGCTGGGCGAGCTCCGTGAGAGCGCCGGCGCGCACCAGATGGTGGAGGTGGGTCGCCCCCGTGACCTTGAGCCTCGTGGTGTCCCAGGCCAGCAGATAGAGCCGGGCGGGCAGCGACAGCGAGCCGTTGGGCACGGCATCTCCTTCGGGGTCGAGGTCGGGGCCACGTTAGGGCCTGTCCGGCGGATCATGCCGCAGACGCGGCGTCGATGAGGCACCGCCTGATTCCTGCGACCTGATCCGCCGGACAGGCCGTTAATGCGTTGACAGCGTTCAGGGCCGTTCCTACGGTGTACAGCGGTCCTGTTGTCGTCGATTGGAGAAGGACGTTGCTCGTCTGAGGTCTGAGACACCGCGTCACGCAGTGGGCTTTCGTCGCTCCCGTGTGCGCAGCGTGCGACCTCGGCGTATGAGCCGTCCTCCGGTGTACGGGGCCTTCTTTCCGCCCTCCTGACTGGATCGTCGTCACCTCGCGGTGTCCCGAACGCGTGCCCCTGACCGCACCCAGTAATCGCGAGGCCCTCATGTCTTCTTTCCCCACCTCCCTCAGCTGCACCTCCCTCTCCTTCGCCTGGCCGGACGGAACCACCGTCTTCGACGACCAACAGATCGCCTTCGGCCCCGGCAGGACCGGGCTCGTCGGCGTCAACGGATCAGGGAAATCAACCCTGTTGAAGCTGATCGCGGGCGAACTGACCCCGGCCGACGGCACGATCCGCGTCACCGGCGAGGTCGGCTATCTGCCGCAGAACGTCACGCTCGACACCGCCCTTCGGGTCGACGAGGCGCTCGGCATCGCCGCCACGCGTGCCGCGCTGCACGCCATCGAGGCGGGCGACGCGGCCGATGAGCACTTCGACGTCGTCGGCGACGACTGGGACGTCGAGGAGCGGGCGCTCGCCATGCTCGGCGAACTCGGACTCGGACACGTCGAGCTGGACCGCACCATCGGCGAGGTCTCGGGCGGCGAGTCGGTACTGCTGCGCCTCGCCGCGCTGCTGCTGCGCCGACCGGACATCCTGCTGCTGGACGAGCCCACCAACAACCTCGACCTGTACGCGCGCCGACGGCTGTACGCGGCCGTCGAGGCCTGGTCCGGGGTCATGGTCGTGGTCAGCCACGACCGCGAACTGTTGGACCTGGTCGACCAGATCGCCGATCTGCGCTCGGGCGAGGTCACCTGGTACGGGGGCAACTTCTCCGCCTACGAGGAGGTCCTCGCCGACGAGCAGGAGGCGGCGGAGCGCATGGTGCGCGTCGCCGAGGCCGATCTGAAGAAGCAGAAGCGCGAACTGGTCGACGCACAGGTCAAGCTCGCCCGTCGCAAGCGCTACGGGCAGAAGATGTTCGAGCAGAAGCGCGAGCCGAAGATCGTCATGGGTGCGCGCAAACGGGCCGCCCAGGAGTCGGCGGGCAAGCACCGCATCATGCACGAGGAGAAGCTCGCCGAGGCGAAGGACCGGCTCGACGACGCGGTGGAGGCCGTACGGGACGACGACGAGATCCGTGTCGACCTGCCGTACACGGCCGTACCGCCGGGCCGCACCGTGCTCACGCTGGAGAACCTGGAGCTGAAATACGGCGCGCGCGTGGAGGGTGTGTTCGATCTGCGCGGGCCCGAGCGGATCGCGCTGATCGGGCGCAACGGCGCGGGCAAGACGACGCTGCTGCGGACGATCGCCGGGGAGCTGGAGGCCGTGTCCGGCCACGCGCTGGCCCATGTGCCGCATCGGTTCCTGCCCCAGCGGCTCGATGTGCTCGACGGGGAGCTGACCGTGGCCGAGAACGTGGCCCGTTTCGCGCCCGCCGCCACCAACAACCGGGTCCGGGCGCGGCTCGCCCGCTTCCTGTTCAAGGGGGCGAAGGCCGACCAGCGGGCGGCGACGCTCTCCGGCGGCGAACGCTTCCGGGCGACGCTCGCGGCGCTGATGCTCGCAGAGCCCGCGCCGCAGCTCCTGATGCTCGACGAACCGACCAACAACCTCGACCTGGCGAGCGTCCGCCAGCTCACCACGGCGCTCGAGTCCTACGAGGGCGCGCTGATCGTCGCCAGCCACGACCTGCCGTTCCTGGAGTCGATCGGAATCACACGCCGGCTGCTGCTGGAAGGAGGAGAACTGAAAGAAACCACGGCGGAAGCTGTCGGGTATCCGACATAGCGCCGGGCCCGGAGGCTGACTAACGTCACTTTCGGGCACCGCCCCGTGTCACGTTCGGACGCGGGTCCGGTCGGGGGGTGCCGAGTCGGGGGCTGTTGTGCGCGCGAACGGCGCTGCATGATGTGCGCCGATGCACCCTGCCGATTCGGAGACCGCACGTGCCCAGCCAGAAAGCCCTCATCCGCAGGCCCAGTCCCCGTCTCGCCGAGGGACTGGTGACGCACATCGAGCGCGAGAAGGTGGACGTCGACCTGGCCGTCGAACAGTGGGAGGCGTACGCCGAGGCGCTGCGCACGCACGGCTGGGAGACCGTCGAGGTCGATCCGGCCGACGACTGCCCCGACTCGGTGTTCGTCGAGGACGCCGTGGTCGTCTTCCGCAATGTCGCGCTGATCTCCCGCCCCGGCGCCGAGTCCCGTCGCGCCGAGACCGCCGGGGTCGAGGAGGCCGTGGCCCGGCTGGGCTGCTCGGTGAACTGGATCTGGGAGCCGGGCACCCTGGACGGCGGCGACGTCCTGAAGGTCGGCGACACGGTGTACGTGGGCCGCGGCGGGCGCACCAACGCGGCCGGGGTCCAGCAGCTGCGGGCGGCCCTCGAACCGCTCGGGGCGCGGGTCGTGGCCGTACCCGTGAACAAGGTGCTGCATCTGAAGTCGGCGGTCACCGCGCTGCCAGACGGGACGGTGATCGGCCATGAGCCTCTGGTGGACACACCCTCGCTGTTCCCGCGCTTCCTGCCGGTGCCGGAGGAGTCCGGGGCGCATGTCGTGCTGCTCGGCGGCGGGAAGCTGTTGATGGCGGCCAGCGCCCCGAAGACGGCGGAGCTGCTCGCGGGCCTCGGTCACGAACCGGTTCTCGTGGACATCAGCGAGTTCGAGAAGCTCGAGGGGTGTGTGACATGCCTCTCGGTACGGCTTCGGGAGCTGTACGTCTGAGCACGCCCGATCCCTGCTGGGACCCCCACTGATCAGGCACTCTTTACAGCGAACTTAACCTACGGTTTCGTAACCTACGGTTACGTAGCCTACGATGCCGTAGGTTTTGTCTCCCGCTCGGTGACCCGCCGAGCAACACACCCGGCAACACCCGCAGTAACGCGAACTCGCTCAGTATTTTCACGTCCCCCTGGAGCACCCGTGACGATCACTTCTCCCCACCTTGGCAGCCCGTCCGCCGCCTGGACCGACGCTCGGCTGCTCTACGCGTTGGAAGAAGTGGTCGAGACCGAGCTCAACCGCCACCTCAAGGTGGCCAAGGACTGGATGCCGCACGAGTACGTGCCGTTCAGCGACGCCCGGAACTTCCCCGGCTTCTTCGAGGACGGCGAGGCCTGGAACAAGGGGCAGTCCAAGGTCACGGAGATCGGCCGGATCGCGCTGGTCGTCAACCTGCTCACCGAGGACAACCTGCCGAGCTACCACCACGAGATCGCCGCGCTCTTCGGCCGTGACGGCGCCTGGGGCACCTGGGTGCACCGCTGGACCGCCGAGGAGGGCCGCCACGGCATCGTGATGCGCGACTACCTGCTCGCCTCGCGCGCCGTCGACCCCGACAAGCTCGAGGCGTCCCGTATGGCACACATGAACGAGGGCTTCGAGTCGGACAACCGCCACTCGATGCTGCACACGGTCGCGTACGTCGCCTTCCAGGAGCTCGCGACCCGCGTCTCGCACCGCAACACCGGTCACCAGTCGGGCGACCCGGTCTGCGACCGCATGCTGGCGCGCATCGCGACCGACGAGAACCTGCACATGGTCTTCTACCGGAACCTGCTCAAGGCCGCGTTCGAGCTGGCCCCCGACCTGACCATGCAGTCCGTGCGCGACGTCATCGTCAACTTCCGGATGCCCGGGCACGGCATGCCCGGCTTCGAGCGCGCCGCCGCGCAGATGGCCATCGGCGAGGTCTACAACATGCGCATCCACCACGACGACGTGCTGCAGCCGGTGCTGCGCCACCTGAAGGTCCTGGAGATGGACGGCCTCGGCCCCGAGGGCCTGCAGGCCCAGGAGGAGCTCGGCTTCTTCATGGGCGGCCTGGACGCGGAGGCCTCGAAGTTCGACGAGAAGCTCGCGGCCCGCAAGGCGCGGATGGCCGCGCGCGCCGCCGGCTGACCCCTCTCCGGTCGAAGCCGCCTCACTCGTACGCCGTCACCTGGTCGAGCGCCGCGTCCCGCACGTCGGCCACCGGGTGACGGCGCAGCGCTCTCAGCTGCTCCCGCCAGGGCGCGGCCCAGCCCGTGCGGGCGCCGATCGCCCCGGTGACGGCCGCCGCGAGCAGCCCCTCGCCGTGCCCGCCGTGCGCGCCCAGCCGCCGCACCACCTCCAGCAGGACGTCGGGATCCCCCTCGTGTGCCCGCCGTCGCAGTCGCTCCCCGAGCTCCTGGGCCGTCCGTGCGGCCAGCGCCGGGCGTCCCTCGGTGAGCGCGGCCAGGCGCTCCAGGTCCCCCGGTTCCCCGTCCAGGTCCAGGTGGAACGCCGTGATCGCGGCCGCCTGCGGTACGAAGGCGTCGTACCCGGCGAGCAGCTCGCCGGCGGCGAGGGCCGCCGGCCGGATGGGTCGCGGGGCCGTTCTGGCCCGCTGGGCGAGGCGCACCACGAGGTGGTCGACGCGCCGCCTGGCCGGTCGGTCGCGACGCTCGCCGGCATCGGCGCGGCCGATCCCCTCCGTCACGGCGGCCGTCTCCGCCTCCGCCAACGTCCGCAGCGCCTGCTGAAGGCCCCGGCCGCCGCGTGGTGAGCCCGCCGCCGCGGTCACCAGACCATTGGCCGCCGCCTGCCAGCTGATGCGTCCCGTCAGATCGGTGACGGCGTCGGCGAGGACCGTCGGCGACTCGGGGGACCAGGGCGCCCAGCGGGCCAGGGCGTCGAAGGCGAGGGTGGCGGTCTCGGGGTCTTCGGTGGACGACACCTCGCGAACCAGCCCGGCGTACCGCTCGCGTTGGGGCTCGGGCAGGTCCAGCGGGGTGACGCGCAGGATCGCGGTGCGCAGTACCGGCTCGGCGCCCGCGGCGTCGCGCAGCATGCCCCAGACCGGTTCCTCGGCGAGCAGACCGCCCGCGAAGGCCACGATGGCGGCGCGGACGTCGACATGAGTGCCCGGCGCCGCGTACGCCTCGGTCAGCAGCGCCGCAGCCCGTGGCATCGGGAGCCGTACAGCGGCGAGCCGGGCGGCCTCCTTGCGGCTGGTCACCTTGGCGCGCGGCGCGAAGAGCACCGCGCGCAGTTGCGCGGCCAAAAGCGAGGGTGCCGCGTACCGGGAGGCCTGCGTGGCCGCGTAGACCGCGACCCGGGCCCGCTCGCCATCCGCGTGCGCCAGCAGCTCGGGCAGCGCGTCGGCGGGCCGGTCCGTCCGGGCGAGTGCGGCGAGCGCCGCCTCGGCGAGCAGCACGTCCGGGGACCCGGTCCAGTGGCGAACGAGATCGGTGCCGCTGCCCGGGACGAGTGCGGCCTGCGCGACGGCTGCGGCACGCTCGAAGAGCGGCAGCGCGG
Organism: Streptomyces sp. NPDC111656; assembly: GCF_055656965.1. Taxonomy (NCBI): domain Bacteria; kingdom Bacillati; phylum Actinomycetota; class Actinomycetes; order Kitasatosporales; family Streptomycetaceae; genus Streptomyces; species Streptomyces sp. NPDC111656. The sequence continues at coordinate 599,915 of NZ_JBVKCA010000003.1, forward strand.
CGTCCTCGGCCTGGTCCGCCAGCTGTCGTGCCACCGCGCGCTGTTGGCGTGGCACCCAGCGCCGTACGTCACGGTCCACCGGTACGGTCCAGGGGGTGCCCTTGGTCAGGAAGCGGCCGTAGGGAGGAGTCTCGGCGAGCAGCGGGTCGAGCAGGTCGGTGCGGCGCCGGGTGACGATCCGCAGGACGGGCCCCTGCGCGCCCGCGGACGGTTCGAACGCGAGGACGCGGGCCACCCGTTCGTCGCGGGTCGCGGGGGGCTCGAGCCACAGTTCGATCGCACGGCGCATGGTCGCGTCGTTGCCGTACCGAATGGCCTGCCAGAGGAGTTCCTGCAGTTCGGGCATGCCGGCGGCGCGCCGCCCGACCGCGCGGGCGAGCGTGAAGGCGAGGCTGTAGTCGGCCTTTTCGGCGCCCGCCTCGATCCAGGGGCGCAGGGCGTCGTACACCTGGTGCTCCTGGCCGCGCCGCAGGGCCGTGTCGAGACGGCCGAGGTCGGCGCGACCGGTGTTGCCGGATATCCGGACCAGGGTGCGCAGGGCCCAGTTCACCAACTCCCGACGCCCGCCCGCCGCGTGCTCGCGCAGTACGGACAGGGCGAGGTCGCTGAGATTCTGCCGGGTGGCGGGCGAGGAGTCGCGGGCCTCGACGGCGTCCGCGGTGATGCGGTCGAGGTGCGGCTCGGCGTCCTCGGTGAACAGCGCGGGCCGCACCCCGGACAGTGCGCCGAGCGCGGCCGAGCGCACCGGGTCGTGTTCGTTGCGCAGCCGGGTCATCTCCTCCAGGACGGAGGTGACGGCCGCGTGGTCGCCGGAGCGGGCGGCGTTGCGGATGAGCAACGGCCAGGCCTCGGCTCGGTCTTCGGCGGCCGGTCGGCGGGTGGCCTCGACGAGCCGTTCGCGTGCTTCCGCGACGGGCAGGAAGGACTCGGCGAGCAGCAGGGAGTTCCAGAGGGCGCCGTGCTCGCGTGCGACGGCCGCCATGCGTCGGGCCTCTTCGGCGGCACCACTGCGTGGCAGCACCTCGAGGATGAACGCGTCGATGGTGACGTGTCCGGCTCCTCGGCCTTCCAGCGCGGCCCGGTAGAAGGCGAGGCGTCGCGCCGGCGGCAGCGCCTTGACGAGCGGCGCGAGATCACCCCAGTCGGCCAGGACCCTGCTGAATGCCAGGAGTTCGGGCGCGTCGGAACGGGCCAGCCTGCGCAGCACGGTGGGCCTCAGGGACCTATAGCGGCGCGCGGCGAATCCGGTGGGGCTGAGCAGCAGGCGCAGCAGCAGGCTCGGGTCGGCCGCCGCGAACCGCGGGAAGTGGTCGTGCAGCGGGAGGGGCAGGGTGGCGGGCCCGAAGCGTTCGAGAAGGTCGAGCACGCGCAGGGGCTGCGTCGCGACCGTGGCGGCCACGCCCCGGGCGTACCGGCCCCACCAGGTGTCCCGCAGGGCCTCGGGGAGCGCCGCCAGCTCACCTTCGGCGACGTCGAGAAGGGTGCCGGGATGCCGCTTGGCGAGGAGCTTCCAGCCGGTGACGGCGTGGAAGAGCTCGGGCAGCAGCCGAGCGACCGTCTCCGGCGCGCAGCCCGGCAGCAGACGGGCCGCCTCGGCGTCGCCCCAGTCCCGCCGCAGCCCCGGCAGCAGCCGGTCGGCCAGTGCCGTGCGCCGTCCCGCGACGATCGCGCGCAACAGCTCCCGGCGGACCGCCTCCGGGGCGTCGTCGAGCGCCGACTCATAGGCGGAGTCGGGCACTTGGAGGCTGTCCGCGACCTGGAGGGCGTGTCCGCGCACGTAGGCGTCCGGGTCGGCGATGCGGTCCGCGATCCACTCGTCGTCGCGGCCGACGGCGGCCGCGACGACGGCGATCCCCCGTTCGTACGGTCCGCGGGATTCGAGCTCCTCCAGCACCGGCCGCAGCGGAACCAGCTCCCCCACCCGCAGGGCGAGTTCGCGCATGCGCTGGGGGAAGGGCAGCGGGTCGAGGGCGTTGAGCAGACTTTCGGCGTGCCGCTGCGGGGTGCGATCCATGCGGGGATTGTGCCCTGCTGAAGCGCGCGCGGCGTACTGGTTTCCCGGTGCGCTCCGGCGAGCCGGGGCCATCGTCGGAAACCCCTGAGGGGAAGGGGGGCGGGGCGGCTGGATTCGAACCAGCGTGTTCCGGTTTTGGAGACCAGGTGCGCCTGCCTCTGCGCTACGGCCCCGCCCTTGAGTCCGAGCGTAGCGGCACCGTGCGGTGGACGCTGCGTACGGCGGCGACGTCGGCCGGGACCGACGGCATCGGGATGTGTGCGCTGAGCGCGTCCAGGCGCCGCTTCACACTGGTCGCGATGGACTGCCCCAGCACGAACCGGGTCGCGGTCGCGGCGCGCGGGGCGGTGTCGAGGAGGCGGTGGGCCTCGCGGCTGCGCATGCCGGTGTGGGCGAGGACGAGGTGGGTGAGGCGGTGTTCGGCGCTCGCGAGGGTGTGCGCGATGTCGGTGGCCGCCGTGAGGTCGACGCGGTTGTCGGCGGCGCCGAGCACCGCGGCCGCCCGCACCCGCCCGAGGTCGAGCAGGGTGACCCCCGCCGCGGTCGCCGCCGCCACCAGCCGGGCAGCGGCGCTCGAGCCGATGCCGTTGCTGGCGACGGAGAGCCGGGCGAGCCGTCCGTGCGGTGCCCGCGCCAGCGCGTCGGCGAGACGCAGCGCGCCCGCGTCGCCCAACCCCGCTGCGGATACGTAGAGTTCGTCGACCGCGCCCTCGGCGATGAGCGCGGACAGCGGCACCGCGCCCGCCGCGCCGAGCGGATTGCCGCCCACGAACAGCCGCTCGACGCGGCGGCCGTTCTCCGTCGCGGCGAGGAGGGCGTCGGCGAGGACGACGGCGCCCGTCGCGTCGAGCCTGGTCTGCACGAGGTCCAGTGTGCGCAACGACCGTGCGGACTCGACGAGTTCGGCCGCGGCCCGCCCTCCCTCGCTGCCCAGCGGGTTGCGTTTGAGCCAGACGCCCGTGACGACCCGCGGCGAGGCGCGCAGGTTGTCGGCGATGCGGCAGGCGCCGCCGGCGGTGATCCCGTTGCAGCCGAGATACAGCGTCTCGACCTCGGCACGCGCGGCGACCGCGGCGGCACCCTCGTCGCCGAGCCCGTCGGTGCCGAGCAGCAGATGCCGTACGGGAGAGGGCCTGTCCGAGACGCCCGCCATCTCGGAGAGAGCCTCGGCGACCAGCGCCGCGCCCCGCGCTCCGAGCCCCTGCTTGCACAGGTCGAGGCGCCCGTCGGGCAGCGCCGTACCGGCCGTGAAGTCCAGTCGCTCGCCGGCCGGACGGCCGTCGCGCAACCAGTCGAGCAGCGGGGCGAGTTCGGCCAAGGGGCGGGGTGCGACCGGCGGTACGCCCGCGAACCGCGGGTCCGGCTTCCGCTCCGGCTCGGTCACCATTCCGCCGCCCGGTAGTCCTTGAGGAACACCCCGGACACGGGTGCGCCCGCCTCGCCCCGCACGATCGGGTCGTACACCCGGGCCGCTCCGTCCACGATGTCGAGGGGGGTGCGGAACCCCGCGCCCGCCATCCGCTCCTTCTTGGGAGCGGGGTTCTCGTCGGTGATCCAGCCGGTGTCGACGGCGCACATGTGCACGCCCTGTTCGGCGAGTTCGGCGGCGCTGGTGCGCGTGAGCATGTTGAGCGCGGCCTTGGCCATGTTGGTGTGCGGGTGGCCGGCCATCTTGTTGCGTACGGCGAAGCGGCCCTCGACGGCGGTCACGTTGACGACATATCGCCGCGGGTGGGGCGAGGCGAGCAGCAGGGGCAGCAGCCGGTCGCAGAGCAGCGCCGGGGCGAGCGCGTTGACCAACTGGGTCTCCAGGACCTCGGCCGGGTCGAGTGCGCCCAGCCGGGCCGACCAGGAGTTCTCCGGGGAGGGGTCGGGCAGCAGCCCTGCCTCGTCGGCCTCCCGCAGCGCCGCGGGGAGCGCCGAGGGACCACCACCGGCCAGCACCCGCATCGGTGTGAACCCCGGTGCCTCCCGGGCCCCTTCGGGCAGTACGGCGCGCTCCCCGGCGGCCAGCAGCGCGTACGAGTCGGCGGGCCGCCGTACCGTCTGCGCGGCGTTGTTGACCAGGATGTCGAGGGGCTCGCCCTCCTGCCTCAACTGCTCGCAGATCCCCAGCACCTGGCGCGGATCACGGAGATCCACCGCCAGCACCGTCAGCCGGTCCAGCCACTTCGCGCTGCCCGGTTCGGCGCGGAAGCGTCGCCTGGTGTCGTGCGGAAAGCGGCTGGTGACCAGGAGTTCGGCGCCGTCGCGGAGCATCATCAGGGCCAGCTGGAAGCCGATCTTGACCCGGCCTCCGGTGAGCAGCGCGCGACGGCCGCTCAGGTCGGTGGTGAGCGCACGCCGGGTGGTGTTGTCGGCGGCGCATGCCGGGCACAGCCGGTGGTAGAAGGCGTCGACCTGTCGATAGGGCGTCTTGCAGACATAGCAGGAGCGGGGCTTCACGAAGAGGCCGCCGTCTCCGCGACGGGCGAGCGGTGCGTCCTCCCGCCGGTCGAGCGCGCCCGTCGCGGTCGCGGCCATCACGGCCGCGTCGGCGGCGGAGAGTTCGGCGCCGCGCACCTTGCGCCTGCGCACCCGACCGTCTCTCGCGAAGGACGCGGCGACCTGTTCGGCGCGCAGCCTCACCGGGTCGTCGACGGGCAGCGCCCGCAGCTTGCCGACCGTACGGTGGAACGCCGCCAGTTCGTCCTGTGTGATCGCGCCGCCGTCACCCATGTGTCCCCGCCCCGCGTGTGCGCCGCCGTGGTCCTGACCGGATTCGAACCGGCGTATCCGCCTTGGACGGGCGGTGAGTCTGCCTCTGCTCCACAGGACCCTGCTGTCCCGGTCCGCCCGGCCGGACGCAGCCCGGACGACCGGATTCGAACCGGCGTATCCGCCTTGAGAGGGCGGCGAGTCTGCCTCTGCTCTACGCCCGGGTGCGCCACGGCGATCCTAACCACCGCCACCGGTTCGCCCCACCGAATTACGGCAGGGCTCCGGACCAGGGCAAGGCGCCGCCCGGACACGGCTGTTCACGGCGTCCGGCGCGGGGCCCGGCGTCGCAGGGGCCGGTCTCGGCGTTGTTGGGGCCGGTCTCGGCGTCGTAGGCGTCAGTTCTGGTCCGAGCGCCGGAGGCTGAGCCGTTCCTTCTCGGACAGGCCACCCCAGACCCCGAAGCGTTCGTCGTTGTTCAGCGCGTACTCCAGGCAGGCGGAGCGCATCTCGCACATCCCGCAGATGCGCTTTGCCTCACGCACCGAGCTGCCCGGCTCGGGAAAGAAGAAATCGGCCCCGGTCTGCGCGCACAACGCCTGCTCCTGCCAGGCGGAGTCGGCCGGGGTCATGGTGTCGGTGTGCATGACGAGAATCGTGCCGCGCGGCGAAAAACGTTCGATCAACGTGGGATCAACGCCACGTTCCGAGGTGCCAGGCGGCTCGCCGCAAAGTATGAAAACAAAACAAACATAACCGATCACCCAGGGTAATCGCAATGGTCTCTCCTGCCCGCGGCGGGAGTCCTGGCGGCGATTGTCAGTGGGCGGTGCCAGACTCGGCACTACAGGCAACGGGACCCCTCAAAGGAGGGCACAACATGCTCACCACCCGTTTTGTCACCGGCGCTCCGAACTGGCTCGATATCGGCACCCCCGACATCGAAGGCGCCACATCCTTCTATGGCGGCCTCTTCGGCTGGCAGTTCCAGTCGGCAGGGCCCGACTCCGGCGGCTACGGTTTCTTCCAGCTCGCCGGAAAGACCGCCGCGGGCGGTATGCAGACCACCGAGGAACAGGGCCCGCCTTCCTGGACGGTGTACTTCCAGAGCCCCGACGCGCAGGCCACGGCCAAGGCGGCCGAGCAGGCCGGCGGCAGTGTGATCGTCCAGCCCATGGATGTCATGAGCCAGGGTCACATGGCGATTCTCGGGGACGAGGCGGGTGTGCCCTTCGGCATCTGGCAGCCGGGCCTGACCAAGGGCATCGACGTGGCGGGTGACCCGGGTTCGCTGTGCTGGGTCGAGCTCTACACCCCGGACGAGCCGGCGGCCGCCGCGTTCTACAACTCCGTGTTCGGCTGGGAGACCTCGGCCACTCCGTTCCCCGGCGGCACGTACACCTGTATCAACCCCGCCGGGGCGGAGGAGTCGGACATGTTCGGCGGCGTCGTCCCGCTGGCCGACGACCCGACCGAGGCCCAGCAGGGCGCGTACTGGCTGCCGTACTTCGAGGTCACCGACACGGACGCCACCGTCAGCAAGGCCCAGGAGTTGGGCGGCACGGTCCGTATGCCCGCCACGGACCTGGAGGGCGTCGGCCGCATGGCGAAGCTCGCCGACCCGTACGGGGCGCGCTTCGCGGTCATCAAGAGCGCGGCTCGGGAGAGCTGAGCGTACGAGCGAGGCCGGTGGGGCTCTTGCACGTGGGCCCCACCGACCCTCTCCCCGGTCCTGCCCCGCCCTGCTCCGCTCTGCTGCACCCTGTCCAGAAAACGGGGATAACTCCCCAGTTCTCGATTCGGCGATACCATCAGTTCCGGGGAGCGCTCCCCGGAACTTCCGAGAGGCGACATGATGAAGGTCGACGTGAACGGGCCCGATCCGGTGCGGCGGCGCGACGCGCGGCGCAACCGCGAGCTGCTGGTCGAGGCGGCTCGCGAGGTGTTCGCCGCGCAGGGCCTGGACGCGCCGCTCGATGTCATCGCACGCCGGGCCGGTGTCGGCAACGCCACGCTCTACCGGCACTTCCCCAGCCGCGCCGCGCTGGTCGACGCGGTCTTCAGCGACTCGCTCACGCAGACCATGGACGCCGGAGAACGGGCCCGGACCGCCGAGGACGCCTGGGCGGGTCTGCTGGGATACGCCGAAGAGGTCTTCGAGGGCCTCGCCGCCGACCGCGGTGCCAACGATCTGATGACCACCCATCTGGAGGGCGTCCACTCCCTCGACTCCGTGCACGCCCACAACCGGGAGACGGTGGAGGTGCTCCTGCGCCGCGGCCGCGAACAGGGCACGGTCCGCGACGATCTCACCACCGAGGACCTCCTCGTCGCGCTGGCCGTACTCGGCCGCGCCGTCCCGGCCCTCACGAGCACCGCCCCGGACGCCTGGCGCCGCCCCCTCGCCCTCCTCCTCGACGGACTGCGCGCCTCCCCCACCGCCGCCCCGCTGCCCGAGCCGTCGCTCACCGCGCCCCAACTCGGCACGTTCCTGGGCAACTTGGGGCCACACCGGGACTGACGGCACGGAACGGAGGCGAACCCGAGCGGGCGGGCGCACCACGAGGACGGTCCTACGCGGAAACCCGTCGCACCAACGTCGTCGGCAGCACCACGCCCGCCGGGCCACCGTCCGCCCCCTGCTTGCCCGCCCGGCGATCGAGGTCCCGCAGCAGCAGTCGAGCCATCAACCGGCCCATTTCCTCTATGTCCTGACGGACCGTCGTCAGGGGTGGGTCCGTCTGTTCGGCGACCGGCAGCATGTCGTCGAACCCGATCACGGCGACGTCGTCCGGCACCCGCCGCCCCCGCTCGCGCAGCACCCGCAGGGCTCCCGAGGCCGTCAGGTCGTTCGCCGCGAACACCGCGTCGACGTCCGGGCAGCGCTCCAGCAGCTCCCGCATCGCACGCTCGCCGCCCGCGGGCGTGAAGTCGCCCTCGACGACGAGCCGCGGATCGGCGTCGCCCATGACGTCCCGGAAGCCGTCGAGCCGGTCGACGGCGGAGGTCTGGTCGAGGGCGCCGGTGATGTGCGCGACGCGGGTGCGGCCGAGTCCGACGAGATGGCGTACGGCCTCGCGGGCGCCGCCCCGGTTGTCGCTGTCGACATAGACGGCCCGCCGCGCGCCGTCGCCCCAGTCGGGTCGCCCGCCGAACACGGTCGGCACGCCCGCGCCGTGGATCAGCTCCGGCAGCGGGTCGTCGAGGTGCAGCGAGAAGACGAGCGCGCCGTCGACATGGCCGCCGGCGAGATACCGGCCGACGCGCGCGTGGTCGTCGCGGCCCTCGGTGAGCAGCAGGACGAGCTGCGAGTCGTGCGCGGTCAGCTCCTTGCTGATGCCGCGGAGCTGGAGGGCGAAGAAGGGGTCGGCGAAGACCCTGGTCTCCGGTTCGGCGATGACGACGGCGACGGCGTCGTGGCGCCGGGTGACCAGGCTTCGGGCGGCCTGGTTGGGGACGTAGCCGAGCTCCTCGACGGCCCGTCTGACCCGCTCGACGAGCGGTTCGCGCACTCCGTCGCCGCCGTTGACGACGCGCGAGGCGGTGGCCCGTGAGACCCCGGCTCGCGCGGCCACGGCCTCCAGCGTGGGGCGCGACACTGTCTCGGTCACCTCAGGGCTCCTCCTCGGCGGTTGCCAAGAAGGATAGCCCCGGGCAGCACGCGTTGAGAGCGCTCCCCGACCGACGTCCACGCCGCCGAAAGTGCGTTGCGCGGGCAGTTCCCCCTGGCGAGGATCACGCCATGACCATGAGAAAGGCCCATGTCGCCTGACCGCCCGGCCACCCGCTTGGCTCCGTACGCCCGTCTCCCGCGTGTCTACCGGGACCGGCATGTCCTGTACAGCACGGTCGACGCCTACGGACGCGTCCACTGGCCGCTCACCGAGCGACCGCCCGACCCCCTCCGCGAGAATCCGTACGACGCGCTCGTCGTCACGGTCGAGGAGGGCGGGCGGCCGTACGAGACACAACTCAGTGCGGTGCGAGCACGGTTCGCCCGGTTCGACGCGCTGCCCGACGGCGTCTTCGTCCTCGCGAACGCCCGCAGTCGGCGCGGTGAGGAGCATGTCCAGGTGTTCGACGTCCTGGGTCGCACCTCGCACACCTTCCGCGTGGGCGACGCCATCGAGGATCTCCTGGTCGACGAGGCCGGTGACATCTGGGTCGGCTACTTCGACGAAGGCGTCTTCGGTGACGACGAGTTGAACCGACCGTGCCTGCGACGCTGGAGCAGCGCCGGCGAACCGCTCTGGGCGTACAAGCCCGGTCCCGACCACGACGAGATCTGCGACTGCTACGCCCTGAACGTCGGCACCCGGGCCGTCTGTGCCTGTCCCTACACCGACTTCCCTCTCCTGGAGATCCGCGACAACCACGTGGTGCGCGCCCGCGCGAACCCGGTGCGGGGCGCGCACGCGTTCGCCGTCCATGCCGACCGCGCTGGTGTTCCTCGGCCCGTACGGCGAACCCGACCGGATCGTCGGCTGCCGTCTGACCGAGAAGACACCGAGAAGACGGTGGAACAGGTCGCACACGGCCGCCTGCTCCGTCCCGACGGCGGTGGCCTCGGCAGCCACCACCGGATCGTCTGCCGGGGCCCGCGTCTCTACGTGCGGAACGAGTCCTCCAGCGACTGGGCGGTGCTGGACATCAGCGTCATCTGAAGCGCCCTCCCGATTCCGCGGGACCCGTTGTCAGTGGCGTGCGGCATGCTGTGATCAGTGGCAGCCGTACGCCATCGACCACGGGGGAGGTTCATGTGTTCACGGGGATCGAGGATGTCGACTGGGCGTCGATGGGACACGCCTATACGGACTCGGCGACGGACGTCCCGGAGCTGCTGTGGGGTCTCGCCTCGGACGACCCTGCCCGGCGGGACATCGCGCTGGACGGGATGTACGGGGCGGTGCACCACCAGGGGGATGTGTACGACAGCACGGTCGCGTGCGTGCCGTTCCTCTTCGAGCTGGTCGCCACACCGACGGTGGCCGACCGGGGCTCGATCGTCGGACTGCTGCGCAGCATCGCGGGAGAGAAGGAGCCGGACCCAAAGGAGTTGGGCGGCGTCTTCGAGGACGAGGAGGAGGACGCCGCGTGGATCCGGCCCTTCATCGAGGCGTCGGAGCTGATCCGCGGGCGCGCCGGTTTCTTCCTCGAACTGCTGGACGACCCCGATCCGCAGTTGCGTGCGGCGCTTCCGGGCGCGCTGGCGCATCTGCACTCCGACCCGGTGCGGGTGTTCGCGGCGCTGCGCGGGCGGCTGCCCGTCGAGGGGAACCCCGAGGCCGCACGCTGCCTGGCTCGCGCGCTCGGCAGACTGTCCGTCGATCACGCGAGGACGCTCGGCGCCGAGGCGGGACCGGTGCTGCGGGACCTCGTGGACCGCACGTCCGATCCCGAGCTACGCATGACCGCCTTGGCCCAACTGGCGCTCTGCGCACCGGACTCGCTGCCGCGGAACACCACGGAGCTGGCGTTGGAGGTGATGCGGCTGGCCTGCGAGGCCAAGCACGGCCCCGACGGGGACGCGGAAACGGAGGCGGAGCCGGAGCGGCCGCGTACGGACACGATGGTGTCGTATCTGCGGGAGCTGGAGGCCGGGCATCGCGAGAGCATCGACGCCGATGTCGCCGACGATCTCCTGGAGGACCTGCACCGGGCACTCGGCGACCGCACGGAGACACGCTTCGAGCTGCTCAACAAGCAGTTGTGCAGCCAGGACTGGGGCCAGCGCATGGCGGCCGTCCGGATGGGCGGAATGCTGCTGACGGGCTGGCGCGCGCCGAACGATCTTCCGGTGTTCCTGCTCGCGCGCCAGGTCATCGAGGAGGACGACCGCCTCTCGAAGAGCGCGCTGAGCGAGCTGGGGTACGTGGCGCCGATCGCCCAGGTCGTCGGGGACATGCTCGCGGCGTGCGCAGAGGTGTGGGCCGACGAGTGGGAGCCCGTGGGGTGGCAGTGGACGCTCTTCGGCAGGACGCTCGAGGCATTGGCCCGGCAGGGGGATGCGCGGGCCGTTCCGGCGCTGGTCGAGGTGCTGGAGGAGGGCGGCGACGTCCCGGAGTATCTGGCCGGATGGATCGAGGCGATCGGTTCCGACACGGCGGCAGCACTGGGGCCGGTGCTGCATCGCAGGCTGTCCGCTCTGCCGCCCGGTGAGTGGAGCCGTGAGAAGGACCGTCTGATCGACGCGCTGCGTGTGCTCGCGCCGCCCGAGGCGTTGCCGCTCTTCCTCGGAATGCTGGAAGTGGAGTCGGGCCGCACGACACACTGGCGAGCTCTACGTGTTCTCGCGCGGTACGGACGGTCGGCTGCCGGAGCGACTCCGCGCATACGGGAGTTGGTGACTGACGCCGCCCTCCCGGCCGACGCCCGGCTGGACGCGGCGGAGGCGCTCTGGGCGGTGAGCGGCGAATCCGGACCCGTGCTGCCCGTCGTACGCGAGGGACTCGACTTGGACTGGTGGTCCGGGAGGTCCGCGGCGCTGCGGATCATAGCCGCGCTCGGCCCGGCGGCCGCCCCGCTGGCGCCGCGCTTGCGGGAGCTGATGGCAGCCGGTGCCGGCGGTGCCCCTGCGGCCGTCGCCCTGTGGAGAGTGACCGGCGACGCCGACGAAGTGCTACCGGTGCTGATCGAGGCATGGACGGCGACCCCTGCCGGCCGCCCGGAAACGGCGGCCTGCCTGGTCGAGATGGGTCCGGCCGCGGCACCGGCACTGCCCCTCATACGCCGGGAGTTGGCATCGCCGCGCCGCCACCGCAACGACAACACCCAAGGGAACATGCGCTACGACGTCGCCTCCGACGAGGCCCTGCTGAGGGACTGCCGCCGGCTGGTGGCGGCGCTCGACGGGTGACACGGCGCCACCACGCCCAGCCATCGACCGCCCCCGAGGCGGGTGACGATCCGGCGGACAGGCCCTAGCCGTGCCCTAGCCGTCCTCGCGCTTGGCTCGGCTCGGCTGTACCCGTTTGGGCTCGCCCGGCATCTTCGGGTACTCGGGGGGATACGGCAGGTCCCCGAGACCGTGGTCGTGTTCGTCGCGGCTGGCCAGCTCCAGGAGCGCTTCGAGGGAGAAGGCGTGGTCGTCCATGTCGGCGTGCACATCGCCGAGTTCGGCGAAGCGCTTGGGCATGGTCGCCAGGTCGAAGTCCCGAGGACGCGCTTCGGCCACCTCGTCCCAGCGCAGGGGCGCGGAGACGGGGGCGTGCGGGCGGGGCCGTACCGAATAGGCGGAGGCGATCGTGCGGTCCCGCGCGGTCTGGTTGTAGTCGACGAAAATCTTCTCGCCGCGTTCCTCCTTCCACCAGGCGGTGGTCACCTGGTCGGGCATCCGGCGTTCGAGTTCGCGCCCGGCGGCGATCGCGGCCCGGCGGACCTGGGTGAAGGTCCAGCGCGGCGCGATCGGGACGAAGACATGCAGCCCTCGGCCGCCGGAGGTCTTGGGCCAGCCGCGCAGGTCGCCGTACTCGTGCAGGACCTCGCGCAGCTCATGGGCGGCGCGCACGGCGTCCTCGTAGTCCGTGCCGGGCTGCGGGTCGAGGTCGATGCGGAGCTCGTCGGGGTGGTCGACGTCGTCGCGGCGCACCGGCCACGGGTGGAAGGTGAGGGTGCCGTACTGCGCGGCCCACACCACGGCCGCGACCTCGGTGGGGCACATCTCGTCGGCGGTGCGCCCGCTGGGGAAGGTGATGTGCGCGGTCGGGATCCAGTCGGGCATGTTCTTGGGCGCCCGCTTCTGGAAGAAGCTCTCGCCCGTGACGCCCTCCGGGTACCGCTCCAGGGTGGTGGGGCGGTTGCGCAGGGCGCGCAGGATGCCCTCGCCGACGGACAGGTAGTACTGGGCGAGGTCCAGCTTCGTGAAGCCGCGCTCCGGAAAGAAGATCCTGCCCGGGCTGGACAGACGTACGGTCCTCCCGGCTGCGTCGAGTTCCACCGCATCGGCCATGCGAGCCACGGTAGGCCCAGCCCGCACAGCTCGCACACCGGGCGAAAGGCATCGTGTCGCCGCAGAATCGAAGCATGGATCTGCCGGTGATGCCGCCCGTGAAGCCGATGCTCGCCAAATCCGTGGCGAAGATCCCGCCGGACATGCAGTACGAGGCGAAGTGGGACGGGTTCCGCGCGATCGTGTTCCGCGACGGCGACGAGGTCGAGCTCGGCAGTCGTACCGGCAAGACGCTGACCAGGTACTTCCCCGAGCTGGTGGCGGCGTTGCGGGAGCGGCTGCCGGAGCGGTGTGTGATGGACGGCGAGATCGTGATCGCCAGGGAGGGCCGGCTCGACTTCGACGCGCTCACCGAGCGCATCCATCCCGCGGACTCCCGGGTGCGGATGCTGGCGGAGAAGACTCCCGCCTCCTTCGTGGCCTTCGATCTGCTGGCACTGGCCGACGAGTCGCTGCTCGACGTGGCCCTCGGCGACCGGCGGGCCCTGCTGACGATGGCGCTGTCCGGGGTGACGGCCCCGGTTCACGTGGCACCGGCGACCACGGACCGCGAGGTGGCGGAGCGGTGGTTCGAGCAGTACGAGGGCGCGGGCCTCGACGGGGTCATCGCCAAGCCGCTCAACCTGCGCTACCGGCAGGACGAGCGGGCCATGTTCAAGATCAAGCACGAGCGCACCGCGGACGTCGTCGTCGCGGGGTACCGCCTCCACAAGAGCGGGCCCGTCGTCGGTTCCCTGCTGCTCGGTCTGTACGACGACGGGGGCACCCTCCAGCACGTGGGGGTGAGCGCCGCCTTCCCGATGAAACAGCGGGCACAGCTGGTGGAGGAGCTGGAGCCGCTGCGCATGGAGGACGTCGAGCGGCATCCCTGGGCGGCCTGGTCGCAGGAGTCGGCGCACGAGTCCGCGCGACTGCCGAGCGCGCCCAGCCGGTGGTCGACGAAGAAGGACTTCTCCTGGGTGCCGCTGCGGCCCGAGCGCGTGGCGGAGGTGGCGTACGACCACATGGAGAACGGCGTGCGGTTCCGGCACACGGCCCGCTTCCGCCGCTGGCGCCCGGACCGGACCGCGGAGAGCTGCACGTACAGCCAGTTGGACGAGCCCGTCGGGTACGACCTCGCGGAGATCCTCGGCCCGCAGAACTGACGCTGTCACCCGCACAACCGACCCGCGGCCCGATCGGTCCAATAAGTGGGCTGATCGGCCCAACTCGACGCGCGCGAACAGAAGTGAGCGGGTATGGCCACCGATGAACCTATGAGCGCACAATCGATGGCATTGGACGGGGTGGCACGTTGAGCATGCGACAGATGGCGCGGACGCGGTGCGGCGCGATGACGGCGGCGCTGCTGACCGTCGCCGCGGCGGGCTCTCTGATGACGGGCTGCTCCTCGGGCAGTAGCGCCACCGACGACGGACGCGCCCCGGCGCCGAGCTTCAGCCAAGGGCAGGAGACGGGGCCGGCCCAGAGCCCCTCCAGTACCGCCGACGCCGGTCCCGTACTCGCCGTGAAGATCGACAATGTGAGCGCGGCGCGCCCTCAGACGGGTCTCGACGCGGCGGACGTCGTCTACGCGGAGCAGGTCGAGGGCGGTCTGAGCCGGCTGATGGCCATCTACGCAAGCAAGCTGCCCACGGCCGTCGGACCGGTGCGCAGTGCGCGCGAGTCGGACCTGGAGCTGCTGCGCCAGTTCGACAAGCCGACGCTCGCCTTCTCGGGTGCCCAGCACAAACTGCTGCCGGTCATCGCCAAGGCACCCCTGCACGCGGTGTCGGCCGATCAGGGCTCCAGCGCGTATTACCGCAGTGCCTCCAAGATCGCCCCCCACAACCTCTTCCTGCACCCGAAGCAGCTCATGCGTTCCGCGCCGGGGGCCGCCGCCCTCACCACCGGGTTCCACTTCGGTGCCGCCCCGGCGGGCGGCAGCCCGGAGACCTCGCGCACGGTGCGCTTCCCCGCGGCCCGCTTCACCTTCGCCTGGTCGGCGAGCAAGCACCGCTGGCTGGTGTCGATGGACGGGACACCGACGGTGACGACGGACGGGAAGCGGGTGGCGCCCGCGACCGTGGTCGTGCAGTACGTGAAGGTGCACAACTCCAAGTACCACGACGTCCTCGGCAACAACACGCCGTACACGGAGACGGTGGGCTCGGGGACGGCGAAGGTGCTGCGCGACGGCAAGGTCTTCGACGTCGACTGGAAGCGCCCGACCGCCGGCGACGGCACGGAGTTCACGACCACCGACGGTGCGCCGATGAACTTCGCGAAGGGGCAGGTGTGGGTGGTCTTCGCCAAGGCATGACGACGTGGCCGTGACGACGAAGCCGTGACCGCGGCGGGCGACGCGACGTGTCGGGCTCATCGGGCGGCGGGGGCTACCCGATGGCCACCACCCGTGCCCACGCGGGCGGTGCGTCCGGTGTGTAGTCGGGATCGTCCTCGCCCCCCGACCCTGCCGCCGGTTCCCGGGGGAACAGACCCACCACCGTCCGGCACGGCGGCCGGTCCGGCCACGGTGTCTGCCCGTCCGTCAGGACCACGACGACGTCCGGTCGGGGCTGTGCCCGGAGCGCCTTGGCGAAGCCCGTGCGCAGGTCCGTACCCCCGCCGCCCATCAGCGGTATTCCCTCGGCACGGCACAGCGAATGCGCGATCGGGGCCGCGGCGTCGCACGGCACCACGGTGACCAGGTCGCTGCGGCCGCCCACGGCGCGGGAGATGGCGGTGACCTCGAGGAGCGCGCTGCCCAGTTCGGCGTCACTGACCGACCCGGAGGTGTCGATGACCACGCAGACCCGCGGCGGCCTGCGCCGCAGGCTCGGCAGCACGACGCCGGGCACCCCGGCCGAGCGCCGCGACGGCCGTCCGTACGTGTAGTCCTCCCCCACGCCGGAGGCCGAGGCCGCCGAGCGGACCGCCGCGCCCAGCAACTCGCGCCAGGGCTGCGGCGGGTGGAACGCTTCGTCCGCCCACCGCCGCCACCCGTTCGGGGTGTCTCCCGGACGGGCGGTGATGCCCTGCGCCACCCGGAACCGGACGGCGTCCCGTTCCTGCGGGCTGAGGCCGTGGGCGCCGTCCGGGCCGAGGTCCCACTCCCGTTCGAGTCCGTCGGCGCCGCTTCCGCAGTCCAGCCAGGCCAGGTTCCGGGTGAGCGTCCCGAGGCGGAACTGGCGCAGGTAGTCCTCCATGAGCTGTCCCTCGGGCAGCTGCAAGAACCGTGGCGTGACGGCGCCTTCGGGCCGGAGCAGTCCGTCGCCGAACGCGTCGTCGTTGATCTCGCAGTCCGCGGCGATGTTCATGCGCAGCCGTTCCCCCGGGCCGGTCAGTCCACGCTCCCGCGCGACCCTGTCCCCGCGTCCGTGGTGGTCGCGCAGGAGGTGCGACACCTCGTGCACCCACACCCCGGCCAGTTCCTCCACCGGGGTCCGGTCCACGAACGCCGGCGAGGCGTAGCAGCGCCAGTGCCGGTCGACGGCCATCGTCGGCACGCGCCGCGACTCCACGGTGTGCAGGGCGAACAGCGCCGTGGCCAGGTAGGGCCGGACCCGGGCGGCGTGCAGCCGGGCGGCGAAGAGCTTGTCGAGGTCCAGTGTCCCCGGTGCGGGCGCGGTCATCGTCGGGCCTTCGTGGCGGCGGCGGTGCGGACCGCCGCCCGGTCCGCCCGCCGGGACAGGGACACCGCGCCGGCCAGCCGCTCGATCGCCGCCGGAACGTCCCAGTCCTCCTGGCGCAGCGAGGCGAGTGTGGTCGCCGGGACGACCACCAGGTCCGGGGCCCCGGTCTCCAGCGCCCGCACCAGGAGCGCCCACGCCGCGTCCCAACGGGACTTCTCCGGACGCCCACGGACCGCGGCCACCACACCGTCGAGCACGGCTTGGCGGAGGTCCCCCCGCTCGGGCAGGTCGGCACCCGCCGGGTCGGCGAGCAGCGTCTCGGGGTCCGGGAGGTCCATCCGGTCCAGGCTTGCCAGCAGTTCCAGCCCGGGACCGTCCCCCACCGTGCCCCTGACCAGCAGGGAAAGCACTTCCCGGGAGGAGCCGGCCGCGGTGGCGAAGGCGACGAGGCCCAGGGTCATCTCCCAGCTTCGGGGCGACGGCCAGGGACCGCCCCGGCGCGTCTCGCTGCTGGGCAGCCGGTGCACGAGCCCGGGGCGGGCGGAGAGGAGCCCGCACACCGCGCGGCGGGCGAAGTCCACGGCCTCCGGCAACCGCTCCGGGTCGAGCCGGGGCAGTGTCGCCCGCGGCCATGTCCCCCCGAGGCCGCGCACCACGACCTCGTGGTCGTGGGTCCACTGAAGGTGCACGAACCGGTTGGCCAGCGGCGGGCTCAGCTCCCAGCCGTCGGCGGCCGAGGACCGCGGATTGGCGGCAGCCACGATCCGGACCTCGGGCGGCAGTTGAAGGGCGCCGATCCGCCGCTCCAGGACGAGGCGGAGCAGGGCGGCCTGGACGGCCGGTGGCGCGGTGGACAGCTCGTCCAGGAACAGCAGCCCGCGGCCCGCCCGTACCAGTCGCACCGCCCAGTCCGGCGGAGCCATCGGGACGCCCTGCTGCGCGGGGTCGTCGCCGACGATGGGCAGTCCCGAGAAGTCGGACGGCTCGTGCACGCTGGCGATCACGGTGGTCAGCGGAAGGTCCAGGGCCGCGGCGAGCTGGGTCAGGGCCGCGGTCTTGCCGATCCCCGGCTCACCCCACAGGAGCACGGGCAGGTCGGCGGCCACGGCCAGCGTCAGTGCCTCCAGCTGGATGTCGGGGCGCGGTTCGGTGCCGGCGTCACGCAGCAGCGCCAGCAACGCGCCGGCTACGTCGATCTGGGAGGCGGGGGCCGGGTCGGCAGGAGTGTCGGTCGCAACGAACGGGGTACATGTGGGCATATTTCATCACCTTCGGGTCGTGGTGGAACGAGTGGGTGGGCGCTCGGTGGATGTGCTTGGTGGGGTGCTCGGTGGGTGTGCTCGGTGGGTGTGCTTGGTGGCCTGGTGGGCGCAGGGCGGAGATCCCCGGGTCAGCGAGCGGCCGTGTGGCGCGGGTGCGCTCGGAGCCAACGGGGGCGGTCGAGGCCTGGGAGCAGGCGGCCGGATCCGGGGGCGGGGCCGGTCATGCCCGCTCTGAACAGGCCGTACGTGATCCGCCGTAGCGCGGCCGCCTCGAGCTCGTCCCGTAGCGGGCCGCTGCGCAGCACCGCGTCCGGACCCAGCAGGCCCTCGACGACATCCAGCGCACCGGCGGTGTCGCCATGGATCAGGCGTTCGCGGACCCCGGTGAGGCAGTCCGGACGACGGTGCGCCTCGTCGATGGCCCGCAGGCAGGGAAGCGGTGTGCCGGTCAGCGCGACCAGCAGTTCCTCCCGACGGATCTCGGCCGGGTCGTGGTCCAGCGCCGCCAGCACCCCGTCGACCAGACCGATACGGTGCCGGGCTCCCCGGCAGTCCACGAGGCGTGGCTGTCCGGCCCAGCCCGGCGTCCGGGAGGGACCGGCCGGGGCGCGCTCCAGCGCCCGGGAGGAAGCGGTCGGCGAGTGATCCGGTACCAGCGCCGAGGCGACCAGCGGATGCAGCCGCTCGACCTCGATCGAACCGGTACGTATCAGTTCCAGGTCGGGCGGCAGCCAGGTGGCCGCGTCGGGCAGGACGGGCAGCGCGGAGACGCTGCCGTCCGTGGGCGCCGTCGCGATCCGCACACCCGGCGGCCCGACGCCGTCCCTGTCCGCGACCACCTCCAGGACCAGCCGGTCCCGGGCCCCGAGCCGCACGGCGACGGTACCGGTCGTCCGCCCCTGGGACTGGAGCAGAATCCCCGCCTCGGCCGCCCAGCGATCCACGGCACACCCGCGCCCCCGCAGCGCGATTCCCGGCGGATCCGGGTTCTCGGGGCGGCCGTCGGCGGGCGCCAGGTCGGCCCCGGACCGCACGCGCAGCTCATCGGTCCTGCGCGCGTCCCACAGATGGCGGTGCAGGTCGAGGCGGAAGCGGCGACTGGGACGGGGGTGCGGATGCCGGCGGACACCGGCCTCGAAGTGGGAGCGGTCGTGCGGTCCGTCGTGAGATCCCACGCGGGGTCCGTCGCGGGGTCCGGCATGCGGTGCGGCCCACACGGCGAGGCTGATCCGCTGACCGCCGTCCGCCCAGGCCGGTGGAGTCCGCACGACGAGGTGCACCGGGCCTACGCCGTCGCACCCTTGGGTGTCGTACCGGGCCAGGGCGATGGTCAGGCCCGGGCGCAGCAGCCCGTGCGGAGCGATCCTCGGCATGTGCCAGCGCAGCAGGTCGGGAGCCAGATGGCGGAGATCGGCCCGGACCCGAGCGGCGAGGTCGTGGCCGTAAGTACGGGCCACGGAACGCAGGTTGAGATCGACATCGATGCCTGCGGCGGCGCATGCCCCCGCCCAGTCCCCGGCACGGCGGCGGGCGGTCGCAGTCTCGATCATGGTGGGCGGCACGGCGAACTGTCGCACGGGCAGCCAGAAGGAAAGGCGGGAATCCCCATTCGCGGTCTGAGTGAGCATCAGCACTCACCTTGCGCGGACGGGACCCCCATTCTGCCGACAGAGTGAGTCATCATCGCGGGGAGCCTAGCGCTCCTGACCGTGATCTGTCAGATGTTTTCGCCTGGCGTCGCCTGCTGAAGGACCGCCCGGCGTTGCGGGGTGAGGGGTTCCGTCGGGTTGCGCAGCCCTTCCGCGGCGTCCGAGACACGCTGGATGAGGTCGAAGAAGACGGTCTGCTCCTCGGCGGAGAGCGGGGCCAGGAAGACCTGGTTCATACGCGCCGTGCGCACGGTGAGCTTGCGGTGCGTACGCGTCCCCTCGTCGGTGAGGCGCAGCAGGAAGCGGCGGCCGTCCTGCGGATCGCGCACTTTGTCGAGCAGGCCCCGGCGGCTGAGCCGGCTGATGACCTCGGCGATGGTCGACCGGTCCAGGCCCACCCGCTCCCCCACCGTGCGCTGATCCAGTCCCGGCTCCGCGACCAGCGCGTTCAGGACCGCGAACTGCGGTGAGGTGATCTCCTCGGAGACCATCGTGTTCCACAGCAGATAGTGGGCCTGCTGGAGTCGCCGGGCGAGGTGCCCGGGGTGGGTGGTGAGGTCCACCGCGGCCATGTGCGCTCCCCCTGAGTGAGTCCGTCATTTCGTTGGTGCACTGAACGATACCGCGCATCACCGGGGTGCGTACCAGCGCGCTCGCGGCCGTACACCCGCTGATCTCATGGAAGTCTTGACGACATGGGCCGCTGGTGGCAGCGTGAGGGAAACCTCGCAGAAATAATCAGTGCCCTGAGTAATTGAAGGTCTGGACGCTTGGAAGAGATGGGGCTTCACGGATGGACAAGGTGGTCGCCACAGCCCTGGAGGCGGTGGCCGATGTGCCGGACGGCGCGACCCTGGCGGTCGGCGGTTTCGGGCTGAGCGGTGTGCCGAACGTGCTGATCGAGGCGCTGTACGAGCGCGGAGTCGGCGGTCTGGGCGTGGTGTCCAACAACTGCGGGGCGATGGAGTCCGGGCTCGCGGTGCTGCTGTCCGCCGGGCGGATCGCGCGGGTGACCGGCTCCTACATCGGGGCGAACAAGGAGTTCGCGCGGCAGTATCTGGCGGGTGAGCTGGAGGTGGAGATGATCCCGCAGGGCACGCTCGCGGAGCGGTTGCGTGCGGGTGGTGCGGGGATCCCCGCCTTCTACACCCCGGCCGGGGTCGGCACCCAGGTCGCTGACGGCGGCCTGCCCTGGCGCTACGACGGCTCCGGAGGGGTGGCGCTGGCGTCGCCGCCGAAGGAGGTGCGCGAGTTCGACGGCACCGAGTACGTGCTGGAGCGCGGCATCCGCACCGACTTCGCGCTGGTCAGGGCCGCGAAGGGCGACCGGCACGGCAACCTCGTCTTCAACAGGTCCACCCGGAACTTCAACCCCCTCGCGGCGATGGCGGGCAGGGTGACGATCGCCGAGGTGGAGGAGCTGGTCGAGCCCGGCGCGATCGACCCGGACGCGGTGCATCTGCCGGGGATCTTCGTGCAGCGGGTGGTGGCCCTCACCGCCGAACAGGCCGCCGCGAAGATGATCGAGAAGCGGACGGTGAGCGGCTGATGGCGTGGACACGCGAGGAGATGGCGGCCCGTGCGGCACGCGAACTCCAGGACGGGCAGTACGTCAATCTCGGCATCGGGCTGCCGACGCTGATCCCCAACCACCTCCCGGCCGACGTCGAGGTGATCCTGGAGTCGGAGAACGGGATCCTCGGTACCGGCCCCTACCCCACCGAGGACCAGGTCGACCCGGACCTCATCAACGCCGGCAAGGAGACCGTGACGGTCCTGCCGGGCGCCTCCTTCTTCGACTCGGCGCTGTCGTTCTCGATGATCCGGGGCGGGCACATCGACGTGGCCGTGCTCGGCGCGATGCAGGTGTCCGCGGGCGGTGACCTGGCGAACTGGGCCGTCCCGGGAAAGATGATCACCGGGATCGGCGGCGCGATGGACCTGGTCCACGGCGCCCGCACCGTCATCGTCGTCATGACCCACACCGCCAAGGACGGCACCGCGAAGATCCTTCGGGAGTGCGCGCTGCCACTCACCGGCAAGGCGTGCGTCAACCGGATCATCACCGACCTCGGCGTCCTCGACGTCACCGACGAGGGGCTGGTGCTCATCGAGACCGCGCCCGGCGTCACGGTCGCAGAGATCGTGGCCAAGACCGCCGCGCAGGTCCGTGTCGCAGCCGAACTCACCGAGGAGACCCAACCGTGAAGGACGTCTACGTCGTCGATGCGGTCCGCACCCCCATCGGCAAGTACAACGGAGGCCTCGCGTCCGTCCGCCCGGACGACCTCGCCGCCCACGCCATCCGGGAACTCCTGGCCCGCACCCCGGACCTGGACCCCGCCCGGATCGAGGACGTCTACCTCGGCAACGCCAACGGCGCCGGTGAGGAGAACCGCAACGTCGCCCGCATGGCCGCCCTGCTCGCCGGCCTGCCCACCTCGGTGCCCGGGGTGAGCGTCAACCGGTTGTGCGCCTCCGGACTCGAAGCCGTCATCCAGGCCGCCCGCGCGATCGCCGTCGGCGACGCCCACATCGCCGTGGCAGGCGGCGTGGAGTCCATGACCCGCGCCCCCTACGTCCTGCCCAAGAACGACCGGCCCTTCCCCGCCGGACACACCGAGCTGTACTCCACCACCCTCGGCTGGCGCATGGTCAACCCGAAGATGGACCCCCAGTGGACCATCCCGCTCGGCGAGTCCGCCGAACTCATCGCCGACAAACACAAGATCAGCCGCGAGCAGCAGGACGCATACGCCCTCGCCTCGCACCGCAAGGCCGCCACCGCGCGGGCGAACGGCCTGTTCGACGGCGAGATCGCCCCGGTCCCCGTCCCGCAGCGCACGGGCGACCCGGTCGTCCTCACGGCCGACGAATCCGTCCGCCCCGACGCCTCCCCCACCGCCATGGCCAAGCTCAAGCCGTCCTTCCGCACCACCGACGGCACGGTCACCGCGGGCAACGCCTCGCCCCTCAACGACGGCGCCGCCGCCCTCCTCCTGACCGACGAGGAAGGCCTCAAGGCCACCGGTCGTGAACCTCTCGCCCGCGTCCGAGCCACCGGCGTCTCCGCGACCGACCCCCAGTACTTCGGCCTCGCCCCCGTCGAGGCCGTCACCCGCGCCCTGGCCAGAGCCGGCAAGACCTTCGCGGACCTGTCCGTCCTCGAACTGAACGAGGCCTTCGCCGCCCAGGTCCTCGGGTGCCTCGCCGAATGGCCCGAGTTCGACCCCGCGATCCTCAACCCCCAGGGCGGCGCGATCGCCCTCGGCCACCCCCTCGGCGCCTCCGGCGCCCGCCTCGCCGGCACCGTCGCCCACCAACTCGCCCGTCAGGGCACCGGCACCGGCATCGCCACCCTCTGCATCGGCGTCGGCCAGGGCCTCGCCCTCGTCCTCGAACGATAGGAAGTCGACCATGGCCTTCACCCAGTCGGACGTCGACGTCGAGATCAAGGATCTCCAGGACGTCTACGGCAAGGCGGTCGCCGGCGGAGCGCCGGTGCGCAACCACCCGTCGCGCGACTACCCCCCGTACCGCAGCTCTTTGCTGCGCCACCCCAAGCAGCCGCTGGTCGCCGTCGACGGCGGTGACCCGGAGACGGTCGAGCTGTCGGGTCCGGTGTTCGGCGTCACCGACATCACCGAGCACGACAGCGACCTGACCATCCAGCATCGGGGCGAGCCGATCGGCGAGCGCATGACCGTCTCGGGCCGGCTGCTCGACCGCGACGGGCGTCCCGTGCGCGGTCAGCTCATCGAGGTCTGGCAGGCCAACGCCGCCGGCCGTTACGCCCATCTGCGCGAGCAGCACCCGGCGCCGCTGGACCCCAACTTCACGGGTGTCGGGCGCACCCTGACGGATGATCAGGGCCGGTACCGGTTCACCACGATCAAGCCGGGCCCCTACCCGTGGGGCAACCACACGAACGCGTGGCGGCCCGCGCACATCCACTTCTCGGTCTTCGGCACGGCGTTCACCCAGCGGCTGATCACCCAGATGTACTTCCCGAGCGACCCGCTGTTCCGCTACGACCCGATCCTGCAGTCCGTGACGGACCAGGCGGCCCGCGACCGTCTGATCGCCACCTACCAGCACGATCTCTCCCAGCCCGAGTTCTCCCTGGGCTACGCGTGGGACATCGTCCTCGACGGTCCCTCCGCCACCTGGATCGAGGAAGGCCGTTGACCATGACCGAGCGGTTGCTCCCCACCCCGTCCCACACCATCGGCCCCTTCTACGGCCACGCGCTGCCCTTTCCCGACGGCGGCCAGGTCGCGCCGCAGGGCCACCCCGAGGCGATCACCCTGCACGGATCCGTGCTCGACGGCACGGGCGAGGTGATCCCGGACGCCCTCCTGGACTTCTGGCAGGCGGCTCCCGACGGCTCCCTCAAGGGCGCCCCCGGTTCGATGCGCCGCGACCCGTCGACGGGCGGCTTCCTCGGCCGGAGCGGCGTCGACTTCACGGGCTTCGGCCGGGTCGCCACGGACGCCGACGGTCGGTACGCGCTGCACACCCTGGCGCCGGGCAACGCCGGGCTTCCGTACATCAGCGTGTGTGTCTTCGCGCGCGGTCTGGTGCACCACCTCTTCACCCGCGCGTACCTCGCCGACGGCGCCGACCCGCTGCTCGACTCGCTCCCTGCCGACCGGCGCGCCACGCTGATCGCGGCCGAGGGCGCGAACCGGACGTACCGTTTCGACATCCGCCTTCAGGGCGAAGGCGAAACGGTCTTCCTGGAGTTCCAGTGACAGCTGCCGGCCCGGTCCGCTCCGAGTCCGAAGCCGATGCCGGACTGCTCGCCCCCGGGTGGGCGGGCTCCCCGGCGGCGTCCGCGACCTCGGACAGCGCGTTTCTGGGGGCGCTCCTCGACGCGGAGGCGGCGCTGACCCGCGCTCAGGCGGGACTCGGGCTCGCGCCGGACGCGGCGGCGTCGGCGGTGTCCGCCGTGGCCGCGGCGGACCTCGACGTCAGGTCGATCGCGCTGCGCGCCCGAGGCGGCGGCAATCCGGTGATTCCGCTGGTCGCGGATCTGACAGCGGCGGTCGGCCAGGAGTACGGGCCCTACGTCCACCGGGGTGCGACCAGCCAGGACATCCTGGACACGGCGATGATGCTGGTCGCCCGTCGCACGCTGGACCTGGTCCTGGCGGATCTGGAGCGGACGGCGCGGGCCCTGGGCCGACTCGCCGCCGCGCACCGGGACACGGTGATGCCGGGGCGGACCCTCACGCAGCACGCCGTACCGACGACCTTCGGGCTGAAGGCGGCGGGGTGGCGGTCGCTCCTGCTGGACGCGCGGGACCGGCTCGCGGGTCTCCGGCTCCCGGCCCAACTGGGCGGCGCCGCCGGGACGTTGGCCGCCTTCGCGGCCTTCGGCGCCGAGGATCCGAGCGCGCTCGTGGCGGCGTACGCCGGTGAACTCGACCTCGCGGAACCGGCGTTGCCCTGGCACACCCTGCGGACACCGATCGCCGACCTGGCCGGCGGCCTGGCCTTCACGGCCGGGGCCCTCGGCAAGACGGCGGCCGATGTGCTCACCCTCTCCCGCACGGAGATCGCCGAGGTCGCGGAGGGGAGCGGTGGCGGGTCGTCCGCGATGCCGCACAAGGCCAACCCGGTGGCGGCCACCGTGATCGCCGCCTCCGCGCGGCGCGCGCCGGGGCTCGCCGCCACGCTCTACGGGTCGATGGTCGCCGAGGACGAGCGGCCGGCCGGTGCCTGGCACGCCGAGTGGGAGCCGTTGCGCGAACTGCTGAGGCTGGTCGCCGGCGCCGCCCACCACGCCGCCGAGCTGGTCGAGGGGCTTCGGGTGAACGCGGACGCCATGCGCGATCACCTCGCTCTCACCCATGGGTTGATCGTCTCCGAGCGCCTGGCCGTCGCGCTCGCCCCGGTGCTCGGGCGGGCCCGCGCCAAGGAGCTGCTGACCCGGGCCGCCGAGCGGGCCGTGGCGAAGAACCGGCCCCTCGTGGACGTACTCGTCGAGGAGCCGGAGCTCAAGGAGCTCGACCTCGTGGAACTCACCGAACCCACCCGCTACACGGGCTCCGCGGGAGCCCTCACCGACCGTGCTCTGGAGCGAACGTGACCCGCACCCTGCTCAACCACCGCGCCGAGGGCCCCGAGACCGCTCCCCCCTTGCTCCTCGGGCCCTCGCTCGGCACCTCCCACGCCCTGTGGGACAAGGTCGCGCCCGAGCTGTCCACCACCCACCGGGTGGTTCGCTGGGATCTGCCGGGGCACGGAGGGTCGGCGCCGGACCTGATCGGGCCGGGAGCCACCGTCGGCGACCTCGCCGCCCTGGTCCTCGGCCTCGCCGACTCGCTAGGCATCGAACGCTTCGCCTACGCGGGCGTCTCGCTCGGCGGCGCGGTCGGTCTGCACCTCGCCGTCCACCACCCGGAGCGTGTGTCGTCCCTCGCCGTCCTCTGCTCCTCGGCGCACTTCAACGGCTCCAAGCCGTGGGAGGAGCGTGCGGAGCTGGTACGCCGGGAGGGGCTGGCCTCGCTCGCCGAGAACGCGAACTCCCGCTGGTTCACGCCCGGTTTCACCGTGCCGCGGTTGATCGAGGACCACCGGAACGCGGACCCGGAGGCGTACGCCGCCTGCTGTGACGCGCTGGCCGCCTTCGACCTGCGCGACCGGCTCCCCGAGATCTCCGTGCCCACCCTGCTGATCGCGGGCCGCCAGGACCCGGCGACGCCGCCCGCCCACCTGCGGGAGATCGCCGACGCGGTGGCGAGCGCCACGCTCGTCGAGCTCCCGGGAGCCTCTCACCTGGCGCCCGCGCAGTGTCCCGCGGCGGTCCTGACGGCACTGCGGGCCCACTTCGACGGAGGCGCCGAGCGGGGCATGGAGGTGCGGCGTGAGGTGCTGGGCGACACCCATGTGGACCGGGCACAGGCCCGGCAAACCCCCTTCACCGCCCGCTTCCAGGACTTCATCTCGCGCTACGCCTGGGGCGAGATCTGGACCGACCCGACGCTCTCGCGCCGCGAGCGCAGCATGATCACCCTGACCGCGCTGGTCGCACACGGTCACTACGACGAGCTGGCCATGCACGTCCGGGCGGCGCGCCGCAACGGGCTGACCCCGGAGGAGATCGGCGCCGTACTGCTGCAGACGGCCGTGTACTGCGGTGTCCCGGCGGCGAACTCGGCGTTCGCGACGGCTCAGCGGGTGCTCGCCGAGGAGGAGGGCGACGACAGCGCCACAGGGTGACCCTGCCCGTCCGCTGCGGACATCTCGTCCTCGCGCACGGCCTGGCGGCTACCTCAGCCCTCTCCCCGTCGCCAGGACCTCTTCCGCCCTCGCCACCAGCCCGTCCGCCCCGCACGAGCGCGCCAGCGTCAGGCCCTTGCCGAGCTCCGAGACGGAGCGCGCCGCGATGCCGTACTCGACGCGGGCCGCCGCGTGTTCGTACTGGCAGGGTGAGGCCTCCAGGTAGGTGACGGCCTGGGCGGCCAGGCGTACCGCACGCTGGCCCGATTCGAGGGCCGCCGCGCAGCGCAGTGCCTCACCGATCGCGGTGTCCGTGCCGAAGCGCTCGGCCTGGCGGCGGGCGTCGGAGGCCAGTGCGGCGGCGCGGGCCGGGTCGTCCGAGGCGAGCGCGCGGGCGAGGTCGAGCGCCCAGGGCGCCATCACCGTGTTGTGGTGGCCGCGCGCCGCGGCGGCCTTCTCGGCGGCCTCGAGTTCGTTGATACCGTCCTTGACACGCCCGACGGCGAGCAGCAGCCGTCCGCGTACGGAACGGGTGTCGGGCAGCACGATGGTGGACGGGTACGGCGGTGCGAAGCCGTACTGCTCGGCGATCGCCCAGGCCTCCTGGACATCACCGCGGGCGAGCAGTGTGTCGACAAGACCGCAGGTGGCGGACCAGTACAGGGGCAACCCGCGCCCGACCCGCTCGGCGATGCGCAGCGACTCGCGCAGGGTGGTCTCGGCGTCCCTGAGGCGGCCCCGCCTGCGGTGGGCGAGACCGAGGAAGGCGTGCGCCAGGGCGAGGTGGCCGCCGCTCCATCCGGCGCTCGTGTAGGAGCGCAGCGCCTCGGAGAAGAGGCTCTCGGCCCGGTCGAGCCGGTCCGCGTAGGCGTACGAACTGCCCAGCATCATGAGGAGTTCGATGCCCCACTCGGTGTCGGTCCAGCCGAGTCCGGGCGCGAGGCGGCCGTTGACGAGGGCGCGGTCGCAGAGTTCCACGACCTCCTCCGCGCTCTCGCCGCGGGTCATCGCGTCGAAGCCGCGCAGTATCAGCAGGGCGCGCTCGGAGTTGTCGCGTCCGGTGCAGGTCTTGACGAGTTCGGCGAGACTTCGTGAGCGTCCCGGAACGTGGTCCTCACCCGCGTGGATGCCCTCCCACATGTAGTGGACGGCCTGAAGCCGCATCCGGGCGGGGCCCGCGTCGAGCCGGGCGGCCTCCGCGTCGACCGTGCGGACGGCCTCGTCCAGCTGGTCGTTGTGGACCAGGGCCTGGGAGAGGCGGAAGACGGCGTCCACCCGCAGATCTCCGTCGAGGCCGGACTGGTCGAGCGCGGTGCGCAGATGGCTGATCGTGGTGGCGGGAGCGGTCAGGAGGGTGGCACAGCCCAGTTCGTAGAGCACGCGCGCCTGGACCTCCGGAAGCGGGGGTTCCGCCAGGGCGCGCTCCAGACAGCGCCTGGCCGCGTCGGGCGCGCCGACGGCGAGGTGCTCGCGGGCGGCCTCGCGCATCTGCTCGACGAGTTCGGGGTCGTCGTCCGGGTGCACTTCGAGGAGGTGGCGGGAGGCGGCAGCGGCTCCGCGACCCGATTCGGTGACCGCCCAGGCGGCCTGGCCGTGCATCGCGGTGCGCAGCGCGTCGGGGATCGAGCGGTAGACGGCGCTGGCGATGAGGGGGTGTACGAACTCCAGGTCACCGTCGGTCAGTTCACGGCTCGCGGATTCGGTCGGGGTGAGGATGCGGGCCGCGCCGAGCAGTTCGGCGCAGCGCGCGGCCTCGTCGCGCTGCATCCCGGCGAGCTGGGCGGCGAGGTCGAGAGAGATCCCGGTGCCGAGGATCGCGGCCGCCCAGGCGAAGCGGGTGGCGTCGATGCCGAGTCCTTCGAGGCGGGCGACGAGTCCGCGCCCGCGTGCCGAGCGGTTCAGGGCACGCAGTTCGGCGGCCGAGGCCTCGACCGGTTCCAGCTCGCTGTCCTGCACCTTGGCGAGCAGTTCGACGGTCTCGTACGGGTTGCCGCCGGTGACCGCCCACACCTCGCGGCAGAACGGGGCGTCCGCGTGCTCCCCGAGCGTGGCGCGGGTCAGTCCGGCGGTGGCGTCGGGTGTCAGCGCGCTGAGCGTGACGATCGGTCGGGCCGCGGCGGCGACGGCCTCCAGCTGACGGGCCCGCTCACCGCTGACGTCACCCGGCCTGCGGGCGACCACGACGAGGACGGGCAGGTCGTCGAGGCGCTCGGCGAACGCGACCAACCAGTGCAGGGTCTCCTGGTCGGCCCAGTGCGCGTCGTCGAGGATCAGGACGAGGGGCCACTCGCGCTTGGCCAGCCGCCGCGCCGCCGCGACCAGTCCGTCGCACACGCCCTGCGGGTCGGCCTGGCGGTCGCCCGGTTCGGCGATGCCGAGCGCGGGTCCGGCGATGTCGTACCAGTCGCCCAGGTATTCGCGGGCCTCTTCGGGCATCAGCGAGACGATGGCGGGCTGGAGGAGTTGCCGTATGACGTTGAAGGGAACGGAGGTGACGGTCTCACCGCCGCGGGCCGACCACACCGTGCAGCCGTGGGCCTCCGCGATCCGGCGCGCCTCGGCGAGCAGCGCGGTCTTGCCGATGCCCGCCTCGCCGCTGAACACCAGCAGACTGCCGGAGGACGAGGCGTCCGCCCGCAAGGCCTTGACGGCCTCCACCACGTCGGCGATCTCCGCCTCGCGCTCCCACAGGGAGGACGAGGCGGCGGGTCCCGGCCGTGCCTCCGTCATGCCGCTGCCTCCCCAGGTCGCCCGTACGACGTACAGACATCGAGCCTAGCCGTCCAGAAGCCGATGTGGATGCCGGTAGGCGCACCTGTTGCCGGGACGGGTGACGGGAGGTGTCCGCAGGCGACGCGAGGGGGCGCCGACCAGCCGTGGTGAAAGTTATCGGCAGTCAAAAGACCTGAAAATGGCGCTAATTTTCCCAGGAACAGCGAGAAGGAACAACGAGGAGGAGGGACTCATGAGCGATGCCCGCGTGCACGACTCCGTCCCGCACACCGCCGGACGCCCGCGCCCGCGGCGCGGGGCCCTGCTGGCGGGCTCGGTCGGCAACTTCGTCGAGTGGTACGAGTTCGGGGTCTACGGCTACTTCGCGACCGTCATCGCGGCCCGGTTCTTCACCCCGGAGGGCGGCAGCGAGACCGAGGGGCTGGTGAGGACGTACGCGTCCTTCGCGCTGGCGTTCTTCTTCCGGCCGGTGGGCGCGGCGCTGTTCGGACGGCTCGGCGACCGGATCGGGCGCCGTCCGGTACTGATCCTGGTGATCGCGCTGATGACGGGCGCCACGACGCTCATCGGCGTGCTGCCGACCTACGCCACGGTCGGTGCCCTCGCGCCGTGGCTGCTGACCTTCCTGCGGGTGGTCCAAGGGCTGTCCGCGGGCGGGGAGTTCGGGGGCGCGGTCTCGGTCATGACGGAGTTTGCGCCGCCGGGCAGAAGGGGGCTGTACGGGTCGTGGCAGTCGTTCACGGTGGCGCTGGGGTTGCTCGGTGGTGCGGGTGTGGCGGCGCTGCTGGCGACGGTGCTGACCGAGGGGCAGTTGAGCGACTGGGGCTGGCGACTGCCGTTCCTGCTGACGCTGCCGCTGGGGCTGGTCGCGCTGTGGCTGCGGCTGCGACTGGAGGAGACGCCCGCCTTCCGGCACGAGGGAAGACAGGAGCGCCCGCCCGGGCGCGAGGTCGCGCGGGCCGTCGTCCTCGGAGCGGGACGCGTGATGGGCTGGTCGGCGGCCGGATACACCTTCCTGGTCGTGCTCCCCTCGTACCTCCAGAACACCCTCCACACCGGCTTCCGGCAGGCGCTGCTCGCCACGGTCCTCGCCAACCTGGGCTTCGCGGCCACGATCGTCCCGGCGGGTCTGCTCAGCGACCGGATCGGGCGGCGCCCCGTGCTGCTCACCGGCGCCGGCCTGGTCGTGGTCCTGTCCGTCCCGCTGCTCAACCTCCTTCAGAGCAGCGGGACTTCAGACGCCTTGAAGGGTCTCGCCGTGTGCGGGGCGGGTGCCGTCGTCGGGTTGATGGCCGGCCCGGGGCCCGCCATGCTCTCCGAGATGTTCCCCACGAGCGTCCGCCACACCGGCCTGGGACTCGCCTACGCCCTGTCCAATGCCGTGTTCTCGGGCTGCGCGGGCCTCATCATCACCGAGACGATGAAGCGGACCGGAAGCGTGGACATCCCCGCGTACTACGCGGCGGCGACGTGCGCCGTCAGTGCGCTCGCCCTGGCCACGCTCCCCGACAACCGAGGGAGTTGAGCACGTGCGGGTGATCGGCCTGATGTCCGGGACGTCGTACGACGCGATCGACGCGGCGGCGGCCGAACTGACCCTCGAAGGTGAGGACCTCACGCTGCGGCCGCTCGGGATGGTCGGTGAGGCGTACGACGGCGCGCTGCGCGAGGCGCTCGCGGCGGCGCTGCCCCCGGCGGCCACCACGCTGGCCGAGGTGTGCCGCCTGGACACCCTGATCGGGCAGGCGTTCGCCGCGGCGGCGGTCCGGGCCGACCGTGAACTGTGCGGCGGCGGAGCCGAGTTGGTCGCCTCGCACGGGCAGACCGTCTACCACTGGGTCGAGGACGGGCGGGCGCACGGGACGCTCCAGCTCGGTCAGCCGGCCTGGATCGCCGAGGCGACCGGGCTGCCGGTGGTCGCCGACTTCCGCCCCAGGGACATCGCCGCCGGCGGTCAGGGCGCGCCCCTGGTGAGCCTGGTCGACCTGCTGTGGCTGCGCGGCAGGGCGGGGACTCCGGTGGCGCTGAACCTCGGCGGCATCGCCAACCTCACCGCGCCGGACGGCACCGCCTTCGACTCCGGGCCCGGGTGCGCCCTCGTCGACGCGGCCGTGCGGGGGTTGACCGGGGGACGTCTGCACTACGACGTGGACGGCGCCCTCGCCGCCCGCGGCACCGTGCACGAACCGTTGCTGGACCGGCTGCTCGCGGAGCCGTACTACGCGCTGCCCGCGCCCAAGACCACCGGCAAGGAGCTCTTCCACCTCGGCCATCTGCGCGACGCGCTGACCGGGTTCGGCACGCTCACCGCCGAGGACGTCATCGCGACCCTCACCCGGCTCACCGCCCGTACGGTCGCCGACGCGGTGCGCTCGGTGGGTGCCACGGAGGTGATCGCGTCCGGCGGCGGCACCCGCAATCCGGCGCTGATGGCGATGCTGGGCGTGGAGTTGCCGGGAGTACCCGTACGCACGTCCGACGCTCTGGGTCTGCCGGCGGCGGCCAAGGAGGCGTACGCCTTCGCCGTGCTGGGATTCCTGACGCTGCACGGCCTCTCGGGCACCGATCCGGTGAGCACCGGGGCCCGGCATCCGAGTGTGCTCGGCTCGATCACGCCGGGGCGCGGCGGGCTGCGGCTGCCGCCGAGGGCGGTGGCGGCGCCGGTGCGGCTGGTCCTGGCATGACACCCGCTGGTCGTGACAAGGCATCCGGCGGCGCTTCCGGGGCGTTCTTGAAACGAATCTTCCGGATCCCTCTCATCCGCCTTTCACCCACGGCTCATACGGTGGGTCCATGACGCAGGTGACTCCTCCCGGTTGGTATCCCGACCCGGGGCAGACAAATGACAGTCCCGCCACCGAACGCTGGTGGGACGGCAAGACATGGACGGACCAGACCCGCCCCGTCGGGTCCGCCGCCGCGTGGGGTCCCCCGACGCACCCGCCGGCCGCCGGACCGTATCCGGCGCTCGCTCCGGGCGCCCCGCGGCGCGGACTGCGTACCGGCATAGCCGTCGCCGCGGCGATCGCGGTCCTCGCGGGCATCGGGGGCGGGGTGTACGCCCTGACCAAGAGCGACGGCGACGGCGGGAACAGCGCCACTTCCCAGGCCCCCGGCGGACAGAACGGCGGCCAGGGCGGATTCGGCGGCCAGGGCGGCGGCAACGGAGGCCTGGAGGGCGGAGCGGGCGGCGGCTCCGGGGGCTCGGGCGGTTCCGGGGGCCAGACCCCGGCACCGGGCGAGTCCGGGCAGCCGCAGCTCGAGGACGGCTACGCCACCGACCTGATCAGCGGCATCAGCGTGCCGGTGCCCGACAACTGGACCGGCGGGAGCACCACGACGGGTGCCGTGCTGTCGACCAAGGACACCTACAAGTGCCCCGGCGACACCTCGCAGGACTGCCAGCGGGGCGGAGCGTACTCGGCAACCGCCGCGGAACAGAAACTGAAGTCCACCACGGCGGAGGCCGCGGCCAAGGAGGACATCTCCAAGAACGCCACCGAGTCGTACGGCAAGGGCTACGGCACGATCACCTCGCACACGGAGCTCGCCTCCAAGGCGGTCACCGTGGCCGGCGAGAAGGGCTACCTCGTCCGCTGGAAGGTCGTCACCAGCAAGGGTGACGACGGTTACGTCGAGTCGCTCGTCTTCCCGTCCCCCGTCGACTCCAAGTCACTGATCGTCGTCCGCTTCGGCATCGACGTCAGCTCCAAGGCGCCCAAGGAGTCCGTGATCGACGACATCACCAAGGGCATCAAGGTGGCGTCGGGAGTGAGCGGCAACGGGCAGAACGCCTAGGTCCTGTCCGGCGGATCAGGTCGCAGGAAACGGGCGGTGCCTCATCGACGCTGCACCGCGTCTGCGGCATGACCCGCCGGACAGGACCTAGCCCGTAAATCCGTCCCCCGGACATGGATCGGCCGGGTGGGGTGCCCCTCCGCTCAAGAGGAACCCCACCCGGCCGGGGTGCGCGCCGCCCCCGTCCCCACGGTGCGGCGCCTGCAGGCCGACGTCCGGTCATCCCGCGGACGGCGACCTGAGTCTCAGGTCAGGCCGAGAGCCGGAATCACGACGGCCTCGACGAATTGTGTGAGATACGCCGCATCGGCGTTCCGCCCTTCCAACACGGGACGAACCCGCACCACACCGAAGAGCTGCGCCGGGATGAACTCCAGCGCCGGGTGGTCCGCGGCGACCTCGCCGCGGGCGACCCCGCGGGCGAGGATCTCCTTGACCGCGCTGATCTCGGGCTCGACGAGCGCGTCGCGCAGCGCCTCCTGCAGTTCCTTGTCCTGGAACACGGCGTGGCCCAGCGCCTGGTGCAGCTGGCTGTCGCGGCCCGACCAGTTCCCCGCGGCCCGCGCCATCGCGCGCAGGTCCCCGGCGAGCGTGCCGGTGTCGATGCCCGAGAAGCGCGGACAGCTGTTGGCGCGCAGGGCGGCGGCCACGAACTGCGGCTTCGTCTTCCACTGGCGATAGAGCGTGGACTTGCTGCACCGGGTGCTCGCGGCCACGCCCTCCATGGTGAGCGAGTCATAGCCGCACTCGCGGATCTGCTCGA
Source organism: Streptomyces sp. NPDC111656 (assembly GCF_055656965.1). Lineage (NCBI taxonomy): Bacteria > Bacillati > Actinomycetota > Actinomycetes > Kitasatosporales > Streptomycetaceae > Streptomyces > Streptomyces sp. NPDC111656. Next base: position 633,620 of record NZ_JBVKCA010000003.1, read on the forward strand.
GCACGGCGTCGTAGAACTCCTGCTCACGCTCGGGCGTGATCTTGGAGCGGCGCGAGGCGACGACCGTCTCCGGTCCGTCCGCGGCCTGCGACGTCATGGCTCATCTCCTCGCTCGGGTGGGTGGCTCGCCCGGTGTTCCGCTTCTCACAGTGTATATCGATACGCCACTGTACCGGTACGGGTCCGTATCGGTACAGTGGCGTATCGGTACACCTTCGTATCGGTACACTTCCGTATCGATGAGCCTTGGACAGGACCCACTCCGCTGTCGAGTGAGTCTCGAGTGATCGAGTGGATTCTGTCCTGGGCTCACCGCGCACCACCCCAAGCAACACCGTCAGCAAAGGGGCCGGGGGATGGATTCCCGAACCGAGCCTGCGGAAGCAGAACCAGAGCCGGTCGCGGCGACACGGCGGCCGTCGCGGCAGAGCACCGCGCCACGCCCGCCGCTCGTGCGGGAGCTCCTGCTCGTCGTAGGGCTCTTCGTCGTCTACAAGGTCGGCAGGCAGCTGGCCGACGGCCACACCGCCGAGGCCTTCCGCAACGCGAACCGCGTGTGGGACTGGGAGCGGACGCTCCACCTGCCGGGCGAGGGCTCCGTACAGGGCGCGCTGCTGCACAGCGACACCCTGGTGCACCTCGCGAACACCTACTACGCGACCGTGCACTTCCCGGCCACCGTGGCCTTCCTGGTCTGGATGTACCTGCGGCGCCCGGTCCACTACGTGTGGGCCCGCCGGGTCCTGGCCGCGGTCACCGCCGCCGCCCTGGCGCTGCACCTCACCTTCCCGCTCGCCCCGCCCCGGCTGCTGGCCGCCGCGGGCCTGGTGGACACCGGACAGGTGTACGGGCCCACCGTCTACGGGGCGCACCCGGCGACCGACGAGATGGCGAACCAGTTCGCGGCGATGCCCTCGCTGCACTTCGGCTGGGCGCTGATGGTGGCGATCGGCCTGATCGTCGCGACCCGCTCGCGCCTGCGCTGGCTGTGGCTGCTGCATCCGCTGCTCACCCTGCTGGTGATCGTCGGAACGGCGAACCACTACTGGCTCGACGCGATCGTGGCGACCGCGCTGCTCGGCATCGCGCTGGCCGTGATCCGTCTGCCGCGCGGGGCCGGAGCGGCCGAGGCGCGCGGCCTTGTGGCCGCCGACGAGACGTATGACGAAGCCGACGGAGCAGCCGGGAATTCCGGCGGGGCCGGCGGTGCTGGCGAAAAGGAATCCGTACCGGAGCTCGTGGGGGCAAGACGATGAACGCCACACTCGCCGCCGTGGTCCTCTCGCTCTTCTCGGCCGTGGCCTACGCCGCCGCGGCCGTGGCCCAGGAGCGGCTGGCCTCCCGGACGACCGACTCGGGCATGATGCGACTGCTGGGCAGCGGGGCCTGGTGGTGGACCGTCGTACTGAACGCCTCCGCCGCGCTGTTGCACGTCGCCGCGCTGAAGTACGGCACGCTCACGCTCGTACAGCCGCTCGGCGCGCTCACGCTGGTGGCCGCGGTGCCGCTCGGCGCGCGGGTCGCCGGACGGCGGGTCAGCGCGGTCGAGTGGCGCGGTACCGGGCTCACCCTGATCGGACTGTCCGCGCTGCTGGTCACGGCGTCCGGACCCGCGCCCGACGACGTTCTGAGCGTGCCGCAGGCGCTGGGCGTGGCCGCCGCGACGGCCGCCCTGATCGGCATGCTGTCGCGGCCCGGCAGCCGGCCGGGACTGCGGCACGCGACCGCCTCCGGGTTCGCCTCGGGTGTCGCCTCCGCTCTCACGCAGACGGTGACCGTGGCCGTGACGGACCGCTCCGGCTCGCTGCTCAGCGCCCAGGTGATCGTGGTGGCCCTGCTCGTCGCCGCCTTCGCGGCGGGCGGACTGCTCCTGTCGCAGATCGCCTACCGGGGTGGTCTCGGTGCCCCGCTCGCCGTCGTGACGCTCGCCAACCCGGTCGCCGCCGCGGCGATAGGCCTCTTCCTGCTCGGGGAGCAGTTGCAGGGCGGCCCGGCCGGCCTGCTGCTGGCGGCCATGGGCGCGGGCGTGGCGGCGTGGGGTGTGGTGACGCTGTCCCGCTCGGTGCCGGAGCCTGCGCTGCCCGAACCTCTGGCGGGCGCCGAGGACGAGCACCCCGTCGCCGCGGTGCTGGCGCTGGAGCCCGGATCGGCGGCGTACGAACCCTCGTTGCTGCCGAAGCAGCCCGGCTCGGGTCAGCTGACGTCCCTGTAGGGCTCCCGCAGGGTTCTTGGAAGGCTCCAGGAGCGCGCACAACAAAGAAGGGTGGCCGCGGAACTCTCCGCGGCCACCCTTCTTGTCGTGCGCCGGTTCAGCCCAGCCCGCGGGCGTCCTGCTTGAGTGCCGTGTCGACGGTGAGCGCCGTCGCGACGACGAGGCTCAGCAGGGGCTCGGGAAGCTGGTGGTGGATCTGGAGGACGTAGTTGTCCGCCGTGGTGAACATCGTCTTGGCGAGGCCTTCCCAGGTCTTGGTGATCCGGGCGACCTCGTTGTCCGTGTGGTCGACGATGGCGAAGTTCCAGGCGCGCCAGTTCTCCGCCTTGATCGCGCCGACCTGCTGGCCGTTGACGTTGATCGCGAAGTTGATCTTCCCGATCATGTTCTGCTGCACGATCTCGCCGACGGGCTGTCCGTCCGGACGCTCCACGATCACCCGCGACTTGATGAACTTCGCGGGACGCGTGAGCCGCAGCACCGGCTGCCCGTAGGCGTCACGGATCTCCAGCTTGTGCGTCATGTACTGGTCGAGGCTGGAGACGAAGCGGAGCACCTTCTTCAGACCGCTCTGACCGACCTCGACGACCGCGCCGAGCTGGTTGCCCTGCTGGTCCATGACCTTGTACTCGTTGGTCAGCTCGATCAGCTTGGCCTTCTGGTTCACCACCAGGACCGGCTCGGTGAACAGGGTGCCACCGCCGGCACCGCCGCCCGCGACACCCGCCTGCTGCTGCACCTGCTGCTGCACGCGAGGGTCGGGACCGGCCGCCGGCTGTCCGTACGGCTGCTGGGCCTGCTGCGGAACCGTCCGGCCCGCCGGGGCCGCCTGGTCCGCATTGGTGTGCTCGGTCCACTGCGAGCCGTCCCAGTAACGCAACGTCTGGGGCGCCCCGTGCGGATCCGGGTACCAACCTGCAGGAGTGTTCGAATGCGTGGTCACCGGGGCACACTACCGTGAGTTGGCCGGAAATTGACCAGAGCCGAGATATCCATCAGAAGGTGACGATCGCCGGGTCGCTCACACCCGCGTGACCGTTCTCGACATGTCCGGCGAACCGCCGCAGGAACCCCGCGTCGGCCGTGGACACGACGGTCAGGTCGTACCAGCGCCGGCTCGCCCGCAGGTCCACCGTGTGCCGCACGGTCGCGCCCGCCCGCACCTTGAACGAACTCGACCGCCCTCCGTAGCCGCTTGTGAGCTTGAGCTCGACGGTGCCGGAGCCCTTGTTGGTGAAGGTCAGCTCCACGTTCTCGCCGACGTGGCGCACGGTGACCTCGGGTCCCGCGGTCTTGCCAGGGCCCTTGAAGACGCGCAGGAAGCCGTTGGGACCGTGCACCGTCAGGTCGTACGAGCCGCCGGAGTACGCCGAGTTCCAGGTGTCGGAGACGGTCTTGCCGGCCTCGGTGGTGTACGTCCAGGGGCCGTCGGTGCGGTTGCCGGAGGTGACGAAGAAGGCGGCGCCGGCCTTGGCGCCCGAACCGAAGGCGAGCGTGAACTTCCCGGCCGCCGCGTCCGCCGAACCGTCCACGAAGGGCGCGTACCTGAGCGGGCGGGCCGGGCGCGAGCCGCGCTCCTGCCGGGGCAGCACGGGGTTCGCGGGCGGGGTCGGCACATAGTCGGGGTGCCGGTCGTGGTCCGGCGGCTGGTAGCCGTCGGTGTCCGGCAGCGCGACCGGCTTGGTGTCCTTGCACGAGAAGTCGAAGGCGGCGGTGAGGTCACCGCTGATCGCGCGCCGCCAGGGCGAGATGTTGGGCTCGTGCACGCCGAAGCGGCGCTCCATGAACCGGATGATCGAGGTGTGGTCGAGGGTCTCGGAGCAGACGAAACCGCCCTTGCTCCAGGGCGAGACGACGAGCATCGGCACCCGCTGGCCGAGTCCGTACGGTCCGGCGGCACGGCCGGCGTCGCCCTTGTAGAGGTCCGGGCCGACGTCGACCGTGGACTTGCCCTGCGCGTCCGACTGCGGCGGGAACGGCGGCACGAGGTGGTCGAAGAAGCCGTCGTTCTCGTCGTAGGTGATGAACAGGGCCGTCTTCGCCCACACCTCGGGGTTGGAGGTCAACGCGTCCAGGACCTGGGCGATGTACCAAGCACCGTAGTTCGCGGGCCAGTTGGGGTGCTCGGTGAAGGCCTCGGGCGCGACGATCCACGAGATCTTGGGCAGCTTCCTGCCCTTGACGTCGGCCTTCAGCTGGTCGAAGAAGCCCTCGCCCTTGCGGGCGTCGGTGCCGGTGCGGGCCTTGTCGTACAGCGGGTCGCCGGGCTTCGCGCCCCGGTACTGGTTGAAGTACAGCAGCGAGTTGTCACCGTAGTTGCCGCGGTAGGCGTCCGGGATCCAGCCCCAGGAGCCGTTCGCGTCGAGGCCGTCACCGACGTCCTGGTAGATCTTCCAGGAGACCCCGGCGGCCTCCAGCCGCTCCGGGTACGTCGTCCAGTCGTAGCCCACCTCGTCGTTGCCGAGGACCGGGCCGCCGCCCTTGCCGTCGTTGCCCGTGTAACCCGTCCACATGTAGTAGCGGTTCGGGTCGGTGGAGCCGATGAACGAACAGTGGTACGCGTCGCAGATGGTGAACGCGTCGGCGAGCGCGTAGTGGAACGGTATGTCCTCGCGCGTCAGGTACGCCATCGTCGTCGACGACTTGGCGGGCACCCACTTGTCGTACTTGCCCGCGTTGAACGCGGTGTGCCCGTCGCTCCAGCCGTGCGGGAGGTCCTGGATGAACTGCAGGCCCAGGTTGTCGGCGGCGGGCCGGAAGGGCAGCACGTCCTTGGTGCCGTCCGACTGGTGCCAGACCGACTTGCCGCTGGGCAGCGTGGACGGGCGGGGGTCACCGAAACCGCGGACGCCTCTGAGCGAGCCGAAGTAGTGGTCGAAGGACCGGTTCTCCTGCATCAGCACGACGATGTGCTCGACGTCGTCGATCGTGCCGGACCCGTGGTGCGCGGGCAGCGCGGCGGCACGCTCGATGCTGTTCGACAGCGCGGTGAACGCCGCGGTGCCACCGGCGAGTTGGAGGAAGCGGCGTCGGTTCACTTGAGGCATGACTGGGTGACCTCTTGTCCTGACGTGGTGCTGTGGATGGGACCTGCGCGGGGGAGTGTTCCAAGAGGAACGAATGTCGGGGAAGACCCCGTGGCGCTGGTGTGACGCACAGGGGTCTGCGGTGCGAACACCAGCGCGCGTGCTGTCCGCACCGATGCGCGGTCTCAGGCGCCCTTGCGGAGCAGGGCGGTGATCTCCAGGCCGGTTTCCCGCTCCAGCCTGCCCGGGCAGTCCACGCCGAGCACGAGGGCCAGGTCGCGGCCGTGGAGGTCCACCGCGGACTCGACCAGTTCGGCGAAGGCGTCCATCGCCGACCGGCCGCGGCGCGCCCCGAGCATCGCCAGGCCCAGCGCGATCAGGGCGGACGGCCACCACCAGACGGCGACGAGCAGGTACGGCACGCTCCAGGCGGTGAGGCGGAGGGCGTCGTCGTAGACCTCCCGCGCGGTGCGCAGTTCGGTGCGGGTGTCGGCGGACAGGACGAGCCAGAGCCGGGACCAGGCCGATTCGAGGTCGAGCCGGTAGGCCTGGTGGACGCGCAGGTCGAGGGCGCGGACGCGATCGCCGGTCCAGCAGGGGTGAGCGGGCTCCACCAGGGAGATCCGGTTGCGTACCGCGGCGAGTCGCGCGAGCTCCCGGACCGTGCCGGGGTCGAGGGGCGACCCCTGCTCGACGGCTCGCGCGTCCACCCGCGCGTAGGCGTCCTCGGCCGCCCGCCATCTCCCTCGCCGACGCTCGGTCAGCCGCCCGCCGAGCGGCCGCAACGGTGGGGGCCAGTCCCCCGTCCAGAGCCGCTCCACCGCCCCGCCGAGCGCCTGGGCGAGGAGGCCGAGCCCGGCCGAGGCGAGCACCGTCGCGGAGGCCACCAGCACCACACCGCCGGTCGACCGGCTCGCCGGATGCCCGGCCAGGTCGTCGAGCGCGCGCGTGATCCGGCCGATGTCGTACCAGTGCGCCTGGCCCAGCAGCCGCCCCGCCCCGGCGACGGCGAGGAACAGCAGCCCCGAGGGGACGAGGTGGGTGAGCCAGCGCGCGGCGAGGTTCTTGCCCAACTCGGCGAGCACGGCGTTCATGACAGCCTGCGGCGGCGCATCGGCTCGCCGTACAGGCGGCAGGTCTCCGGCACGGGTCGGTTCCGGGCCGGGGCCCGGCGGTCGCAGCGGTCCCCCGGGCAGACGTACGCCTCCACCACCGGGTGCCCTTCCACGGCCGCCGGGAGCCCACCGATCTCCGCACCCCGGGTGAACGCGCGCAATCCGGTCGCCACCCCGCAGCGGCGCAGGAGTCGGTGGAGTGCGGCCTGTGGACCCGCCAGGTCGCCGCTCCCCCGCAGCGCCCCGAGGATCTCCTCCAACTCCGGCCGGCGCTCGGCCGGTACAACGTCCCTGATCTCGTCCAGCCGGGCGCAGATGTCCGACCGCACGGCCCTCGACTCGCCGTCCCCGTCGCTGTCGCTGTCGCCGGTGCGGATTTCCGCCATCCTTGCAACCTCCTTACATGGCAACCGAGTTGAGAGGATACTGGGCGATCACCGACGGTCACGGGGGGTGATGCCGATGTTCTGGCGTCGACGCACGCGGGCACGAAGAGCGGAGCAGAACGGATCGGACGGACCGCGGTTCACGTTCCGGGCGATGCCGTCGGAGGCCGAGTTGCGCCGGGCGGCCGAGACGGGCTCCCCGCAGGCGCTGAACCAGTACGGCGTCAAGCTGCGACTCGACGGGCGCCTCGAGGAGGCCGTCGAAGTACTCACCGAGGCGGCGGAACAGGGCAGCCAGGACGCCACCGCCAATCTCGCCCTGACCCTGCTCTCGCTGGGCCGCGACGACGAGGCCGCCGCATGGTTCGACCGGAACGGGCCGATGGGCGCGCTGATGGCCCGACGCATCCGCGAGAAACGCGCCGAGCGTGACGCTCCGGGATCTCCTGGGCAGCACGGTTCCTGATGCCCGCCCCGTACGACCTGTTCGGCACACCCGGGTACGAGCAGTTGCTCGCGGTGCTCGGCGCCGCCGAGGAGTCGCACACCCGGTACGAGCGCACCGGCCGGCTCCCGGACCTGGAACGGGCCCTGGTCCTCTTCGACGCCGTGCTCGACAGGACGCAGAACATCGACCTCCGCGGCGCCGCCATGAACGGGGTCGGCACGGTCCTGTGGTCCCGCTACGAACGGTTCGGCGAACCGGCCGACCTGGACGGGGCCATCACCCTGTTCCGCGAGGCCCTGGCCCCGTACGGGACGGAGGTCACCGTCACCACGCCCTCCTATTGGACGAACCTCTCCGGCGCGCTGCGGCTGCGGTGGCTGCGTACGCACGACGCCCGGGACCTGACCGCCTCCGTCGACGCGATCCGAACGGCCCTCGACTCGACGCCGCCCGGGGGCGCGCGCCGCTCCAACCGTCTGAACAGCCTGGGCGACGCGCTGCTGAGCCTCTATCACCTGCATGGCGACTCCGCCGCGCTCGCGGAGTCCGTCGCAACCTTCCGGGCGGCGGTGGCTTGCGCCGAGCCGGGCACTGAGGAGCAGACCTGGGCCCGCTCCAACCTCGCCGAGGCGCTGCGTCTGCATCACCATCAGTCCCCCGACGGCGCCCCGGAGGCGCTCGACGAGGCGGCCCTGCTGGCGCGGGCGGTCCTCGCCACAGTCCCGCGGCGCCATCGGCTGTATCCGCGGTTCCTGTCGAACCTCGCCTCGATCCTGGCCGAGCGCCATCAGGCCCGGGCGGACCCCGCCGACCTGCGCGAGGCCGCCCGGGCCGCCCGCCGGGCGGTCGCCGCGACCCCGGCGGGGCATCCCAACCTGGTGCAGCGCAACGCGGTGCTGGCGACCGTACGGCGTCTGGAACTGATCGGCGCGGCAGATGTCGCCGCGCTCGCGCCCCGGGTTCTCGACGGTGTCGGCGGACGCCGTTCGACGCGCCGCGAACGGCGGGCCGTGCGCGCGTGGGTCCGGGCCACCGCCGAGGCGTACGCCACCACTCCCGAAGGGCACGCGCTGCGCGGGCTCGCCCTGCTGAACCACGGTTCCGCCCTGGGCGCGCAGGCGGTGACCGAGGGCGATCCGCACGCCCTAGCAGCGGCGATCGACCTGCACCGCAAGGTCGCGTCCGACCCGACCATGGACGTCAGCGTCCGGGTGGGCTGCGCGCACCTGTGGGCGCTGAGCGTCATCGGCGGCGGCGAGAGCCGCTCGCCCGACGACCACGCCGCGGCCCTGGAGCCGTTCCGGCTCGCCGTCGAACTGCTGCCGCGCACGGCGTCGTTCCGCATCGGACGCATGGACCGCGCACGCCGGTTGGGCGGGTTCGCGGGTCTCGCGCAGGACGCGGCGGCCTGCGCGCTGGAGCTGGCCGACCCCGAACTCGCGCTGCGGCTCCTGGAGCAGGGCCGTGGCGTGCTGCTCGCCCAAGCCCTCGACGCCCGTACGGACACCACGGACCTGCTGAGCCGTCTGCCGGACGAACTCGCCGCCGAGTACGCCCGGTTGATCCCCCAGCTGGACCGCCCCGAAGCCGCCGCCTTCATCTCGTCCGGGCCGGCCGGGACCGGTGCCGGCCACCCGGCCCCTGGCACCCCGCTGGCGGGCGAGGACCGGCACGCCCTGGCCGAACGGTGGGACCGGCTCGTGGCGGCGATCCGACGCGAGCCGGGCTTCGGGGACTTCCTGCGGCTCCCCCGCACAGCCGAGATGCTCGCCGGACTCGGTGACGAGGGCCCGGTGGTGATGGTCAACATCAGCCCGCTGCGCTGCGACGCGCTCGTCCTGCGCGAGGGACGGGTGCGGTGCGTACCGCTGACGGGGCTCAGCCATGCGGAGGTGGTCCGCCGGGCCGACGCCTTCCTCGTCGCCGTCCGTACGGCGGGCGACGCCGGCCGGCCGTTGTCCCGCCAGCGCGACGCCCAGTCCGAGGTCCGGGAGACGCTCGCCTGGCTGTGGACGGCGGTGGCCGAACCGGTCCTGGACGCGCTCGGGCTCCGCGCCGACGACGGGCCCGGCGGGGAGTCCCCGGGACGGATGTGGTGGATCCCCACCGGCCCCCTGACCGCCCTGCCCCTGCACGCGGCCGGGCGCCACGAGAACGACCGGGACAACCTGCTCGACCGTGCCGTCAGTTCGTACGCCCCGACCGTCAACAGCCTCGTCCACGCCCGGCGCCGCCAGACCGCACGAGCGGACCGGCGGCCGAGCGCCCCCACGGCTCCGCTGGTGGTCGCCGTGCCGGCGCCGCCGGGCGCGGGGCTCGTGCCGCTGGAGGGCGCGCGGGCGGAGGCCGCCCTGCTGGCCGCGCGACCGGGCGCCCGTCTGCTCCTGGACGAGCAGGCGGTACGCCAGGCCGTGCTCGACGCGCTCCCCCACCACCCGTGGGTGCACTTCGCCTGCCACGCCGTCGCCGCCGACGACGGGGCCGCGACCGGCCAGGTCCTGCTGCACGACCACGACACGGCCCCGCTCACCCTCACCGACATCGCCCGGCTCCAACTCCCTGCCGCGGAGCTGGCGTACCTCTCGGCGTGCGAGACCACCCGCGGCCGCGGCGAGTACGCCGACGAGGCGCTGCACATCACCGGCGCCTTCCACATGGCCGGCTTCACCCATGTCGTCGGCACCCTCTGGGCCGTCGACGACGAGACCTCCCAAGAGCTGGCCGACCACTTCTACTCGGCCTTCGCCCCCCGACACCCCTTCCCCGGCCGGACGGCATACGCCCTGCACACCGCGGTCCGCGCCCTCCGCGACGCCGACGAGGGCTACCGCCTGAACCCGAGCCTGTGGGCGCCGTACATCCATGTGGGGCCGTAGGCGTATCGGCCTGAAGCACGCGTATGTCACTCACCGCCGCCCGGCGGACGTCCATGCGGCGTACTCCTGGCGGACGTAGGGGCGGTGGCTGGGGTCGAGCGTGATCGCATCGGGGTGGTGCGGGCCGGCCACCAGGTCGGGATGGCGGCGGTCGTACAGCACGAGTTGTTCGGCGGTTCGTGCGGCGGCGCCGACCGGGCCGGGGCCGTCCAGGGCCATCCGGTCCATGAGAGCAGCCCTGCGCAGCAGCCAGGCGCGCTCGGCGGCCGTCGCGTCGACCGGCGGTCCGGTGACGGTCCGGACCCGGCGGCCGTCGCGTTCGGCTCCGAGGGCGAGCACCTGATGCATCTCGCGGCGCAGGTCGGGGGCGTTCGCGTACGCCTCGTGCGGAGGCGGCGCGTCGATGGCCTCGGCCGTCTTCGGGGTGACCCTCATGCTCACGCCTCCGCCGGTACACCGAGGCCGCAGCGTTCGCAGAGCACCGTGTCATGGTCAGGTGATCCGGGGCCGGTCATGCCGAGCACCTCAGGCAGGCGCGGACTTCGCGGCCGCTGCCCGTCTGGTGGACCTCGGTGGACTGGGCGAGGTACTGGACGATGCCGGTGCCGCGGCCGTGTTCGTCCGGGGCGATGTCGGGGCGAAGGTGCTCCACGGCCATTCCGGAGTCACTGACCACGATGTGCAGAGTGCCGTGGTCGAGGACGAGCAGCAGGGTCATGCGCTCGCGTCCGTACTGGGCGGCGTTGGCGGCGAGTTCGTCGACGATGAGGACGGCGGAGTCCCGTTCGCTCGCGGGTACGCTCCAGGTCTCCAGCAGATCGGCCGCGAAGTGACGAACGGCGGAGACGTGCGCCTCCTGCGCGGGCAGGGTGAGCAGCGCCTGGTGACTGCAGTGCCGGGTGGGCAGCGAACTCGGGCGGGGGGAATCGGTGACAAACATGGTCATCTGGCTCTTCCGTGGAGGTGCGGAGACCGGAAAGTGGAGGACCGCCAACGGCTTCGAGGGGCGGTCGGTGGGCCGGATCCTGCAGGGGAGCGCTCATTCAGTTCCACGGGCGGCGCATGCCGAACGGTTCGGGTTATTCGCGCCTTTTGCTCACCTTCTTGCGGGTCAGGTCAATGCCGACGGCCGGGACGGGCTCACTCGCCTCTCCAGGAGCTCGATGCCGAATCCGGCGAGCAGGGCACCGGCAGCACCTCGGCCAGGCCCTTTGAGGCCCAGGGCGCTGTCACCCACATACGCAGCCGACGCGCCTTTCCTCCGGGCGCACCGTGAGGAGTCGGCCGGATACGCCGGGAGCCCGCCCGACGCATCGTCGGGCGGGCTCCCGGCTCCTCACGCCTGCATCGTGACCAGCTTCTGACCGTTGCCGGCGACGATCTCAAAGTGCTCGATGGCTCCCGGAGACATGGCAACCGCCCCGGGGATCGTGGTGCCGGGAGGGTACTCGCCTGCCCGCCAGGTAGCACCGTCCGCCCTGGCCCCGCCCGGCCCGACCGCCTGCAGCCGGCAGGTGATTCCGGCGGGCGCCCCCTTGGCGGAGACCTGCAGGACACTGCCCCAGGCAGAGGGCGAGACCTTGACCGAGGCGGTGACGCCGGTGACGGGGTCGCTTCCGGAGAAGGTGCGCCAGGCAGTCGGCGCGGTCGGCCCGGGCTGCGTCGCCTGACTGCCGACCGTTCCGGTAGCCGCCAGCCATGTGCCGCCGACCGCTGCCGCGATGAACGTCAGCGAGGCGGCGGCGCCCGCCAGTTGCAGACGCCAGGTCCTGCGGCGCCGGGCCGCGGCCTGCTGGAGCAGCCGCTCCAGCACACCCGCCTGCGGCACCTGCGGCACCGCAGGCACGGCGGGCCGTTCAGGCGAGGAGCCCTGAGCGCTCTGCGCTGCCCGCGCCACCAGCCGGTCGGCCAGGTCTTCGCCGGCCACCGGCGCCGTCCGGCCCGCGGCTTCGGCTTCGGTCACCGTCGCCATCAGCGCGGGCAGTCCCGCCAGCTGGGCGTGTTCCGCCTGACACTCGGCGCATCCCGCGAGGTGGGCGCGCGCTTGTTCCATTTCCGCCGGGGGCAGCGTGCCCAGGACGTACCCTCCCAGCGCCAGCCGGAGGGCGTCGTGCTCCGCGCTCATGCTCATGGTCGCCACCTCCTGCATGTCACGGTCATGGCTCGATGCCCCGTTCCAGCAGCGCCAGCCGCAGGGCGTGCAGGGCGTAGTACGTCCGCGACTTCACGGTGCCCAGCGGGATGCCCAGCACCCGGGCAGCCTCCGCCATGGTCCGGCCCCGGTAGTAGGTCTCCAGCAGGATCGCGCGATGGTCCGGGGACAGCGTCCGGATGGCATCGGCGACCGCCCAGCTCTGCAGTACCTGCTCGATCTCGTCCTCGCCCGGTGCCTGCTCGGCGGCTCGCTCCAGCGCCTCGCCGCCGACCTCGGCCGGTCTGGCCTGCCGGGCCCGGTGGGCGTCGATGACCAGGTGCCGGGCCACCGTGCACAGCCATGCCCGGGCCGGGCCGCGTGCCGGGTCGAACGCGGCGGGATGCTGCCACGCTCGCAGCAGCGTCTCCTGCACGACGTCCTCCGCCCATTGCCAGTCTCCTGAGGTCAGTCGCAGCACGTAGTGGAACAGGGGCCCTGCGTGCTCCGCGTACAGAGTGCGCAACAGTTCCTCGTCCGCGGTCGAAAGAGTCCCTTTACCAGAGACACGGTGCGCGGAGTCGTCCGGATCGGTCCTTTGATCACGTTTTCGGGAACTCCAGGGCATAAGCCGATCATTGCGCATATATATTGCTTTGTCCTGTAACGCACGGCGCGGAACAGGTGACACTCCGCGAGCGGAGCACCCGGGGCCGACCGATCTACGGCGATCACCAAGAAGTGTCATAAAAAGTGCATATCCACCGAACCAAGCGCCCCCGCCGCCCGTGGAGCCATACAAGAGCCGATTTACGCGGCACACCCGCTCAGGGCGCCGACCACGCTCGCCCCGCGCACACCACGACGACGGTCCTACGGAGCGCTCGACGCGCACGACGCGCCGCTTGCGGCCCCGGATGAGGAACTGCCGCACGTCACCGGCGACTTCGCGGCACGCAAGGGCGGATGTGCAGCTGCCTTGATCAGTGAGGAAGAAGCACCATGCACCTGAACTTTCGTACACCAGGCCGACGATCACGCTTCGCGGCCGGTCCTGCCGTCGCCACCGCCGTCGCGTTGGGGCTCCTCAGCTCATGCGGCCAGTCGTCGCATTCCTCGTCCGCCGGAACCGGCGCCATCACACCCGGAACAGGTCAGCACCAGACGGCCGGGATGCCCGGCGCCGCCGGACCGGGGAAGACGGCGGGCTCCGCTCCCGGTACCTCAGCCACGCCCATGCCCAGCATGAGCATGCCCATGAGCCCCCCGAGCACGGGCGCGGCGGCCGCGCCGGTGAGCGGGGACACCGTGGCGATCAAGAACTTCGCATTCTCCCCGGCCACACTCAAGGTCACAGTGGGCACGACGGTGACCTGGACCAATCAGGACACCGACGCCCACACGGTCACCAGTGCGGGATCGGGCGGCCCGTTGCATTCGGCAGCCCTGAACACCGACGCAACCTACAGCTACACGTTCACCAAGCCCGGCACCTACTCCTACCTCTGCACCATCCATCCGTTCATGACCGCCACCGTGGAGGTGACCCGATGACCGGCTCCTACGACAGTCACGACGGTGCACCGGCCGGCAATACCGAGCGGCCCGCCACGGAGCACGGCATGTCCCGGCGCCAACTCCTCCGCCACGCGGGGTGGTTCGGCGGCGCCGTGGTGCTGACCGTGGCCAGCGGAGAGGTGATCAGCCACATCGCCGACTCCCGGGAGACCAACTCCATGGCCACCGCCGGCGCCACCGCGGCGGCGAACAGCTCGCTGCGGTTCGTGCAGGTCTCCGACAGCCATATCGGGTTCCAGGGCCCGGCGAACACGGACGTGGTCGGCTCGTTCACCGAAGCGATCAACCAGGTCAACTCGCTCGGATTCAGACCCGACTTCGTCATGCACAGCGGCGACCTGACCCACCTGTCCACGGCAGGCCAGTTCGACCAGGTCAAGCAGATGCTGACCGGTATGCAGACAGACCGTGTCTTCACCGTACCGGGCGAGCACGACTCCATCGGCGATGCAGGGCGCGCCTACCGGAAGACCTTCGGCATGGGCACGCTCGGCGATGGCTGGTACAGCTTCGACACCCACGGCGCGCACTTCATCGCCCTGGTCAACACCCTGAGCCTGGAAAAGCTCGGCCATCTCGGCAACGACCAGATCGACTTCGTCCGAAGGGACATCGCCGGACTGTCGTCGGACACCCCCATCGTGGTCTTCAGCCACATCCCGCTGTTCGCCATGTACCCGCAGTGGGGCTGGAGCACCGATGACGCCCTCAAGGTCATCGCCCTCCTGCGCCGCTTCTCCTCCGTCACCTGTCTCAACGGGCACGTCCACCAGCTCTTCACCAAGACAGAGGGCAACATCACCTTCCACTCCGCCACCACCACCGCCTACCCCCTGCCCAAACCGGGCCATGGTCCCGCCCCCACTCCGCAGGTCGTCCCCGCCCGGCAGCTCAAGGACGCACTCGGCATCCGCACCGTCGGCTACCGCCAGGGCGACCGCGAGCTGGCCATCAAGGATCAGAGGCTGGCATGAACACCCAAAGGCTCCTCGTCCCCACCCTGCGATCGGCGAGCGCCGCCACCCTCGCCGCCGGCGGATACATACACGGCCGGCTCTACGTCGACGAGTACCGCTTCATCCACGTCATCGGCCCCCTGTTCCTGCTCCAGGCCAGCGTCTCCTTCGCCCTCGCCGCCCTGCTGCTGATGGGAACACCGCCCCTGCTTCTGAGGGCCGCCGCAGCCGGCGTCACGCTCGGCGCCCTCGCCGGCTTCATCGCCTCACGCACCGTGGGCGTCTTCGGATTCACCGAACACGGCCTGCAGCCTGCGCCACAAGCCCTCCTCAGCCTCCTCACCGAAACCGGCACGCTGCTGTTCCTCTCGATCTGGCAGCTGACCGTGACGGAGCAGCACCGCGCGGGATGGCCCAGAACCAAGGAGCGTCCGCGACCACCAACAGCCAGAGCAACTCTCTGACGCGTAAATAGAGCCTGGTCAGGGTGGGTGCGGGCAGGGCTTGGTGCCCGGTGGCCGTTGAAGACCGCCGGGTGTCCGGGGTGCCGGCCCTCGTACGGCCGGACGGCACCATCACCCTGCCTGAGCTGCCGCCGGGGCCTCCCCCAGGGCTGGGGGCGCTCCCGTTCGAATCCGCCGAGGTGGAACTACCTGAAGGCACCGTGATCGCCCTCTACACCGACGGTCTCGTCGAATGCGGCGACCGGGACATCGACGAGGAGGTCCCGGCTGCGCACCGCCCTCGCCCGTCCCGGCCCGACGCTGGACGCGGCCTGCGGCAGGCTCCAGCCGTTCGCGAAGGTCGTCTGCGCCCCGGCGTAGTCCCCCGCCAGCGCCTTGTCCCGGGCGGACTCCAGCTGGCCGGAGATCACCGGTGGCTGCAGGTCGCGGGTTCCGTTGGGCAGAACGAACCGGTGGTGGTTGAAGATGACCTTCTCGAGCGTGGGGGCTCCGTACAGGATGGCGCCGTACTCGCCGTTGCCGGTCACGAAGCCGTCGGTCCACGCTGACGCGGCCGTGGTGTCGTATATGCCGCGGTCGTGGAGGGTGACCTGGGGCGGCACGGCGGCGGATGCCCGGCCGGCCGGCACTCCGGGCAGTACGACGGCACCGGTCGCCAGCGCGGCGGCGGTCAGGAATCGTCTGCGGTCCATCGGGAATTCGAGATGGCCCATGGCGCACGCTCCATCGCGTTCGAGGGGAAGGTGGGGGCCGCGCGGCGGCCGGAGGCAGGGGAGGCCGAGGGCCGGTGCGGCGCGGCACCGGCCCTGTCGCGGCGTCGCCGGCTACAGGGCGACGAGCTGCCATTCCTGGTTGGTGCCGCCCGTGTTGGGCCACTGGATGATCGAGGCGCCGTCCGCGGTGGAGGCGTCCTTGACGTCGGCGCACCAGCCGTTGCCGACGTTGACGATCCGGTAGTAGCCGGTGGAGGCGGGCACAAGCTGCCACCACTGGTTGCTGCTGCTGGTGTCGGTCCACTGGTCGAGAGCGGCGCCCTGGGCGGAGCCGCCCGGGCTGTCCATGACCTTGCCGCTCTTGACGTTGGCCAGGCGGTAGGAGCCATCGGTGTTCGGCAGCAGCTTCCACTGCTGGTTGGTGCCGGTGTTCTGCGGCCACTGGATGAGGGACCCGCCGTCGGCGGTGGAGCCTCCACTGACGTCCAGCACCTTGCCGCTCTTGTGGTTCACCAGCCGATAGGTACCGAGGTCGGTGGAGAAGGGACGGTCGTAGATCTCCAGGTTGCGGATGGAGGCCCACACTCCGGTGGGAAGTCCGGTCACCGTCACCCGCACGTAACGGACCTGTGCGTTGAAGACGGAGGCCTGCACCTGGCTGGTGCTGGTGGTGCCGGTGCGGTCGGCCAGCATGGTCCAGGTGGCGTTGTCCGTGGAGCCTTCGATCTTGTACTTGTAGTTCGTGGCGTCGAGCTCCCAGGCGATCCGCGCGCCGGTGACCGCCTTGGTCGACCCCAGGTCCACCGTCAGCCAGGCCCCGGTGTTCGAGTTGTTGGCGCACCAGCGCGTCGCGGTGGAGCCGTCCACCGCCTTCGCCGCGGTGTTGCCCTGGGAGGACTCCTGGCTGCTCGCCGTCACGGAGCGGCCCGAGGCGATGTCGGCCGGCAGCACCGTCCGGTCCAGGGTGACACCGACGACGCTGTCCTCGGGGTTGCGGGTGCGGTTGATGCCGGTGATCGTCACCGTGCCGTCCGCATTGACGGTGTACGACAGGTCGGTACCGGCCGCGACGTCGAACACGCGGGTGACCTTGGCGTCCCCGATCGGCTGGGTGGTGAAGCTGGTGCCGCTGTAGCCGGGCAGCAGGTGGACGTAGAAGGTGCTGTCCTTGTAGGTGTAGCCGTACTTGCCGTCCACGGGGTTCCACGGGCCGCCGTGGGTGGCGTAGATGGCCTGGCCGTAGGTGGTCATGAAGGAGCCGATCTGGCGCAGCAGGCTCGCCTGCCCGGAGGGCACGGTGCCGTGCCGGTCCGGGCCGATGTTGACCATGGCCGTCATGTTCCGGATCCAGCAGTTGACCAGGAGGTTCATGGCGGTGCTGTAGCTCATGACCTTGCCGTCGGAGTTGTAGCCCCAGGTGGTGCCGACGGTGAAGACCTTCTCGGTGACCTTGCCGGTGCGGATGGCCCCGCTCGGGACGGAGGGACCCTCTTCGCTGGCGTAGTCGCCGATCCAGCCGGAGCGCGAGGTGGCGACGATGTCGGGCTGGTGTGCGCGCACCATGCCCATCAGCCCGAGCGGCTTGCCGGAGCTGTCAGTCTCACCGTAAGTGGAATCCACCGGCCACTGGTTGGCGGTGTCCCGCAATTGGCCGGGCTCCCAGAAGAACGCGGCGTCGGCGTCGCTGCCCTGCTCCGCGATCCAGCCGCCGTCCCACCACAGGTCGTCGATGACGCCGTACTGGGTGACGAGTTCCTTGATCGACTCGTACACTTCGGTCTTCATGATCCGCGCGTTCCCCTTGTGCGCGGGGTCGGTGGTGTAGCCCCACGGGTTGGTCGCGCAGTTGGTGCCGTACACGTCGTAGTAGCCGGGGTAACGCCAGTCGATGGGCGAGTAGTAGAGGCCGACCTTCAGCCCTGCCGCCCGGGTGGCGGCGACGTAGTCCTTGACGAAGTCGCGGCTCAGGGGTGCCTGGCCGGAGTTCCAGCTGTTCGGGTGTTTCAGCGGCCACAGGGCGAATCCATCATGGTGACGGGTGGTCAGCACCGTGTACTTGGCGCCGAAGTCCATGGCCAGTTGTGCCCACGCCTTCGGGTCGTAGGCATCCGCGGTGAACTGCTCGCTGGTCGCGTCGGTGACGTACTTCTGGTAGTCGGCGGGAGTGACGGGTGCGTTGTGCATCCACCACTCGCCCTTGGCGGGGCCCGAGTAGACACCCCAGTGGATGAACATCCCCAGCTTGGCGTCCTGCAACCACTGGACCTTTGCGTCGGGCTGCTGCTCGAGGCCCATGTCGGTCTTGGGGATGCGCAGCGGGGCGAGCGGCAGGGGCTGGGACGCGGAGGCGGCGGCATGGGCGGAGGCCGTCCCGAGGGTCGGCGTGACGACGGCGGCAACCGTCATGGCCGCCATGCCCATCAGCACTCTTCGTCGAGTGAGCGATTCTGACAAGGAGTTCTCTCCTGACTGTCCACAGGACAGTACGGACCGTGCTGCGGCTCAGCGTTCGGACCGAACGATTGGGGAAGTCATCCGATGAATAGCGGGTGCGCCGGGGAACCACACGGAAGACACGCACCGCGCCGGATGACGTTGGGTGTATTAAGGACTCAGAGGTCGGCCTCCGTCTAGACGTTGGACGAGTTTTGACGGAATTGAGTGGTCAGCGCGAGCAACCAGGAACCCAGCGATCGGCAAACATCGGAGTTCTTGCTCTTGACGGGAGCATGCCCCCCTCCTAGCGTCACTCAACGGGACCGCACACAACCAAACAGACAACTCAGTACCGTCGTTGAGGAACCCGATGCTCCGACGCACCCTCACGCTCATACTGGCCGCCACGATGAGCGTGTTCGCCCTGCTGGTCACCGGATCGCCCGCTCAGGCCGCCCCGGTCACCGTGGCCAACGCCACCCAGTTCACCGACACCGCCGGCGCCGTAGTGCAGGCCCACGGCGGTGGAGTGATCAAGGTCGGCTCCTATTACTACTGGTTCGGCGAGAACCGCAACCCCGACAACACCTTCAAAGCCGTCTCGGTCTACCGCTCGACCGACCTCAGGAACTGGGAGTTCCGCCACAACGTCCTGACGCAGAGCAGTGATCCCGAGCTGGCGGTCGCCAACATCGAACGCCCCAAAGTCATCTACAACAGCACGACCGGCAAGTACGTGATGTGGATGCACAAGGAGAACGGCAGCGACTACACCCAGGCCCGCGCCGCCGTCGCCGTGTCCGACACCGTCGACGGCGACTACACCTACAAGGGCAGCTTCCGGCCGCCCACCGGCACCACGTCCCGCGACATGACGCTGTTCAAGGACGACGACGGCGCCGCCTACCAGATCACCTCCGCCAACAACAACGCCGACCTGCAGATCTTCAAGCTGAGCGCCGACTACACCTCCTACGACAGCCTGGCCGCCAACCCCTGGCCGGGCACGTTCCGCGAGGCTCCCGGGCTGTTCAAGCGGAACGGCGTCTACTTCATGCTCACCTCCGCCAACAGCGGCTGGAAGCCCAACCAGCAGAGGTATGCGACGGCCACGAGCATCGCGGGTCCCTGGACTGCCATGACCGACGTCGGTGACGACACCGCCTACGGCTCCCAGACCACGTTCGTGCTGCCCGTCCAGGGCACTCAGGGCACCTCGTACTTGTACATGGGCGACCGCTGGGGCAACTCCATGGGCGGTACGGTCAACGACTCGCAGTACGTCTGGCTCCCCCTGGCCTTCCCCACCAAGACCACCATGGACCTGCCGTGGTACCCGCAGGTCGCCATCGACACCGACGCCGGCACGATCAACGGGGTGGGCGGCGGTCCCTACTACAAGCTGATCGCCCGGCACAGCGGCAGGTGCCTCGACGTGTCCGACAACTCGGCCGCCGACAGCGCGGTCGCCATCCAGTACACCTGCACCGGCGGCCTCAACCAGCAGTGGCGGCTGCAGGACGCGGGAGACGGTTACGTGCGCGTCCTCGCCCAGCACAGCGGCAAGTGCCTGGACGTCGCGGGCGCCTCCACGGCAGACGGCGCCTATGTGAACCAGTACCACTGCGGCACCGGCACCAACCAGCAGTGGATGTTCCAGGACCAGGGCAATGGCTACTACCAGCTGATGGCCCGGCACAGCGGCAAGTGCCTGGACGTGGCGAACGTGTCCACCGCCGACGGCGCCCGGCTCATCCAGTGGCCTTGCGGGACCGGCACCAACCAGCAGTTCCAGCGTGTGACCGCCTGACCGCGGAAAAGCCCGGGAAATGACGGTGGTGACACGCCGTCCACCGCGTCGAGTTCACGGGGAGCGCGGCGGCCCAGCGGACCGTGTCGTAGCCGTCGTCCTCCTCGTACGTCCACGGCTCCCACTCGCCGGCCGAGGCGAACCGGCCCCGGGTGTCCTGGAGCACGACGATAAAGCCCGAGCGGGCCAGACCGAGCGGGTCGAGAAACCCGGCCATGACGCTCTTGCCTTAGAATTCCTAACAGAAAGGCGTTTCTCGCCTTGGAATAGCGGCTCCTGATGGAGCGTTAGCCTTCATGCGAGAAGAGGTGAGCAGCTGCCGTGGATCGTGTCCGACGAGCTGTGGGCACGGATCGAGCCGTTGCTTCCGGTGGTACCGCGCCGCGCGGATCATCCGGGCCGCAAGCGTCTGGATGACCGGAAGGTGCTGTCCGGGATCCTGTTCGTGCTCTATACCGGCATTCCGTGGGAGTTCCTGCCCCAGGCGCTGGGCTTCGGCTCGGGGATGACCTGCTGGCGGCGTCTGCGTGACTGGAACGAGGCAGATATCTGGCAGCGTCTTCACGAGTCGCTGCTGGCCGAGTTGCACGCCGCAGGCGCTCTGGACTGGTCGCGGGCGGTGATCGACGGCTCTCACGTGCGGGCCATGAAGGGCGGCCCAAAACCGGACCGAGCCCGGTCGACCGTGCCCGAGCAGGCTCGAAGCACCATCTGATCACCGAAGCGCACGGCATTCCGCTGGCAGTGTCACTGACCGGCGGCAACCGCAACGACGTCACCCAGCTCATGCCGCTGATCGAGGCCGTCCCGCCCGTGCGGGGCCGGCGCGGACGGCCCCGCCGACGGCCGGACACCATCTACGCCGACCGCGGCTACGACCACGACAAGTACCGCAAGCAGGTCCGCGCGGTCGGGATCACCCCGGTCATCGCGCGGCGCGGCACCGAACACGGATCAGGACTGGGCGTCCACCGCTGGGTGGTCGAGCAGAGCTTCGCGCTGCTGCACTGGTTCCGCCGGTTACGCATCCGCTGGGAGATCCGCGACGACATCCACGAAGCCTTCCTCAGCCTCGCCTGCAGCATCATCTGCTGGCGACGACTCAAGAACCTCGCACTTTGTTAGGAGTTCTAAGGGCAGACGCGTCAGCAGGACGGGGTACGGGCCGCCCGTCGCGCTGAACAGGCTGCGGCCGGTGCCACCGACCGCACCATGGAAACCGCCATGGGTGATGCCGGCGGGTCACAACCTGCTCGCGATGGTGTCCAGGTAGGCGGCGAGTTCCTTCGCCCGGGCGTACATGGGCCCGTGCCCGGTCGCCCACTCCGTGGTCGTCGCGCCGGCGCGGCGGCGAGTTCACGCTGGGTGGCTGCGGGCAGTGCGCGGTCGTCGGCGGCGACGAGGTAGTGGCTCGGTCGGTCGCGCCAGGCGGGGGCCCCGGACGGGGCCTGATCGATGCCTAGGCGAGGGTACTTCTGCACGGCGCCCGCGAGTGCGGTGCGCTCCTCGGGGGCGTCGGCGGCCATGATCTCGCCGTAGGCGGCGTGGTCGATGTAGGAGCGGCCGTCCTCGGTGACCTTCAGGTTGTCAGATAGCAGGCTGCCGGGATGGCGATGGGCCAGGTCGCTGACCGACTCACCCTCGTCGGGCATGAAGGCGGCGATGTATGCGAGTGCCTGGACGCGGTTCTGGTCGCTGACGGCGTTGGTGATCACGGCTCCGCCGTACGACCAACCCACCAGCAGTACCGGCCCGTCCACGGTGGACAGCGTCGCACGTACGGCAGCGATGTCATCCACCATTGATTCCAGCGGGAGTTGAGCGGCAACGGGCTTGTGGCCGAGTGCCTGCAACTCGGTGATCGTCTCGCTCCAGCAGGAGCCGTCGGCCCACAGGCCGTGAACGAGAACTATGGCGGTCATGGAACGAACCTCCGGTGGTGCGAGAGATGGCGGATGCTCGGCACGGACGTCGGGGCCGGCGAACAAATGGCCTTGACCTTTCCGTCGCTGTTTCGCGGACCGACCCCGAGGTCTGATCAGCGTACGAAGCCGACGTGCTGCTCTCTTGATCCACAGACGACTCCTGATGGTGAAGAACGGACACTGGCTGCTCGGCAAAGCCCCCAAGCCGGCCGAACTCGTCCGCTGGGCGAACCGGTTCCGCCGGGAACCACCCCACCCGGGGGCCGGTCGGCGCAAGCGTCGGCTTGCCGCGAGCGACGCCTTTCAACGCGAGCGACGCCTTTCAAAAGGACGCCACGAGGCTGATCAGGATCCCGGCGGTAGTTCCTGCTCGGTCCAGATGCACTTGCCGTCGCCGAGGAAGCGGGTGCCCCAGCGCTGTGAGAGCGCGGCGACCAGGTGCAGACCCCGACCGCCCTCGTCCGTGTACCCGGCGCGCCGGATACGCGGGGTGGTGAGGCTGTGGTCGTAGACCTCGCAGATCAGTGACCGGCTGCGCAGGAGACGGAGGCGGGCGGGTCCCTGGGCGTGCCGGATCACGTTGCCGACCAGCTCGCTCACCAACAGCTCGGTGGTCATGGTCAGTTCGTCCAGGCCCCAGTCCGCGAGCTGGTGACGGACTTCGGCGCGGGCCTGTCCGGCTGCCTTGGGGTCGTCGGGCAGGTCGTACGTGACGACGTCGCCCGCGGCCGTTCCACGGGGGCGGATGATGAGCAATGCGGCATCGTCGGTGGTCTGCTCCTGGTCGGGCACCAGGTCCGCGACGATGCGGTCGCACAGCTCGTCAAGGCCGCCGCTGTCGGCGCCCTGCTCTTCCGCGGAATACGGGATAGGGAGTACTTGGTCGGCCAGGATCCCTCTCAGCCGGTCCAGGCCTTCGTCGATGTCCCTGGTGGCGGACTCGACAAGGCCGTCCGTGCAGAACACCAGGAGGCACCCGTCGGGCAGATCCACCTCGTGGACGTCGAAGGGCGGTTCGGCGGCCCCGAGCGGTGGGTTGACGGTCAGCGCAAGTCTTCGCACGGTGCCGTCCGGGTGCACCATGAGCGGCGGCGGATGGCCGGCCAGTGAGAACGCACAGGTACGGGTGACCGGGTCGTACACGGCGTAGGCGAAAGTGGCGTAGTGGTCGTGGCCGAGGTCGCCGACGAGTTCGTTGAGGTGGCCGAGCAGTTCCTCCGGCTCCTTGTCCAGGTCGGCGAGAGTACGGACCGCCGTACGCAGCCGGCCCATGGTCACTGCTTCGGTGATGCCGTGCCCCATGACGTCACCGATCACCATGGCCACGCGGTCGGCGGACAGCGGGATCACGTCGTACCAGTCGCCGCCCACTTCCTCCCCGCCGTGCCCTGCGGGGAGGTAGCGGGCCGCGGCGGTGACCGCGGGCAGGGAGGGAAGTGTTCTGGGCAGCAGGTCTCGTTGGAGTCCCTGAGCACGGGTGTGCTCGACGTCGTAGAGCCGGGCTCGTTCCAGGGCCTGGGCGACCAGGCCGCTCAAGGCTGTCAGCAGGGTCCGTTCCTCCTCGCTGAAGAGGCGCGGCCGGGCGAAGGAGATCACGCAGCAGCCAATGGCGTGCCCCGAGGCGATGAGCGGCAGGAACGCCCATGCCTGCATGAGCGACGTCGCGGTCAGGTTCTCCAGATTCGGATAGAACTCGATGAAGTCCGCCGGGGACTGTACGAATGCGGGAGTTCGTGTACGCAGCACCCCGGTGACCGCGGTGTTGGCGGCTAGGGGAATGCCGTCGACCTTGCTGAGGAAGTCCTGTGAGTAGCCGACGGAGTCGACGACGCGCACCCGTCCGGCCTCCAGTGCCTCCACCACAAGTCCGTCGGCGCCGAGGGGCGGCAGCACGTGCTCAGCGACCGCCCGGACCACGTCCCTGGACGTCACGGCCTCGGCGAGGGCCATGGTCAGCTCGCTCATCCGGGCGGTGCGCTCGGTCAGCACCCGCTCCGTCGCCGGGGGGCCGGTCAGCCCCAGACGGCGGTCGTTGACATCGACGAACAGGACCCCGTGCCCGCTGCCCGGCACGGGGGTGAGCCGGACGTGGTAGAGCCGCTGGTCAGTCGGCCAGCGCACGTCGAACCCGACCGGGCTGCCCTCCGCGGCCGCACGTCGGCACTGGGCCTCCAGGCCGTGCGCATAGGTGGCGGAGAGGTCCCACAGTACGGTGCCGAGCCGTACCCGATCCGTATCGAGCAGGCGCTCGGCCTCCTCGTTGGCGAAGGTGATCCGCCAGTTTTCGTCGACTGTCAGGAAACCGTCCCGTAGACCCCGCAGCGTACGAAGAACTGGGTCCCCCACGGCGTGCGTGCCCTCGGACGCCGGGCGGGCCGGTCCGGCGAGACGTTCGGCGGCCCATACGGCCATCGACCGGAGCAGGGACCACTGGGCGGGATCAGGCTCCGTCGGCTCCAGGGTGAACACCGAAAGCGCGCCTGCCGGACCGCTGGGGCCAGGCAACGGTACGGACGCCGTGCCCGATGCCCGGATCCCCGTGCGGTCCCCGGGCAGCCAGACACCGGCGCCCCCTCGGACGGCACGGGCGGGAGCGCTGTCGCCATCTTCTGGGAGCACGGCCCAGGCCTCGGCTGCAGCCGGGGCAAGCCCGCTCACCGCCATGAGCTGCAGGGCCCCGGCGGCGTCCCGTCGGTGGGCCGCACCGCCGAGCCCCCTGAGATCTGCGGTCGCCTGTTGCAGAGCCAGCAGCAGAGCCTGGGTGCCAGACAGTCCCTCGTCCGCCGAGGCCAGCAGCGCAAGCCGGGCCGACTCCCGTGCCCCGGCAAGGGCCGCACGCTCCGCGGATTGAGCCGACATGGTCGCCTCCTGCTCCCAGCCTGCCCGCGGGGCGGTGGCGCACCCATGTCGCGTGTGCCCACGGCCGCGAGCCTCAGGTCACCCACGGTAGTTCCAGACGGCTTCCATGGCACCGCGCCGCGGGATTCCCCTCCGTATGCCGGTAGTGCCGTCAGTTCATGCCTGGACCGGAGCCTGAGGCAGGAGGGGGCAGTCAGAGTGCAGGGCCGTGCGCAGAGTGACGACGGCCTGATTGATCGCGGCCTCGGCCGCATGGGTTTCGCGTAGGGCGTTGAGCATCACGCAGTCGTGGATGATCCCTGGTAGCGGACCGCGGTGACGGGCACGCCCGCCTGGCGGAGCTTGTTGGCGTAGGCCTCGCCCTCGTCACGCAGGACGTCGGCCTCGGCGGTGATGACGAGGGCCGAGGGCAGATCGCGCAGCTGCTCGACCGAGGCGCGGAGAGGGCTCGCGGTGATCTCGTCGCGCTGCTTCTCGTCGGACGTGTGCTGGTCCCAGGACCACCGCATGGCGTCTCGGCGATGTGCACCGGCTGACGCCCCGGGCGTTTCGCCTGTGGGTGGATGTGGGCCTTCGGGGACATGACGCGCGCGGCGTCCCTTCCAGCGGGAGGGGTCGGCCGGAGTCGCGCAACACGGCCTTCGCAGAGTTCCCGTTCTCCTCGAGGGTCCGCCTGGCTGAGGGGTGGCGCGGAGGGAGGAGCATCGTGAACGGCTCGACGCGATCGTGGCGGAGCTGCTGGGCGAACACGGTCTGCTGCTGCGCTTCGAGGAGGTCGTTCACCACGACGACAACGACTCCCTGCGGCAGAGGCTCATGTCCTCGGCGTGGCTGCGTTTGCACCGCCAGGCGGGGAGCCATGTCAGGCCGTGACGTCGGCCTCGGGATCCGGCACCGCCGTGGCCCAGGTGCCCATGGCTTCCAGAACATCGCGCAGCCCCTCGCCGAGAGGGGTCAGGGCGTACTCGACGCGCGGCGGGATCTCCGCGTAGGTCGTGCGGGTGACGATGCCGTGCCGCTCGAACTGGCGCAGTCGGCTGGTCAGGGTGTGCGGGCTGATGCCGGGCAGGGCCTCGCGCAGCTGGGTGAAGCGGTGGGGTCCGTGCAGCAGCTCGCGCACGATCAGGGTCGCCCACGGCCCGTTGAGGAGGACGAGGAACCGGGCGACACCGCACTCAGGGAGGCAGGGATCAGTCACAGTTTTGACCGTACCCCATTAGTGCAGTTGATGCAACTGGTGCACCTCATGCACTAATGGCGCCATGACCTACGTGATTCATGGCGCGACTGGTGCCCAGGGTGCCCCCGTCGTCGCCACCCTCGCCGCCGCGGGCAAGTCCGCGACCGCTCTGACCCGAAAGCCCGACGTCGTCGTGGACGGCGCCCAGCGCGTCGTAGCCGCCGACTACGGCTCCACCGCCGAACTGACCGAGGCCTACCGCGGCGCTGACGGAGTGTTCGTCCACTTGCCGGTGGTCTCCGAAGAGGACCGCCAGGCCTACGCGCGCAACATCGTCTCCGCTGTCCGCGCGGCCCGCCCGGCCCGAGTGGTGTTCTCCACCAGTGGTGCCCCCGTCGACCCCGAAACCGGCGGCGCGGCCGCAACACTGGCCAGCGGCCTGGCGGACACCGGGGTGTCCCATGCGGTGATCACGCCCACGCTCTACCTGGAGAACCTGCTCATGCCCTACTTCCTCGACACGGTCCGCGAGCGAGGCGTGCTGCCCTACCCGATCCGTGCCGACTTCCCGGCTTCCTGGGCGTCGCACCTGGACATCGCCGATGCCGTCGCCTCGCTGTTCGACCGCCCGGACATCACCGGCGTGGTCTCCGTCGGCCAGTACCCGGCGATCACCGGACCGGACCTGGCCGAGGCGTTCGGCGCCCACTTCGGCAAGGACGTGGTCTTTGAGCAGATCACCCCCGAGCAGTTCCGCGGCTCTGTCGCACCTTTGATCGGCGAAGGCCCCGCCGCCGACGTCGCCGGATTCTACGCGGCCATGAGCACGCTTCCGGACCGCTCGATCACACCCGAGAACTCCGCCCAGACGCTGCTCGGCATCACCCCCCGCACCACCGGACGGTGGCTGACCGACATCGGCCTCTGACCGTAACCACTATCGGCTTCGGCCGAGTTCGTCAGGCAGGGCTTGGCAAGCCGCCGTATTCGTTGGACGGTCTGCCAAGCCCTCAAGTCACGCTGAATGCCTACGTCAAGGCTCGCCCGCTTCAACACGCCGAACTTGACAGGGAACGCCGCAGAGCCGACCGAGGGGTCACTGCTCCTGGCCGACCAGTTCTGCTTCACCCTGTACGCCGCTTCCTGGGCGGTCACCACCCGCTACCGGCCGCCTGCTGGACGGATTCGGTCTGCCCCCCGCAGTACCTGGCGATGCTCGTCCTCTAGAAGCAGGACTCGATCTCGGTGAGCGATTTGGGGGCAGCTCTGCACTTGGAGTCCAGCGCGCTGTCGCCGCTCCTGAAGCGCTTCGAAGCGGGGGCCTGCTGCGACACGAGCGACGCCCCAAGGACGAACGTTTCTGTGGCTGTCCGCCTCACCGAGGCCGGCATCGAACTCCGGGACACAGCGCACACGGTCCCTGTCGCGATCGGTCAGGCGGTGGGCCTGACCGCGGAGCAGGACATCGCAGCCAAGGAGCCGAAGGAGCGCAGGACCGCGTGGGTGGCGATGTTGGGGACGCTGATGAACTCGTCGGGTGGATCGCACGCCTGGGCACCCGTCGCGCACACCGAGGGATGTGAGCTCGCGACAACGCTCTTGGTTCGCGCTCTGCACGCCTGTGCCGCAGACGGCCTGACGGCGGTCGGGCTCGAGGTGGACCCCAAGAACCCCACCGACCCCTTGACGATCTATCCGCGCACGGGTTTCGCAGTCACGGCGCGACTCACCGAGTACCAGCTCACCGAAGACTGACGTGATATTGCAACCGGGGATGGGCAGCGGCCGACGCGACCGGCATGGGCAAGCTCCTACCTGTGGCCATCTCCGGCTGCACACAGCCGGCTGCGAAACGCCGGACCATCGCGCAGCGTCCGGCCAAGCGGGCCTCGATTTGAAGAGGTAACCAAGGGGGCCATCCCTGATCGAAGCGCGAGCCGGCGAAGCGGGCGGGATCTGACCGGCCAATTCGCTGCGGGCCCAGCAGCCTTCGGGCTCAGCCATGGTCACACGTGACTTCAGGAACTCCCCGGCCTCCTGGTGACCGAGGGGGCCCGTCAGGTGGTCGGGCGCGCCGTCGGCGAACCCGGATCTCAAGTCGTGCCGGGTGAACCGAGCCCCTGTCCCCAGTATCCGACGTGCACGGCCGCCGCTTCCTCGTACAGGTACGGCCCGGACACCTCCACCGTGCTCCCACCTGCCTCGAAGACCCGGCGGCACGGCAAGTCGAGCAGCGGTTCGCTGGGATCCGCTCCCGCGAGGACATTCAGCTCTGTGGCCGCCAGCGCGTACACAACTCGGCCGACACCGCTCCAGTAGACGGCGCCGGAGCACATCGCACACGGTTCGGTGCTGGTGTACATGGTGGCCTCGACGAGCTGACTCGGTTCCAGCGTGCGCGAAGCCAGCCGCACCAGATTGGTCTCCGCATGACCAGTGAGGTCGCGCTCGGTCAGCACCGTGTTCTCGGCCGTGAGCAGGACGCTTCCAGTGGAGTCGGCCAGCAGCGCGCCGAACGGATGGTTGCCGTTCTTGCGCGCCTGGGCCGCAAGCTCGATGGCTGAGAGCAGGTGGGTTCGGTCCAGATCGGTCAGCGTGTTCAGCGATGGCTGCATTACGCACTCCTCAAGATTGCATCTGGACGGAGGTTATACGTATGACCTCGTCTGCGCCAGAGCCTTGGCTTTCTTTGGGGCAGCCCGTGGGGTGAGCCTGGGGCGTCAGAGCCCCCTGGCGGTACCACCGCGGATTACGCATCCGCGCCACGAAAACCGGGGCAGAGGGCGGCTGCCGGGCGGGAGGCACGGAGAAGGGAGCTCACGAAGCTGTCAGTTTTTCACCATGGCATGTCGTCCTCGTATCCGAGCAGGCCCACGTTCTGACCATAGCTTTGAGCGTGTCAGCCCGGCCGAGACAGGGAGCCGGGTGACGGAATCCGGAAAGGACGACACGCGATGGACTCCGTGGAGCGCATTCCACTGACCTACGCCTTCGATGCCTACTGCGGCTGGTGCTACGGCTTCGGCCCGGCCCTGCACGAGTTCGCCGCCGCCAACGAGGACCGGATCGAGCTGCGGGTGCTGTCCGGCGGCCTGTTCACCGGCTCGCGCGCCCTGCCGGTGTCGGCCTACGCGCACATCCCGGGGGCCAACGAGCGCATCGCCCAGCTGACCGGTGTCACGTTCGGCGACGGCTACCGTGCCGCGCTGGCGGACGGCACCGCGGTCATGGATTCGGCCGATGCTGCCACGGGCCTGGTCGCGCTGCGCAGCCGGCCGGGCGCGAACGCCCTGGATGCCGCCGCCGCGATGCAGCGGGCCTGGTACGTCGACGGCCGTAGCCTCTCCGACGCCGAGGTCTACCGGGACATAGCCGCCGAGCTGGGCCTGGACGCCGACGCGGTGGCGGCCGCATATGCCTCGCCCGCCACCCGTGCCGAGGCGGCGGCCGACTTCCTCAAGGTGCGGCGTCTGGGCGTCGACGGCTACCCGACGCTGCTGCTGCACACCCCACACGGCACCGACCGTCTGGGCGGGCCGGTCTCCTCGGCGGACGCGCTCACCCGCGCTCTGGACCAGCACCTGGCGGCCGTCACAGGCGCCTGAACCCCCACTCCACTCTTTGCAACACCCTGAAAGGCGATACCACCATGTCGACCACCCTGACGTACTCCGTCCACACCGCCGGTGACACCGGCCTGCACAAGTCGTCCGTCCTGATCACCGGCGAGCGCGAGGCGCTCCTGGTCGACGGCCAGTTCACGCTGGCCGAGCAGCACCGGGTCCTGGCGGACATCATCGACAGCGGCAAGGAGCTGACCACCGTTGTGGTCACCACCTCGGACCCCGACTACTACTTCGGCCTGGAAGTGATCCGCAAGGCGTTCCCGGATGTCCGGATCGTCGCCACCGCAACCACGGTGGAGCGGATCAAGGCCAGCTGGGAAAAGAAGCTCAAGACCTGGGCGCATCTGGGCAGGAACCTGCCCGCCGAGGTGATCATCCCCGAGGTGCTGGACGGGGACCGCGTCAGCCTTGAGGGCCACGACTTCGAGCTCCGCGGAGGCCACCCGGACCTGGTGTGGCGCACCGAGTACCTGTGGCAGCCGGAGGACCGCGCGGTCGTGGGCGGGGTGCTGCTCTTCGCCGGTCTGCACGTGTGGACCGCCGACACCTCCACGCCGCGTGAGCGGGCCGCCTGGGCCGAGACGCTCGAGGAGATGGAGCGGCTCGCCCCGCGCTTCGTGGTGGCCGGCCACCGCTCCGCCGACTCTCCCACCGACGCCTCCGTGATCGCCTACACCCGCACCTACCTCGCCGAGTTCGAGAAGGAACTGGCCGCGAGCGGCAATAACTCCGAGGCGCTGAAGGCCGCGCTCCTCGAGCGTTACCCGGACCTGGGCCTGCTGGTGGCCCTGGACCTGGGCACCAAGGTCGCCACCGGCGAGATGACCTGGGGCTGACGATGCTCACCTCTGCCCGTGTGTCCGCGCGGCGGGCCACCGGGACGACGTCCGGCGGCACCGGCACAGCCGGCGCCGCCGGGAGGCCCGCGGCCCTGGTCGGCGCGACCGCCCGGGCCGCGGCCGCCGTGGAGTTCGCGCTCACCGGCGGCGTGCTGTTCGTCCTGGTCACCGCCGTCCGATGGGTGATGGCCTCCCCGCTCAGCCGGGCCCTGCCGGAACCACACCTCCAGCTCACGGCCGTGGCCGTGATCGTCGGGACGGCGCTCGCGTGGGCGCTGTCCTCCCCGTGGGGCCGTTACTCCGGGGGCCACCTCAACCCGGCCGTCACCCTCGCCCTGTGGCTGACCGGCGCCTTCCCCGGCTGCCGTGTCCTGCCCTACGTCACCGCCCAGCTCACAGGTTCCCTGGCCGGCACCGGCCTGGCCCGCCTCGTGTGGGGCCCGGTCGTCGGCGCCCGTATGGACTACGCCGCGGTCCAGCCCACCCCCACCTGGCCGACCGCCGCCGTGTTCCCCGCCGAAGCCGCGGCCACCGCAGCGATCCTCAGCGTCGCCCTGCTGCTGATGTCCCGCCCCGCGTCGGCGCGCTGGATCCCGCTCGCCCTGCCCGCCGCCACCGCCGTCGTCATCGTCACCCTCGGCGCCCTCACCGGCGGATCCGCCAACCCCGCCCGCCAGTTCGGCCCCGCCCTCTGGGCCCACCAGCCCGTCTACTGGTCACACCTGTGGGTCTATCTGGTGGCACCCCTCGCCGGGGCGGCCCTCACCGCCCTGGTCACCCGATACTGGGCACATCGCCCCCGCCACTCTCCGAGGAGCGGCCCCGCATGGTCGCACGGAAAGCGATCGGAGACTGACCGGTGCGCTGATGGAAGAACTTGCTGAAATTGGTGGCGCTGGTGAAACCGAGCTGCGCCGCGATCCGGGAGGCCGACTGGTCGCCGTGCGCCAGGAGGCGTCTGGCCTCCAGGATCACGCGCCGGTCGATGAACTCCTTCGCTCCCACCCCCGCGCCGGCCAGCGTGGCCCGGGACAGCGTGCGGGGCGAGTAGCCCAGAGCCCGGGCGTAGTCATCCAGGCGGCGCGTCCGGGTGAAGCCGCGTTCGACCGCGTCACGGAAGTGCACGAAGCTCTCCCCCGGCTCCGGGGCCGGGCTGCCGACCGGCGCGGTGCGCTGCGAAAGGCGCAGCACCACAACCGCCAGCAGATGGCGCAGCACCGCCACATGAGCTTCCAGCGGAATGCCACGCAGCGCCTGGAACTCGAGTGCCAGATGATTCACGGCCATCTCCAACGCGTGGCCGTCCTCGGGGTCGGGAATCTGGAGCACGGGTGCGTGCGGATCATCCACGCGCGCTGCTGCCACGGTGCCCGGATCGACGAAATCGCGCTCGAAGAGAACCAGGGTGCCCTCGGCGTCGTGCAGATCACCCCACTGCTGCACCTGGCCGGGCCGGACCCACAGCCACGAGCCCGGCTTGAGGGCGTAGCCGGTGAAATCCACCGTGTGCCACAAGGAGCCACTGGAGAGAGTGATCAGGTGGTGGAACGTCGGCCGCTGAGGTGCCTGCAGCCCCGCCCCGCCCATGCGGACGGCGGCCCGCTCCCGCAACTGCGCCAGAGACATGACCTCGACGCCGGTCGGAACGCCGACCGGCGGAGCAAAGCCGACGTCCGCGATCTCGCGCGGACCGTCAGGTCGTTTTCTCACCGTCACCAGTACTCACCATGTAAGGAGCCCAGCCTGTCCAGCCCTCAGTCTGAGGGGCGGGTGGCCGGTACAGGCTGCGGTCGGATGCCACCAACCGCAGCATAAGAGGTCCTGACAGAAGTGGTTGATCATGCAGTGTCACGAAGTCAAGGACTCGATGACGGTGTTTCTGACGCGCCTTCTGCCACTCGATGTCGCCGGTAGCAGCGGCCGCAGCAGGAACGTGAACGCCCTGGCAGCACGGGGCGGGCAGACGCGGCGCCTCGGGCATGTCGGTGCGTTCTGGTCCACCGGACGAGGCAGGCGTGCTGGTGTGCCTGTGGCCCCGGCCGGGGCCACAGGCAAAGGCCACCCTGCTGTCAGGCGGCGAAGGAACTCGTCCAGGACCCGGACCCCGAAGCGGATGGAATCCACGGGCACACGCTCGTCGACGCCGTGGAAGAGTCCCGCGAAGTCCAGGTCGGGAGGCAGCAGAAGGGGGGAGAACCCGAAGTTCCGGATACCGAGTCGTGCGAAGCGTTTCGCGTCGGTCCCGCCCGACATCATGTACGGCAGCACGACCGCGTTCGGGTCGTGATGGAGCAGTGCGCCGACCATGGTGTCGACGATGTCGCCGTCGAACGTCGTGGCGAGGCTCTCCTGTTCGTGCCATTCCAGCTCGATGCCGGGGCCGAGAAGCTGGGCCAGTTCGGCGTCGAATGCCTCCCGGCGGCCGGGTAGTACGCGGCAGTCGACCTCGGCCTCCGCGATCGCCGGGACCACGTTCGACTTGTAGCCGGCGTTCACGACCGTGACGTTGGCTGTGTCGCGGATCGTCGCCCCGATGATCCGCCCGATTCCACCGAGGCGAGCCACGATGTCCTCGGCCTGCCTGTCCTCGGTGAAATCCCATCCACCGGCCTTGCTGATCCCTTCCAGGAACTGGCGCACCGTCGGGGTAAGGGTGAGGGGGAACCGGTGTTCGGTCAGTGTGGCGAGCGCTTCGCCGAGCCGGCCGATCGGGTTGTCCTCGGCCAGCATGGAGCGTGACCGGCCACTCCGCGGGTGCGGATTTTCAACGAGCGCTTGCTTTTCTCGGCGGTCATGATGAGATACGCCCGGGCCCCGTTGTCCAGGCTGTGAGAGAAGCCGCCGACCTCACCGATCGCCTCGGTGACTCCGTCCAGTAGGTCCCGGTGCTTCTCGACGAGATACACCGATCCATGCTGGTCGCGCTCAGGAAGTCGGCGTGAATGACGTAGTGCCGAGGATCCGCGTTCGGGGCGTCGCGCTGGGCCTTCAGGAACCCCGCGACGACCGCGTCGATCGCGCGGTCACCGGTGACATGGACGCCGACCTGATAGCCGGACCGATGTGCGTGCGCGATCATCTCGTGAAGCTCGGCGACGCGTACGTCGTCGGTCGGTCCGTGCGTCGTGAGGCCCCCGTGTCCGCCGTCCTCGTACGGCTCGCTCATCCACGATGTGCGGTTCGGCGGGATGCCGTCCGCGAAGATCTTCACCCCGGCGATGTGGAAACGAGAGCGGTCCGCGACGCCTTCGCTGGGCCACCCGTCCAGGGCGTTCCTGAAATCGGCGGCGGTGTCGACCGGCCATTGCGGCAGCAGGAGCCCTGCGACACGGGCCGAAAGTCTGCTCTCAGCGGCCAGCTTCTCGTAGGCGCGGACTTCGGGAACCGTCAGCCCGGGGTCGGTGAAGCTGGTGATGCCGCGCCGGTTGCACTCGGAAACCGCGGCCTCGATGGTGGCGCGGAGTTCGTCTTCGGTGGGGGCGGGGATCGCCTCGTTGAACACGGCGACCGCGGCTTCCCGGACGATGCCGCTCGGCCCGCCGTCGTCCGTCTCGACGATGCCACCGGGCGGCGATGCCACCGTGGAGCCCAGACCGATGGCCGCGAGCGTGGCCTGCCGCTGACGGGGTCAGCGCGCCTGCCAGACCGGGGTGCGCTTCTCGGCGAAGGCCCGGGGGCCGCCCGAAGGAGTCCGAGGTACTTCTCGTTGCCGAGCGCGGCTCACCAGGGACTCTCCAAGCACTCTTCCGTGACACGGAAGCCGTATTGCGCCCCCGTGCGACCGGTCCCGACGATGTCGCCACGACCCAAAGACGGGAGCCGAACGCCATGCCTCACATGACCGCCTTCGCCAGGAACCAGTGGTACAGCTAGCGCATCTTTCTGACCTGCGCTTGTGTGGGGGGCGATGAGGCTGTGACCTGCTAGGACGGGTTGCAGAGGCGAGCGGAGGCAGTCAGAGGAAATCGCTCTGATTCGACCCCGGTTCGACCCGGTCCGCTCAGAGGCAGTCAGAGGCAGCGACCTCTGCAACTGGGCTCTGAGGGACCTGAGTTGGCCGGTGTGGATCAGAGTGGACCATTCTGGCGGTGCTCTGTTTCGACCTCGGTCGAGCTGTGATGGGGACGCCTGCCTCCGCTCGGAGCCGGGCTTACAAAAGCCTCCAGGACGGCCATCCTGGGGACCTTGCCGGGGTCGACGGAGGTCGGTTCCGGATGCCGCCCGTGGTTTTTAGCGGGCCTGGGTGGCGTCCACGTCTTTGCGAGACGACCTCACCGTGCCAGACAGCACCCATAACGCCCTCTCTCGACGTCACTCGACCCAATTCCACGGCATTAGGGAACACGCCCAACTGCCGTCGGCTGCGACCGATCTCATTCTGCTCGGCGACCTCACCGGCCGCTACGCCACCGGCAGTTACAGCAGGCTCAACACTGACGGCCGAACCGTGGCGCTGCGAGACGACCGCCAGGGCTCGGCCGAGCACGGACACCGGATCACCGCGGCCATCGCCTGCCACGTGGCCCGCGCCGGCGGCCCGGTCGACCAGCTCACCCGACTTCTGCTGCACCCCGACCACGAGGGCGGACGGCACGCCCGGAACATCGCGCTGCGCTCTGGGCAGGCCAGGGCCCTGGACTACATCCGCCGGGTGTGGGCCAGCGCTACAAAAACGGTCAGCACCACCACGGCGCTGGGCTCCCGTCACGACGTCTACGAGGCCCTCGCCGCCCTGCGCGACCGCATCGAAACCACGCCCTGGCGCGGGGAGCGAGGACGGACCGCGCTGCGGGTGCTGCGGGCCCATCTGACCTTCGCCGAGATCGCGGGCGGCCCTCTGCACCACGCCAGCGAGCGGCAGACCGCGGAGGAAGCGGGCATCTCCCGCACCACCTTGCGGGCCGTCTACGACACGGTCCTCAAACCAGGCGGCTGGCTGCGCAGGCTGCGGGTCGGCCACGGCCGCGAGGGCTCCACCTGGTACCTGGACCACGGCAGCGCCGACGGACACGGTGTCTCTGCTTCGTTGTCTCGTGGCCGGACCACTCAGTTCCCCCCCGACCTGGCACTTGAGGAGTGGCCTACCCCTGAGACCGCCACGGCCGACATTGACTCCACGGTACTCGGCCGTCTGATGGGCCACGACGCCTTCGCCCACCACGCCCTCGGCAACGCCGCCCTCATGCTCATCAGCGCCCTGCACCAGCACCCCGACCAGACGGTTGCTGAGCTCGTCGGCACCTCCTCGGTCTCCCGCGCCACCACCTACCGGACCCTGAAACGCCTCGCCGACCACGGCCTCGTCCAGCACACCGGGGAGATCTGGACCCTCGCACCACGTGCGCTGGAGGGCTTCGGTATCCGCCTCCCGGACGCCGACAAAGGCCACACGCCCGCGCAGGGCTGGACCAACATCGCCGAGCAACACGGCACCTGGGGCGTCGCAGCCCGGCGCAAGGCCCTGCACACGGCGGAGCGTGAGGCCTACCAGACGGAACTGGGCCGGCTCGCGGAACACCGCAGCAGGGCTGTCGTGATCGTCCGCGACGGCCGTCCGGTCCTGGTGCCCGTGCCGCGCCCCGACGAAATCCCGGCTGCGTGGCACACCCCGGACGGGCGTGTCCTCGACCCGGTCACAGGCCGTCCGGCCGCTGACTGGCGGGTCGCCACGGACGGCCGCCTGATCCTCATAACCCCAGCCGACCAGCGCAGTTACAACGAGCTGGCCGCCGCCCATGCCGAAGCCCTCAGCGAATGGGAGTCAGTCGCATGAACCCAAAGCCCCCGGTCACCTCCACCGCAAGCGAGGCCGTGACGCCCCAAGCCCTGCGCAAGCAGTACGAGTCCGGCGCCACGGTCGAAGAACTCGTCACCGCCAGTGGCCTGTCCTACGGCACGGTCCTCAACCGGCTGCATGAGGCCGGAACCGTCATGCGCACCTCCTGGCAGACCCGCAGGATGCGCCAGAACCCGCAAGCCCGCCAGCGCCTCGCGGCTCGTCTTCGCACCCTGTACGAGCAGCACGGGGCCACCCTGGCCGAACTCGCCGCAACAGCGGGCGAGACAAGGCGTGGTGCCCGGCGTCTGCTGATCGAGGCCGGCGGCAGCGTCCGCACCACGCAGCAGACGCTGCGGATTCGCGCTGCAGCGCGGGCTGCTGAGCGGCAAAAGCTCGCGCTATCCCTGCGGGCACGGTACGAGGCCGGCGCCACGGTGCCGGACCTCGCCAA
Organism: Streptomyces sp. NPDC111656; assembly: GCF_055656965.1. Classification (NCBI taxonomy): domain Bacteria; kingdom Bacillati; phylum Actinomycetota; class Actinomycetes; order Kitasatosporales; family Streptomycetaceae; genus Streptomyces; species Streptomyces sp. NPDC111656. Next base: position 670,430 of record NZ_JBVKCA010000003.1, read on the forward strand.
GGAGTGCAACTACTCCCTCGCCACGGTCTACCGGCTCCTGCAGCAGGCGGGCACCCGCATGCGGCCCAAGCACAACCACGGCCCGGCCCGCAGCCCGAGGAAGCGGTCATGAGCGCGCCCGCAGGTGTTCACGGCGGGGCCCCGCAGAACAAGGGATCAACGGTGCGCCATCCCGGACACGGCACGGCAGCACGGGCCCCTCCGCCGTCGGCCGACACCCCCCACCGAACGTCGGCCATCACGCCGGCGCACGCAAGTCAACGAACCTTTCCAGATTCAGGAGATCAAGCACACGTGAGTGAGAACACTCGTACCAAGACCCTGGCCGCGGCCACGGCCGGCGCCTGGGACGCCTTCGTCATCGTCGTCGGCATGCTCAAGGGCGGCACCGGCAAGACCACCTCCGCCTGGTTCATCGCCCTCTACTACGCCGTCGTCCTCGGCCTCCCGACTCTGCTGCTGGACGCCGACGCCACCAGCCAGTCCGCCTACGACTGGTTCAAGGTCGCCCAGGCAGCCGGCTACGACATCCCCGCCAACCTGGTCGTCGAGCGCTACCCGTTCGACGACATCGCCGAGTACATCCGCACCCAGCGCGCCGAGTTCGGCGCGATCGTAGTCGACGCCGGCGGCGGCAGCGCCCGCATCTTCCACGAGGCCGTCACCGAGGCGAACCTGCTGCTGGTACCGGTCGCCCCCACCAAGATCGAGCGCCGCAAGCTCGTCGCCACCTTCGACGAAGCCGAGCGCGCAGCCGCCCGCAACGAGCACGGCGTCACCGCCCACGTCGTCATGGTCAAGGCCGACGACCGCACCAGCCTGCCCAGCCGCGCGAAGGAGCAGCTCCTCGACCCCGCGCAGGGTGAGGGCATCGGCCCGGACCGCGACGAGCCGTTCCCGCTCGCCGAGACCGCCATCCACTCCTGGGTGCACTACATGGAGGCCTTCGGCGAGATCCCGACCGAACTGAGCGAGTACGCCAACCTGATGAAGGAGCTCACCGCATGAGCGAGAAGAACGAGCGGCCGAAGCCCCCGGCCCGCCGCACCGGCGGGCGTGCCCTGGGCGGGGCCAAGAAGACGACCCCGCCACCCCCTCCCCCGGCCGCCGAACTCACACCCGAGCAGTACGCCGCCGAACAGGCCACCACACAGGGCGAAGTGATTGCTGCTGGCGCACCGCGGGTTCAGCACGCTCTTCCTGCGGCGGCCTTCGAGACACAGGCTCAGGATCTGGCGCAGACCGTCGATACTGCCGAGGCGGGGACGGAATCCGCCGACGGCCTGGCCGAGCGGCAGCCACCGCCGGCGGCCTCGGCTCCCCAGTCCGGAGCGCTTGGGAGCCAGCCCGATCAGTCAGCCGAACTCGATGGGCTGCACAGCCCGTTCCATGCCGCGTCCGCAGTTTCGGGCACGGCGCCGACCGCCGAGGTGGCCATCCGCCCGGCGGTCCCTCCGGCGGCAGCCGGTACAGCGTTCCCGGTCAGGGCCGCTGGTCCCGGGCCCTACCAGGCACAGGACGCGCGACCGCAGGAAGCGCCCAGCGAGGGAGCACCGTACGCTCACGGTCCCGGCCGTCCCAAGGACATCCCCGAGGCCGCCGTCATCCTCAACCAACGCATCATCACGCGCGAGAGCCTCGACTCGTCGGTCCCCACTGCGCTGAAGCTGAAGAAGCGGATCAAACGCTTCGCGCTGGACAACGAACTCGATCACCTGCCCCTTGGCGACATCGTTTCCGTCGCGCTGGACGAGTGGCTCACTACTCGCGGGTTTTGAACCCGAACACGGTGCACGAGGCGGCCGCCCCCATGTCGGGGTGCGGCCGCCCCTTCTGCCGACTATTCCAATAGCCCAATAGGCGGCTAGCTATTCACCTAGCCGGACCGACTGGAGCAGCTCTCGTGCCTGATCACTCCCTGTACGCCCGCCGCCTGCGTGAGATCGCCGACGCGCTCGACGCCGAGGCACAGCCATTCGAAGACGTTCTCGCACCGCACCCGGACACGATGGACACCATCCGCAACCGGCATGCCAGACGGGGGCAACTCAACTACGCCGTTCCTGATGCCCTGCAACTGCAGCGCCGTATCCGCCGCTACAACGCCGACCACGACATAGCTCACGGCGACGTCGTCGCCCTCGCCCTCGACATCTGGCTGCGCGCCAAGGGCTACCCGCCTGATCTCAAACCGCCCGAGGGAGACGCACCGTGAGCCGGCCTCCACGGTTGAGCCCCGGCGGATGGCATCGCCTCAGAGGTCGTGCCACGCCCTGCGCCGAGGAACATTTGCCCCTTTTCAGGCGCCTGCCCCTTTCACGTCCTCAGCGTCGGCGGCGCCCTCCGCTTCCACACCATCGGTGTAGGCCTCGGGCTGCGGCGCGGCGTTGCCAGGCGTGACTGCCCCCTGTTGTCTACCGGGCGCGGTACGTCAACACCGTGCGCGCCGCGATGGCCTTGTCCTCCTCGTCGGTGAGGGCGAACAGACCCATGAGCGCGCTCGCGGCGGTGACATGGTCGACCTGGTCGATGAGGGCACCGTAGTACTGAGTGAGGGCGGCCTGCAGCGGGGCATCGGTATCGGCGACTGCCTCCCTGCCGGCGCGCAGGCCGGTCAGCACGAACGGGAGCGAGGGTGGCGAAATCCAGGGCTGGGTGAGGATCTGCCAGCAAAGCACCTGAAGGTTGCGGTGCCGGTGCGAGGGCAGCGTTGCCCGATGCAGGCCGGCGTACGCGTTGCTGAGCCATGTCGAGGCCTCATACGGCAGAGAGTCAACGATCTGGGAGGCGGCATGCAGCGCGAATGCCGCGGTGGCTTGTGCGTCCGACCATGCACCTGAACGTGACAAAGCTACGGCGACTGCCTTTGCCTGCCAACCGTCAGCCTGCGCCGCAGCCGCGTAGAGATCAACGGCGAACGGGATGTCGACGTAGTAGTGGCGCAGGAGCTCGGCTTTGATGACCAGGGACTCCTGGGGTGCCATCAGCTCGCTTTGCAGGCAGGCGTCGACGAGAGCCAGCGTGCCAAAAGAAGGCACGCCTTGCGACCGTGCGACAGCGCGCACTCTGTACAGCCAGCGACCGCGTTCATGACTGCTTAATGAGTGGACCATTGCGGATCTTCGCTGCAGGGTGGGTCTGTTTCTGCCGGTCGGCGGCGATCGCCGTGCCAGTCCAGTATCAGGACCGTGGCATCGTCTCTGAGGCCGCCATGGCAGGCGTCGAGCACCGCGGCGGTCAGGCTCCGGACGGCTTCTCGCGGGTGCAGCGCGCGGGTGTCGTGAACGAACCCCGCCAGGTCGAGGGCCGCGGCGCCGCGCTCCTGCATTCCGTCGGTGAGCAGGACCAAGCGGTCTCCGGGAAGCAGTTGCAGTTCCTGCACGCGGTATGGGTTGGGTGCCGCCACGCCGAACGGCAGGTTGACGGCCAGTTTGACCTCTTCGATGTCGTCAGCCGGGACCAGCCCGGCGGCGAGGGTGAACTGCTCCGCCTCGCAGCAGGGGGCCGACGGAAGCAGCTGGTGCTGGATCTCCGCCGCCAGGCTGGTCTCGGTGGTGCGCCGGCTCAGGTGGTACAGATCGGTGAAGCGGCCATCCGTGACGATGATGTAGGCCAGCGCGTGTGCCGCGTCGCGGACCTGCCGCAGCACGGTGTCGTCGGCGGACTGCAAGGTCACCTCCAGAACGCCGATGCAGTCACCCCGGTTGGTGACCGGCGTGATGACGCGCCGTCCGCCCTGGCCGTCCGGCTCGACATGCTGGCGCTGGCTCTGCAGAACGCTGTCGTAGACGCTGCCCTGCAGGTCGATCGGCTCGCCCTGGTCGGCGGCCTCGCTGCCGGCCGCGGCGAGGCGTACCAGCCGCTGGCCGATGAGGTCGACGAACAGGAAAGACACACCCTCCGCACCGAACCGCTTCTGCAGATCGCGCGCCACCACGTCCACGGACTCACCGGGCGGGGCCGCTTCCGCAGCGGCCAGCAACTCGCCCAGTTCCAGATCTCCACCCTCCATGGCAACCTCCTATCGGCTGCCGCAACTTCTTCCCCGCATCTCCGCAACGTCACCTGATCTGCCCATCTTGCCTGGTCAGAGGCGGATCCTCTGCGGAAGTCGCTACGCCCCGCCTGACGCTGCAGCTCTGACGGGAGCGGTGGAGGAGCTGGAAATCGTCGCGCTGCGGGTGGTGCCGTGGCTGTGGGAGCTGCCGCTGACTCACCGGCTGTACCACCCGCTGTACGCGGCCTGCGTAGCACTGGGCGTCCCCTTCTGCACCCAGGTCTGACACACGCTCAAGCCTTCGGAGACTGGACGGCCCATCCCCTACATCGACCAGGTGGCCCTGGACTCGGAACCTGCTCGAGCGGGCCGGCCCTGTGTGCCAGGCAGCCCCAACCGCCAGGCACACGCACCTGGGACAAGCCGTCCGGGCTGCCGCCGCAAACCGTCAGGCCGCATCCTGCGCCTCACCCGCACCGCCTCGGTTCAAACCCCACCAGCACCGAGTGCGGTGAAATCAGGGTCACGTCACCTGCCCTGAACTCGGCTGTCGGGGGTACCCGCGCGCTCATCAGATCGTTGGGCGCCATGACGGAGCCCGGCCCATGCGAACAGACAGGGACGGGAGGTGAGGGCCGTGTCGAGCACAGAGCCGCACTACGCCGGATCCGGCCACAGCACAGACCGCTCCGGCCAGGAGCCGGTGAGCGAGCTGGTGCAGCGGGCCTCGCAGCAGCTGACCGAGCTGGTGCGCGGCGAGATGAAGCTGGCGCAGGCGGAGATGAAGGAGAAAAGCAAGCGTTACGGCGAAGGCGGTGGGCTGTTCGGCGCCGCCGGCGTCGTGAGTTTCCTGATGCTGCAGACGCTGGTCGCCACCGCGATTGCCGCGCTGGCGGTGCCGCTGCCGGTGTGGGCGGCGACGCTGATCGTCACCGCGGTGCTGGGTGTGATCGCCGCGGTGATGGCCATGAGTGGAAAGAAACAGGTCGACCACGCCGCGCCGCCCGCACCCGCGCAGACCATCGAGAACGTGAAGGCCGACATGGCCGAAATCAAGGGGAGCGCACACCGATGAACAAGCCGCCTCACGACGAGCCCACCGCCGCCGGCCCCGAGGAACTGCGCGAGCAGGTCGAGCAGACCCGGACCGAGCTCAGCCAGACGGTCAAGGCACTCGCAGCCAAGACCGACGTCAAGGCGCGCACCCAGGAAAAGGCCACCCACGTCAAGGACCGGGCAGCCGCGAAGGCCGGCGAGCTGAAGGACAACGCCGCGCTCAAGGCCGGACAACTGAAGGCAAAGGCCGCCGACTTGGCGCACCAGGCACAGGACGTGCTGCCCGACCCGGTCAAGGACACCGCCGCGAAGACCACCGAGCACGCCCGGGCGAAGGCGGCCCAGGCCAGTCAGATGTGGCAGGAGAAGGCGCCCGAGCCGGTACGCCACAAGACGGCCCAGTGCACGCGACTGGCGCGGGACAACCGCAAGATGCTGCTGGCGGCAGCGGGCGGGGCTGCCGCGGTGTGGCTGGCCTGCCGAAACGGTCGGCGCAACTATGAAGCTTGTCGCCGACCACGTGGAGAGCATCGTCCTCCCTGAATGTGGCCACTACCCTGCCGAGGAAGCCCCAGAGGCGATGCTGTCGGCGCTGACCGCCTTCCTGGCGCCCTACCGCGATAGGGCGAACGCATAAGACCTCGCGCAGGTGGGCGGTATGGGGAGCCGCCTCCCACCGGCGCAGCCGCGTCAGTGCCATCACCGAGCCGGTGATGGCACATCGCCACCCAACACCTCATACCCTTGCGATCCGCACGCTCCCTCGGGCACCGACTGTCAGATGGGTGGCCAGTCTCGCAGCGCCGCGTCGGCCACCTGTCGGAGTCCGGAGCGGTCAGACAATCATGGTGGGTCGTCGAGGTTTCTCACCGAAGCTCGGCGTGGGGCGGTGCGGTGATCCGGCGATGAACGTCCTCGACCAGGTCCCGCATCGCCATGTGGAAGATCTCGGCCTGGTGTTCGCCGACAAGGGTGGTGTGTCCGAAGACTTCCAGGACGACCATGCCGTGCATGTGCCCCCATGCGCTGACGAGGAGAGCGGCCGCAGGAGGCGGCAGGGTGCCCGGGCCGTGCGGAATCAAGTGTTCCAGATCCGCCTGGAGGGCTGACGAGAGGACCCGGGTGTCGGCCGCGGCCAGTTGTGACGTGGTGAACCTGCCGAACATCTCGCGCTGGAAGACCTCGCCCACCCGGCGCATCGCCTGAGTGGTCGGCCCCTCGGCCGGTGCCTCGTAATGCCGCAACGGCGCCCCGTACAGCAGCTGGAATCGCTCGGGGTGGGTAACGGCCCATCGGCGGTAGCCCTCGGCGGCGGCCAGGAACCGCAGAGCAGCCGGTTCGTCCGCCATCGTGTCGACAGCCGCTGTCACGGCGTCGGCCAGGTCCTCGTACGCCTTGGCGACGAGAACCGTGACGAGGGCGTCCCGGTTCGGGAAATAGTGGTAGAGCCCCTGCACGGTCATACCGAGGCTACGGGCGACCGCTCTCAGAGACAGGGCGTGCAGCCCGTGCTCGGCGAGGTGCCTCTCGGCGGCGGCCACGATCTCCTGGGTGGCGAAGGCCCGGCGTCGCTGGCGCAGGGATGGCAGGACCGTCGCGGACGCGTCTGCGGACATGCGGCGATCCTAAGGTGACGACCCGACGAGGTCTCAGAAACATACGACTTTCTGAATACCTAACAGTGTCAGGTAAATCTCCTCCTGCTCAAAGGCCGATCGCCTGACTAGCGTCGTGTCCTGGCGATGAAGAGCGCGGCACCGCACCCCCTCTGACGGGGCGAAGGAACTCTGCGCCGCACTGCGCCGGCCCATGCCCGGCCACCCCCTCGCCTTGCCCCCAGAAGAAGCTTAGAAGGAGATCACCCGTGTTCGAGCGTGTGGCCGGATTGGCGATTCGCCGATCCCGGCTGGTCCTGGTCGTCGCCGCCCTGGCCGTGGCCATTATGGGGGTCGTGGGAGCGGGCGCCTTCGACAAGCTGAAGGGGGGTGGCTTCGATGACCCGGCCTCTCCCTCCACCCGGGCATCGAAGGTCATCGACGAGAAGTTCGGCGGCGAGACCAACCTCGTTCTGCTGGTCGGCTCCCCCGTCGGCCGCATCGACACCCCCGCCCACCGAGAGACCGGCCAAGCCCTGGTGGCCGAGATCAAGAGGGACAAGCGGCTCAGCAACGTCGTCTCGTACTGGGAAACCAACAGCCCAGAGCTGCTCTCCAAGGACGGCCGCGAGGCCATGGTGCTCACCCACGTGAGAGGCGACGACACCCAGCAGCGGAAATACGCCAAGGCGATCCTCGACGCCTACAGCGGCACCTACAGGAACACCCTCACCGTCCAGGCCGGAGGGGGCGCCGCCGTGGGCGCAGACCTGTCGAACCAGGTGGTCGAGGATCTGATCCTCGCCGAAGGGATCGCCATACCGCTGACTCTCGTACTGCTCCTGTTCGTCTTCGGCAGTGTGGTCGCGGCCCTGCTGCCGCTGATCATCGCGCTGATCGCCATCATGGGATCGTTCGCCCAGCTCTTCCTGCTCGGCAGCGTCACCGATGTCGCCGACACCGCGACCAACCTCACCACCGCCCTGGGCCTGGGACTAGGCATCGACTACGCCCTACTGATGGTCAGCCGCTTCCGGGAGCAGCTCGCGGCCGGGGTGAGCGTGGACGACGCCGTCCGGCGCACCGTACACACAGCGGGCCGCACCGTCGCCTTCTCCGCCGCGACCGTCGCGGCCGCCCTGGCGGCACTCCTGGTGTTCCCGCAGTACTTCCTGCGCTCCTTCGGCTTCGCCGGAGTCGGCGTCGTCGCGATCGCGGCCCTGAGCACCCTGTTCGTGATGCCGGCCCTGCTGAAGGTTCTGGGGCACCGGGTCAACAGCGGGCGGCTGCCGTGGGCGAAGACGCGGAACTCCGCCGCCCGCGCACCCCTGTGGGGACGGGTGGCGCGCACCGTCATGCGGCGGCCCGCGCTCACCGCACTGCCCGTCCTCGCGGTGCTGTTCTTCGCGGCCAGCCCGCTGCTGAACATCACCTTCGGCACGCCGGACGAACGCGTGCTGCCCAAGGACGCCGAAAGCCGCCAGGTCTCGCAGGCACTGCGCGAGAAGTTCGGCGGCAGCGAGGACTCGGCCCTCCACATCGCCATCAACCAGCCCGTGGACAAGACCCCGCTGGCGTCGTACGCGGCCCGACTGGCCGCGCTCAAGGGCGTCGAGCGCGTCGAGACCAGCACGGGAACCTACACCGCGGGCCAATCCACGGCGACCGGGCCGGGCGACCCGACCCTGGGCCGACCCGACGCACAGCAGATCAGCGTGATGAGCGGCCTGACACCGAAGTCGGACGCGGCCCAGAGCCTCGTCGAGCAGGTGCGCGCGGCCACCCCTCCCCCAGGGACACACCCCCTGCTCGGCGGAACGGACGCCGAACTCGTCGACTCCAAGGAATCCATCGGCGACCGGCTCCCCGTGGCCGTGGCCCTGATCGTCGTCACGACCTTCCTGCTGCTCTTCCTGTTCACCGGCAGCATCGTGCAGCCGCTGCGCGCACTGGTCCTGAACGTGATCAGCCTGGGAGCCACCCTCGGCGTGATGACCTGGATCTTCCAGGACGGCACCCTCTCCTCACTGCTCGGCTTCACCGCACAGCCGATGGAGATGACGATGACCGTGCTGATGTTCTGCATCGCCTTCGGCCTCTCGATGGACTACGAGGTCTTCGTCACCAGCAGGATCAAGGAACTCCACGATCAGGGAGCGGACAACGAGACCGCCGTGGGCGACGGACTCGGCCACACCGGAAGCATCGTCAGCGCGGCGGCCTGCCTGCTCGCGGTGAGCTTCTTCGCCTTCGGCACCTCCAAGCTCAGCTTCATGCAGATGTTCGGCCTCGGCAGTGGACTGGCCATCCTCATCGACGCCATCGCCGTACGCGGCGTCCTGGTCCCCGCCGCGATGCGGATGCTCGGCCGCTCGGCCTGGTACGCGCCCGACTTCCTGCGCAGACTCCACAACCGCTACGGCCTCAGCGAGGGCGGACCCGAGCCGACCTCCGCATCCGGACGCGCGGCGGTGGCTCCGGCACCCACGGTGAACTCGACCAGGGGCTGACCAGCAAGCGCCGCCCAGCGCGAGTCCGGTTCCCGTCTGTCCCCGCGCCACCGCGAGGCGGCAGACGGCGGCGAGCTGCCTGTCCGGATGGCCTGATCATGCAGGACCACTGGTAACACGGGGCACGCTTCAACACCGCCGGGGCCCGGTACGGGCCCCGGCGCTTAGGAATCCAAAACCGAGTTTTGAGGAGAAGGCCGTGATCTTCCACATCATCCGCTTGACGCCCAAGCCCGACCTGAGCGAGGAGCAGCTCACGGCTTGCCTCGACCTTCTACGCCAGGTCGGTGAGACCAGTCCCGCCGTGAAGTCGTACGTGGTCGGCCCACACCCCACCGGAGGCTTCGCATACGGAGCCGTGTTCGTGATCGAAGACCTCGACGGCTACTACCATTACCTGAACCATCCCGCGCACGTCCGCCTTGAACTCGAAGGTATCGGATATCTCGCGCGGTTTGAGTCCTTCGACATAACGGACTCCGCCGACCCCGAGATCAAAGCAAAGATCGAGCAGGTACAGGCTCGCCATTTCACCGAACACCCCGAGATCGCCGCACTCGTGGCACAGGCCACCTCTCTCACCATGCCCGGCGGTGAAGACACAACGATCCCGTCGTCCTGAGCGGAGAAATCCTGCCGGGCGCTCCACGGCCACACCCCTGACGAGGCGCCAGGCGTAAAGCGCACATTCAGACCGCGCCCAGCGCGCTACAACCCGCGGAAGCAGGAGCTCGCGATGAACACGAACGACCCGATCGACCGGCTCAAGGATGCGATCAACTCGCACGACCCTCACCAGGTCGCTGACTGCTTCACCACCAACTATCGGTCCGAGACCCCGCATCGGCCCCAAGACGGCTTCACCGGGAATGACCGAGTGCTCATGAACTGGACCGCCATCTTCGGTCGGCTGCCCGACATCCAGGCCGAGGTTCTTCGCCGCGCCACGGCCGATGTCGAACTCTGGTCGGAATGGGAGATGGTCGGCACAGCCCCGGACGGCACCCAGGCCGTCATGCGTGGGCCAGTCATCATGACGACCCGCGACGGACGCATCGACTGGACACGTTTCTATCTCAGCCCTGTCGCGGTCGACGTCAATGGATGAGCTGGCTGAGGGGCCTCGCGCCTTTCGGATAGGGATCTGACCGTTCATTTCACGCGACTGTTCGCAGCCCCGCACTCTCGGCATGGACTTCTCGCGGAGGACGGTAACCGACTGTCGGCAACGGGTGAAAAAACTGCCGTTGCCGATAGCTGGGGCGAGTTATCTTCGACTTGGCGTCCCAGGTGCGAGTGGTGCCGTGGCCGGTTGCGTCCCATCGGGAGCCCGCCTTCATGCCCGAGTCGAGGACCGTCTTTCGGGTGAAGCGGTGTTTGGCGCTCGTGCCGCTCTCCTTCCTCCGCGCGTAATGCTGGGCGAGAGTTGTTTACGCCGGGCTGGAGTGACGCGGCGGCAGGCCGAGGATTGCGGTGGCCTGAGCGATGAGCGCAGGCAGTTTCGTGAGGGCATCCGGATGAGGGCCGCCGAGCGGTTCGCCCTGGGCGAGCCGCTCGGCGATCGCCAAGGAGTTACGGGTCAGCGTGCGCTCGGTCCAGCGGTGGCGGCGGACGTGGTCCAGGGGCGGACCGCGGGCCCTGGCCTCGGCCGGCTCCGCCTCGCATCCCCGGTTGAGCGAGGCACAGTTCGCGGTGCTGGAAGCCGAACTGGCCAAGGGCCCAGTGGCGCACGGCTGGCCGGACCAGCGATTGACCCTGTCGAGGATCAAGACCGTGATCGGGCGGCGCTTCCACAAGCGCTACACCATGTAAGGGGTGCGCAAGCTGCTGATCCGGCACGGTTTCTCCTGCCAGGTGCCGGCCAGACGGGCCGTCGAACGTGACGCAGACCGGGTCACTGGATGGGTGAAGGAGACCTGGCCGCAGGTGGAAGCCTCGCGGCGGCGCTCGACGCCTGGATCGTCTTCGAGGACGAGTCCGGCTTCTCGATGGGCTCAGTCAAGATTTCCGTGACGGGGTGACGCAGCGTCGCCTTGTTCAGGTCAGCAGGACGCGTTTGCGGAGGAGTGCGAAGCCGGCTCTGCCGTACATCTGTCGCTTGAGCATCTTGATCCGGTTGACGTGACCTTCGACAGGGCCGGAACTCCAGGGCTGCGTCAGGCCCGCGGTGACTGCCTGGTGATCGTGTTGAAGGCCGTCGGCGAAGGCGTGCACAGCGGGCAGTTCGTCGGCGCGGACGGCATCGGTCCATGCGGGGAGGCGGTGCCCGCTGAGTTCGTCCATCATTCGTGCGAAGGCATGGACGTGGCCGCGGGCGGTGGTCAACTCCGGGCATCGGGCGAGCACTTCGCTCAGTTGCCGTGCTTCATCATCGCGCAGACACTCCGGGTTCCACATGATCCAGTTGGTGATCTGCTGCGGTTTGAGTACCGGGGACGGCGACCGGATCGAGCCGAGACTGGTGCGAAGCGGTCGGAGATAGCGCCGCACCGCTTGCGGGGTGCGTCCCGGATAGCCCTGAGCCTGGATTTCCAGGAAAAGACAGGCGGCATCGGTGCATCCCTCGTTCCAGCGCCGGATCAGGTAAGGCATGCAATCGTCCAGGCGCGTGGTGCGCAGGGCCCCGTCGATGAGGCCGTCGAGGTTCGCGCAGTGGGCATAGCGTTCCGCGGTGTGCCGGGCCAGGCCCAGCTCCCGCCCGATGGCGCTGATCGTCCAGCCCTTCGCCAGCAATCGGTGAACTGCTTTGTGGCGCTCGCGTGTCCGTGTGACCAGCCATTTCTCGATGCCGGTATCCGGATTGAGTGTCGAGGGCGGCGCCGCGGCCAGGCGCCGGATGGAAGGGGGTTGGGCTCAGGTGCCTGCAGACAGGGACGGTGAGCGATCACCGTGCGCTCGATGGCGGTGGCGAGGTTGTCCCACAAATGCCACCGGTCGGCGACCTGCAGGGCATCTGGAGCTCCTGCGTGGGCCGCCTCGGCATAGGCGCCAGCTCGGTCCCGGCAGTTCACCTCGATCCCGGGGTGGCCGGCCAGCCAGGCGGCGACGGGTTTCTTCTCCCGGCCGGGCAGCAGGTCGAGGACGTCATGGGACTCGACGTCGACCAGCACCGTTCCATACCTGCGCCCGCGCCGCGTGGCGAAGTCGTCCACCCCCACCACCTGCGGCGGGCGCGAGCACGGGTCTGGCAGCGCCATCAGCACATTCAGCAACGCGACTCGGCTGACGACGATGTGGAGCATGGCAGCCAGCCGTACACCGGCCCGGCCGGCCAGTGCCAGGGCAATCGCCTGCACTATGCCCAGCAGGTCAACAGTGCGGCGTCCATATGGGATGGTCAGACCCTCGACTTGCTCGGCAAAAGTGCGACGCGCGTAGTCGGTGACGTCGCAGAACAGCCGGCGCACTGACAAGTCGATGACCACCGGGCGCCCGCCCACGGCGGCATCAGCCAGGCACCGCTGATACCAACTGTGGACCCGCCGCGAGAGAACGCCGCAGTCCGGACACGGCAACATCCCGTCTTGAGTACGGCCCTTGACCCGCACCAGACCGTCCTCCACCAACACCTGTTCCACCAGCACCTTCTCAAGGTGCGGAAACACAATGCCAAGCAAGTCGTCACACACTGCAGACCATGCCACCAAGGTGACTCTCCGTCACCCCGTCACGGAAATCTTGACTGAGCCTCTCGATGACGCCGCCCACCGCCCGCACCTGGGCCCACCGCGGCCAGACCCCAGTCATCCGGGTCCGCGGCCGATCCCGCCGCCGCATCTCGATCGCCGCACTGACCTGTTACAAACCCGGCGAACGCTCCCGGCTGATCTACCGGCCCCGCCGCGACGACGGCCGACGCGACGGACGCAAGAGCTTCGCCTGGACCGACTACCGCGACCTGCTCATCACCGCACACCAGCAACTTGGCGGCACGATCGTCCTCATCTGGGACAACCTCAACGTCCACCTCACCGCCAGAATGCGGCAGTTCACCGCCGGACGGGACTGGCTCACCGTCTACCAGCTGCCCTCCTACGCACCCGACCTCAACCCCGTCGAGAGCATCTGGTCCCTGCTGCGACGCGGCTGGCTGTCCAACACCGCCTTCACCACACCCGAGCACCTGATCCAGACCATCCGACACGGCCTGAGAACGATCCAGCACCGCCCCGACCTGATCGACGGATGCCTTGCCGGAACCGGACTATCCCTCACACCCACGACAACCCGAGTTCAACCTCTGTAACGACCTCGTGCACGGTTGGCCGTGGCTCGGCGTCCGGTTGGCTCGTTGAACTGTGCATGGGGGGGCTGGAGCGCGTGAGTTGATCGTGGCGGAGTACCGGGTCACTGGGCTGTCGCCGGATGTGATCGGTGAACTCATCACTGAGGTAGAGCCGTTGTGGCACGAATGGCATCAGGCTCGGCTCATGACTCGGCCGCGGCGGCGGGCTGTAGAAGCCGGGGCGAAGCACCAGTCCGTCTTCGTCGATCGGCTGCTGGCCACCCTGGTGAATCTGCGTCATGGCACCACCCATGACGTGCTGGCCTGCTGGTTCGGCGTGGACCGCTCCACCATCACCCGCGCCATCGGCGAGGTGCGGCCACTGCTCGCGCAACGGGGCTGCACCGCCGCGCCGGGCGTCCGGCTGTGCACTCTCGCCGAGGTCATCGAGCACCTGGGCGCCGACGTTCAGACCGGGATCACCGACGGCACGGAGATCCGTGTGCGACGCCCGGCCGCAGGCCGCAAGGACCGGGACAAGTTCGTCTCGGGCAAAACCAAGCAGAACGCCGTGAAGTCCATGGTCCTCACGGACTCCGAGGGGCGCGTGCTCTTCTGCAGCCCGCTCCGGCCGGGCAGTTGCGCCGACATCACCCAGACCCGGCAGCTCGGACTGGTCGAGTTCCTGGTCGACGGCCCCTTCGTGGAGATCCTCGCGGATGCCGGCTATCAAGGCATGGGTGCGCAGACCGGCGGACGGGTAGTGACACCGCCACACCGCAAGTTCAAGAAGAACGTGTCAGCTTGGTATGAGGAGGGGCACGAGCAGCAGCGCAAGGCGCACTCCTCACGGCGTATTCACGTCGAGCATGGCATCGCGCACCTGAAGAACTGGAGCGCTCTTGCCCGCCACCTCAGCCGCCGCGAGCACATGAGCGACATCGTCCAGGCCGTCGCCGGACTGCCCTCACACCAGCAGACCGCTGCCCTCTCCCGCGGCCGTCGGGCACGAACCGTCAGCACCGCAACCGCAATCCTCGACGCGCCACGGCTAACCGTGCACGAGGTCGCTAGCCTCGATCTTCCGTGAGTCCCCGGCAGCTTGCTGACGGGGACTCTGCGCTGGTGTGCCCAGCATAGGAGATTGCTTGGGGGTGGAAGTCCCCTGGGGGAAGAGGTGGTGCTGACCCCGAGCCGGAGGCAAGGGCGTCATCGTGAGGTGGGGTCTGGAGGAAGCCCGAGGCGAGACCTGGGTACCGAGGAACACGAATCGCGTATGAGGCGTACTGGCGGGTGAGCCTGCCGGCTTCGGTGATGCCCGTCTCCACCAAGAAGGCCAGTGCGTAGGTTCGGCCGTCGCCACTCCAGCTCGCCCTTGTCGAGGCCCCGGCGCAACCGGACCGGCAGTTCGATCCCGTGCTCGACCAGCCAGCGCGGCACCGCGTGCAGAGTGCCGAGCTCGGCGAAATTCGTGAACACCAGCCGCACCACTCTCTGTGCCTGCTCGTCCGGGTCGCAGACCGCCTCGCCGGACGGCCGGCGCACGTAGCCGATCGGCAGCGGCACGGCCAGTTCTCCGCGGCGGGCCTTGTTCACCCGGCCGGTCTGCATGCGCTGCTTGATCAGATGGAGTTCGGCCTCCGCCATCGTCCCCTTCAGCCCTAGCAGCAACCGGTCATTGTGCTCCGCCGGGTCGTAGACCCCGTCGGTGTCCGTGAGCAGCGCACCGGACAGGGCGCAACGGCACCGTTTACATCAGCTCGGTCCAAGAGCCGATCTCGCAGCTGCTCCATGGCCTCCTCCATCCCTGAAGGGAACGCGCCCCTAGGTCAACGGGAGTAGTTGGAGAGGAAAGGTCGGACTCGCATGGGGCGGTTACCTTCCCGTGCTCGGGGCAGTGTGTTGCGTTACGCCAGATTGTCGGAGAGGGCGGTTCGGGCCCCGGCCGGCAACGGCGCCACCAGCTCGCGCGTCGGGCTGAACCTGATGGCTCCTCAGCCACCATCACGGCCTCGACCTGGGCGAAACCGTGCCGGGCCAACAGGGCGAGGACTGCCTGAACCAGGATTTCCGGAGCGGAGGCTCCCGAGGTGAGGCCGAGCGAGGTGGCCTGTCGGAGCCAAGCGGCATCGACGTCCTCGGTGTTGTCGACCAGATTTGCGGCGTCGGCGTCGGCATCGAAGGCGACCTCCACCAGACGAAGCGAGTTGGACGAGTTGCGCGAGCCCACCTTGTCCCGGTAGGGATCGGCACGAGGGCTGTCGATCACCTGGATCGGTGGGAGGGCAGGAGACGGCTGAGTGGGCATGGATTCCCCCAGGTGGAAAGGGGTGAAGAGGTCCCGCCGGCGTGGGCCTTGGCAACCACGGGCGCCACCGTCTGCGGCCGGAACAGCCGCTGTGGCTCCTGGTAAGTCAGCGAGGCTCGGGGGCATTCGGGCCGCAGCCCCTGGTGCGGCAGCATCGTGGGCGGTTGGGCCGGCTGTCTTGGTCCGTTCAACTGGCCGATGTTTCAAGCTGACTTCCAGCAGGCGGGGCGCTATACGCGCCACCACCAGCTGATCGAGTCGATGTCGAGCGGTTGATGGGAGGTTGCACCGCACTGGTCGGTGAACCCGGGCGGGGTGAACGTCTCGGCGCTTGCGGGGCTGCCGTCCTGGTAGCGGTAGCGGTGGGTCTCCTGGTTGAACTGCATGCCGCCACGGATGTACGCGCCGAGCGCGCACAGGTACGTGTCGACGATCGGGGGAGGGTCGTCGTGCAGCACCTGTTCGCGTAGGTCCAGGAACCGCTTCACGATGCGTTCGTAGATGACGACCGCTTCGGCGACGGCGTCGGCGATCGTGGCGCAGCGCTTCGAACAGTACCGAGCCGTCGGTGAGCGAATACGGGCCAGCTACTCCGCCGACCTCCCCGACCCTGCCGTTGTGGCCCGCCACCCGTCTGCGGGCCACAACGGCAAAGGAGGTCGCCGTCCTGGCGGAGCTTCGCGCGCTGTGGCCGGTGTCGGAGATCCGCGCGTGGAGGGAGAACCCGGTGACGACGAGGGAGCCCAGCCCTGGGGCCGTGAGGCCACTCATGAGGGTGTGTCATTTCTGGAGTCCGGATCGGTTGCAGCCGGACGCGAAGGGATTCGGGAGCGGGAGGAGAATGCGAACGGGGGTGTTCGACGGCAGCGCGCGGCCGCTGGCACACCCTCCTCCGCTTTGTGCCACGGTCAGGAGCCGTCCAGAGGCCAGTTACGCAGAGCCATGTCGGCCACTAGCTGAAGCTCGTCACGGGCGGTGCCGCCTGCGGCCTGGACGGCGATCCCATTGGCTACGGTCATCAGGTATCGGGCGAGCAGGCCGGGATCGGCGTCAGCCGGCAGGTCGCCCTCGTCCACGGCCCGCTGGAACCTGTGTCGCAGGTGGACTGCGCCCTCCTCACGCCAGGCGGTGAGGATGTCGCGAGCCTGGCGACCGGCCCCACCGGCCGCCAGGGAGCCCTGCACTCCAAGGCATCCGGCGGGGCAGTCCGGCTGTGTGGTGGACCGGACCGCACCGCCGAGGTACGCGGCAGCCACCTCGCGGGCGGTCGCCCGCCCCAGAGCCCGGGCGAAGTAGGACGCCGGACCCTCGGTGTAGCGCTCCAGCGCCTTGCGGAACAGGTCCTCCTTGTTACCGAAGGCCCGGTACATGCTCGTGCGGGTGATACCCATCGCAGCGGTCAGATCGTCGAGGCTGGCGCCCTCGTAGCCCTGGGCCCAGAAGACCAGTACCGCCCTTTCGAGGGCCTCGTCGACATCGAACCCCCGCGGTCTGCCGACCGACGCCGCCCGCTTGCTCTCCATGGCTCCAGCATACCCTTTCGGTACCGACCGGTTCGGAAGTGCTACGCTCCCATTCGGTACCGACTGGTTCCGAAATCTATTGGGGTAGAGCCATGACAAGAGTCGTTCTGATCACCGGCGGGACCTCGGGCATCGGTCTGAGCCTCGCGGAGTCCTTCTTGGGAGAGGGGGCTTCCGTGGCCGTGTGCGGCCGATCGCGGACGGCCCTCGACCGCTTCAGCCGAGAGCATCCGGAGGCGCTGGCCGTCCAGGCCGACGTGATCGCCCCGGAGGCGAGAGCCGCCATGCTCGATGCGGTCACCGAACGGTTCGGCCGGCTGGACGTGTTGATCAACAACGCGGGCACGTTCGTCGAACGGGACTTCGCCGCGGACGAGGATGCAGCCGTGGCACTCGACCAGGAGATCGCCCTGAATCTCACAGCGCCCATCCACCTGACCGGCGAGGCGTTGCGGCGCTGGCCGTCCCTGGACGCGATCGTGTTCGTGACGTCCGGCTTTGCCCTGGTCTCCCCCACCCGTGCCCCGACCTACGGCGCCGTGAAAGCCGGACTGCACGGCTTTGCCGACGGACTGCGCCGCCAACTCGCACCCCGCGGCACCCACGTGCTCGAGGTCCTCCCGCCGACCACGGACACGCCCATGAACGCCGCTGCCACGGGGCCCAAACTGGCACCCGCCGAGGTTGCGGCCGTCACGCTCAAAGCCCTCCGGGAACGTCGGCCGATGGCCCTGCCGGGTCAGGCGAAACTGATGCCGCTGATGCTGCGGGTCGCGCCGCGCACCCTCGACCGCATGGTCGGGAAACTCTGACGCGTAAATAGGTCCAGGTCAGGGGCTGTTTGGGCAGGGCTGGGTGCCCGGTGGTCGTCGAGGCCGCCGGGCTCTTGGTCTGTGAGCGGTCAGGCTGCGCCTTCGATCGGGTTGAGGGTGACGGTGTAGCCGAGCTGGTTGAGGGCGGTGATCGCGTGCCGCGTTCGGGGTTGCGCTGGACGAAGTAGATGCCGCCGAGTTCGCGGTAGGGGACGTTGTCGGTGAGCATGTGCCAGATCGCGGTGATGATCGAGTGCTCCACGGCGACCAGGACCTTGAGCGGTCCGCGGCGGGCGGTCAGCCGCTTGTAGCGGGCTTGTAGGTAGGTGTCCTTGGTTCTCGCCGCGCCGAAGGCAGCGAGTCCGAGGGCTCCTTTGAGATACGGGTTGCCGGGGCGGACCTTGGTGTTCTTGGTGCGGCCGGCGGACTCGTCGTGGCCTGGGCAGACCCCGGCCCAGGACGCCAGGTGCCCGGCCGAGGCGAACCGGGTCATGTCCCCGCCGGTCTCCGCAATGATTACTTCGGCGACGGCCTGGTTGATCCCGGGGATGGTGTCGAGTAGGTCGAGGGCGCCTCGAAAAGGGGGCCATTGCCTCCTCGATCCGCTGGTCGAGCTGTCCGATGGCATCAGTGACCGGCTGTCGACCGAGATCGAGTACAGCCAGCCGGTGATCTACAAGCACTTCGCATCAATGGAGGATCTGGTCGAGGCCATCGCACTGGAGGGCTTCGCTGAACTCGCAGAAGCCCTCGGCGATGCTCGACGCCACGCAGCACCGGCCGAGGCGGTCAGCGCGGTTGTTCGCGCATACAACACTTACGCCACGGAGAATCCGGCGCTGCATGAGGCGATGTCCACCCGCGCCATGCGGCTCCGATTCGGTATCGAGAGCCCTGCAGCACAGCCGTCAGCCGCGTACGCCGAATTGCGTACGGCCGTGGCCACGATCGCTTGAGAACAAGACGTCGACACCCTCACCGAGGTTCTGTGGGCAGCGCTGCATGGATTAACGACACTCAGTCGCAATGACCGCCTACGTTCAGACCTCGGCATCGACCGCCTTGATCTTCTTGTCGCCCAGTTCTGCGCCACTGGCTCTCGACACCTGACACGCAACCATGGTGATTCCTCTTGCCCAACCACCTCGTACACGCTTGGCCGTAGACCTTTGAGGTGACGGTGCTGGCAGTGGTCCCGCTGGAAACCCGAGGAAAGAGCGGTCCGTTGGGGCCGGGCTGGTCACGTGGAAGCATACGTCGACTCCACCATCTGAGATTCACCTGGCCTGCGGCCGTTGTCGCTGCTGGCTGCGGGTGGTTGACCCTTGTGCGCGGGGCGCGCGGTGTGCCCGGCGCGCACGGGGACGGTCGGGGCGGTCGGGGGCGGGTCGGGAAAGGCACGAAGCGCCGCCCTGCCCCTGTTCGGGGCGGAAGGACGACGTCTTCGAGGCGAACGGACGGCGTCCCGTCCTCAGGCAGGCACCCGTGAGAGCGCGCCCACGATCTCATCTACGCGGGTCTTGGCATCGCCAAAGAGCATCTGGGAGTTCTCCCGGAAGAACAGCGGGTTCTGCACTCCGGCGTAGCCCGCGGCCATGGACCGCTTGAAGACCACCACGTTCTTGGCCTCCCACACCTTCAGCACCGGCATGCCGGCGATCGGCGATCCCGGGTCCTCGGCCGCAGACGGGTTGACGGTGTCGTTGGCTCCGATGACGAGCACTACGTCGGTATCGACCAGGTCGTCGTTGATCTCGTCCATCTCCAGGACGATGTCGTAGGGCACCTTGGCCTCGGCCAGGAGCACATTCATGTGGCCCGGGAGGCGGCCGGCGACCGGGTGGATGCCGAAGCGCACGTCGACGCCCTTCTCACGCAGCAGCCGGGTCAACTCCGCGACCGGATACTGCGCTTGCGCGACCGCCATGCCGTAGCCGGGGGTGATCACGACGGACGAGGCCGACGACAGGAGCTCAGCGGTGTCCTCCGCGGAGATCTCACGGTGCTCACCGTAGTCCTCACCGCCTGAGGGGCCGGCCTCGATTCCGAACCCGCCGGCGATGACCGAGATGAACGAGCGGTTCATGGCCTTGCACATGATGTAGGACAGGTACGCACCCGAGGAGCCGACCAGTGCGCCGGTGACGATCAGCAGGTCGTTCTCCAGGAGGAATCCCGAAGCGGCGGCCGCCCAGCCGGAGTAGCTGTTGAGCATGGAGACGACCACAGGCATGTCACCACCGCCGATGGAGGCGACCAGGTGCAGGCCGAGCGCCAGCGCCAGCGCCGTGACCGCGATCAGCAACCCCATCCCGGGGGTGATGACATAGAACACGGTGAGCACTACGAAGGCGACCAGCGCCCCGACATTGATTACGTTCTTGCCCGGCAGGACCAGCGGAGCGGACTTGATCCGGGCCGAGAGCTTCAGGAAGGCGATGATCGAGCCGGTGAAGGTGACCGCGCCGATGAAGACGCCGACGAAGACCTCCGTACGGTGGATTCCGTCCGCGTCCGGGACCGCCTCCAGGTGACCGTTCCAGCCGATCAGTACGGCGACGAGGCCGACGAAGGAGTGCAGCAGCGCGATCAGCTCGGGCATGCCGGTCATCTCCACGACCTTTGCGCGCCACAGGCCGATGACCGCGCCGACCGCGATGGCGGCCACGAGGACGATGACAGAAGTGGCCGAACCGGCGTCAGTGACCTGCAGGATCGTGGCGGCGAGCGCGATCACCATCCCCGCGACGCCGTACATCCACCCCTGGGAGGCGGTCTCGTGCTTGGAGAGTCCGGCGAGCGCCAGGATGAAGAGGAGAGCGGCGATGAGGTAGGCCGCACCGGAAATTGAAAGAATGTCCATTTTTCAGCTCATGCCTTCCGGAACATGGTGAGCATCCGGCGAGTCACGGCGAAGCCGCCGAAGATGTTGATCGAGGCGAGCAGCGTGGCGACGCCGGCAAGTACCAGAACCACGTTGTCGGTCGAGGTCAGTTGAAGCAGTGCACCCACCACGACGATTCCCGAGACCGCGTTGGTCACCGACATCAGCGGTGTGTGCAGTGCATGGTGCACATGCCCGATCACATAGAGGCCGACGACGACGGCGAGGGTCAGCACGGTGAAGTGCTGGGTGATCCCCGAGGGCGCCCACGCGTTGAGCAGGAAGAGGGCCAGTGATCCCACACCGACCAACGCCACCTGCGCCTTCGGGGAGAGCTTCTTCGCCGCCTTCGTCTCCGGCGGCTGCACCGCGGCGGCCGCCTCCGGGGCCGCCGAAACCTGCACCCGCGGCGGCGGCCACAGCACGTCGCCTCGGTGAACCACCGTCAGTCCGCGCTGCACGGCATCCTCAAGGTCCAGCACGACCTGCCCGTCCTTGCCCGGGGCGAGCAGCTTCATCAGGTTGACCAGATTGGCGCCGTAGAGCTGGGACGCCTGGTCCGGAAGGCGCGCCGGGAGGTCGGTGTAGCCGATGATCGTCACACCGTTGCCGGTCGTGATGACCTCGTCCTTGACCGAGCCCTCGACGTTGCCCCCTTGCCCGGCGGCCATGTCGACGATGACGCTGCCCGGCTTCATGGAAGCGACATCAGCGGCGGTGATCAACCGCGGCGCCGGCCGCCCCGGGATCAAGGCCGTGGTGATGATGATGTCCACGTCCGCGGCCTGCTCGGAGTAGATCTCCGCGGCCCGCTTGTCGTACGCCTCGGATGTCGCCTTCGCGTATCCGTCGGTGGACTGCTCGACCTCGACATCCACGGGCAGATACGAACCGCCCAGCGACTTCACCTGGTCGGCCACCTCGGGCCGTGGGTCGGTGGCGCGAACGATCGCGCCCAGGGAGACGGCCGCACCGATCGCGGCCAGGCCCGCCACACCGGCACCGGCGACGAGCACCTTGGCCGGCGGTACCTTGCCCGCCGCGGTGACCTGCCCTGTGAAGAACCGGCCGAAATGGTGCGCTGCTTCGATCACCGCACGGTAGCCTCCGATGTTCGCCTGGCTGGAGAGGATGTCCAGTGACTGCGCCCGGGATATGCGCGGCACCGCGTCCATCGCAAAGGCGTCGATCTTATGAGCGGCGAGTGCCGCCAGCAAGTCGCCGTTGACAGCCGGGGCCAGCGGGGCGACGAGCTTCGCCCCCTCCTTGAGCCGCTCCACTTCTGACAGTTCCGGCGCGTTCACCCGGAAGACCAGATCGGCCCCCCACGCCTCCTCGGCCGTGCAGATCGCGGCACCGGCTTGGGTATATGCCTCGTCCGAGATTCTCGAACGGGCACCCGCACCCGTCTCGATCACCACTTCGAAACCCAACCCGGTCAACTGTCTGACCGTGGCGGGCGTGGCCGCCACCCGGGTCTCCCCGGACTTGGTCTCTCGGGTCACTCCAATGCGCATCCTGAGCTCTTTCGTCTAGTAGTTCGTACGTTGTGTTGTGCATGGAGAGGACTGCCCAACGTGCCCCGGCCTCAGCACTCACATGCTTTCTCGTAGCCCGTAGCCCGTAGCCCGTAGCCCGTGGCGCGAATGCAGGAACAGCCGTCGCGGCTGACCGAAAGCAGACAAGGCCTCCGGCCGGCCGCGACCTGCGCCACGCCGGCCATCGTGCCGCTCAGACCTTTCGCCGCCCAGCCGGGCATCGCGCCAGGCCGAGCCATGGTAGGACCTCACGTCTGTGTGCCCGGCGGCCCCTCCTCTCGGCGCCAACCCCAGGTCATCGGCTTCGACTTGGAGTACAGGCCATGCCGGGCCCGGGACCGGCGGCTCGTGTGCAGGCCGCGAAACACAACGGCCGACCGCTCACCCATGGACCGGGTCGGCCGTTGGTCCCGGGGGCGGGGCTTCGGTCGTTTCAGCGCCTGGCCTCAAGAGAGCCACGCAACGTCCGGGACCGGACGCGGGGTCCTCGACTCACGCGGCCGCGGCACCTCCGGCCCCTGCTTCGCCGCCAGTGCTCTGACCGCATAGGTTCGCCGGGTTGCTCAGGCTGCGGTGGCGAGGGGGCGTCCGCCCCAGCGGATTCCCTTCTCGCTGCGGATGCGGGCACGTTCACGTCGTTCGGCGGCCAGGACGTCACGGTGGCGGGCATTGGCGTTGCGCCAGTGCAGATAGGCATGCAGGGCCCGGGTCTGCACGGTGTGGTTGGGGTGGTTGGAGTTGGCGATGGTGAACTGCCGCAGCGTTCCGAAGTGGGCCTCGATCGGGTTCGCCCACGAGGCGTAGGTCGGGTGAAGCACAGCTCGACCTTGTTCTTCTTCGCCCAGCGGCGGGTGTCGGCGCCCTTGTGCGCGGACAGGTTGTCCAGGATGACGTAGATCGGGGCGCCGTCCGGGCGGGCGGCACGGAGCGACTTCAGCGCGGTGAGCGTGTTGGCGGCACCTTTCCTGCGGCGGTTGACGCCCCACAGGGTGTCGTCGCCGACCGAGTATCAGCCATGGAAGTAGCGCACGCCGTGGGTACGGTGGTAGGTGGCGGGCAGCCGGCCGGGGTGCTTCTGGACGGTCCAGCCCGAGCCCGCGGTGGGACGGATCCCGAGCGGGCCGAACTCGTCGAAGGCGAAGACCCGGTCCGGGAAGCGGTCCAGGACCTCCTCGATCCGGTCCAGCTTCGCCTCTCGCTCGGGGTCGGGGGATTCCTTCCACGTTTTGGTGCGCTGGAAGGTGACACCGCGGCGGGCAAGCAGGCAGCGTAATGCCTCGCGGCAGATCCGGATAACCCGGCCGTGGACTCTCCTCAGGTAGGCGATCAGCTTGCGCAGCGACCAGCGGGTGAAGGGCTGACCGAGCTTGGTGGGGCGTGTGGTAGCCGTCCGGATGACGAAATCCTTGTCGTCAGGGCTGAGCAGGCGGGGACGGCCTCCCGCCCACTGGTCCAGGCAGGCCATGCCGATCTCGTTGAACCGGTGGATCACATCCGGACGGTGTCCCCGTCGGCCTGCACCAGCTGGGCGATCACCGGCACCCGGTTCCCGCCGGCCGACGCCAGCAGCATCATCGCCCGCCGGTAGCGCACCGAACTGGTGCTGCCCCGGCGCACGATCTGCTGCAGCTTCTGCCCCTCCTGGTCCATCAGTCTGCGCACACGGACAGGCTCAGCCACCGCGCCTCCAGCGGTCGGATCGGACGTCACCCCACATCCAACCGCCACGACCACCAAACCGGCGAACCTATGCGGTCACAGCACTAGCAAGCACTCTCAAGGAGGGCTACCAGGACAGCTCTCCTGACTCCTCCTGGAAGGTTCCTGTCGGGCCGTCCGCGTCGAGAGTCGCCCAACGCACGACGACCTTGGCACTCTCCTCCGGCGTCCGTCCGACGCCGAATGCCGCCGTGAGGTCGGTCGCGGTGGTGCCCGGCTCGATCGCGTTGAACTTGACGCCCGGCTCAGACTTGGCGTACTGGACCGTCAACATGGTGACAGCTGCCTTGCTCGCGGAGTAGAAGGCCACCGGCAGGTTGAATTCCGGCCGCTCCGGATTGGTCACGGCCCAGAACGACCCGGCGCTGCTCGACAGGTTGACCACGGTGGGGTTGGCGGACTTGCGCAGCAGGGGAAGCCCGGCCTCGGTCACACGGACCACGCCCACCACATTGGTGTCGAAGGCGTGGAGAGCCGTCGGGCCGTCGACGGCTCCGTACCCCAGAACTCCCGCGTTGTTCACCAGGATGTCGAGCCGGCCCTCAGCGGCGTCGATCGTCGCGAGGGCCTTGCTCACCGACGCGTCGTCGGTGACGTCGAGCTGCACGAAGCGTGCGCCGAGCGTTGCCGCGGCCTTCTCGCCTCGTTCCACATCACGAGCACCGACATAAACAAGGTGGCCCAGCTCGCGAAGCTGCTTAGCAGTCTCGAAACCGATTCCCTTGTTGGCTCCTGTGATGAGTGCGACGGCCATGCTTTCTCCTCCTGAAATAAGTGGTAAGAGCGGACCCGTGGGAACGCTCGTCGGTACTTGGCAGAGCCACCCGGTTCGCGCACGATATGTTGCACGGCTCGGCTGGTGAAGCCATCGGCCACGTTATTGCACGTCTTTCTACGCGACCAGAGCCCTCCGCAGCCTGGGGAGTCACAGGACCCCCTTTGGGCGGCACCGACCCGCCTGTCAAGGCCTATGCTGGCTTTATGAGCACGACGTCCAATGCCCTTGGTTCCCATCTGCGCGCCCGGCGCGAGCCGGTGGCGGCCAAGCAAGCTGGAATCCCCGTATCGGTGTACGGCGTGTGCCTGGATGACCCCGGGAAGACGTCGCCGTACTCCTCGGGGCCGGCACCGGCTACTCCCAGCGGCTGGGGCGCGGCCGTGACCGCAACCCGCCCCCGCAGGTACCCCCATGCAGCGTCCGGGTACCGCACCTGGGCGAGGAGTGCCGCTCTGACCTGAGTAAACCGTTTTCATAGGCGCCTGGGCGGCGCGGGCTCCGACCCGCGAGGAAGCACGCCCATGCGTCTCGACCACCCCCAGGTCGATACGCCGGCGCTGCACCGCGATGGGCGGGGCATGGGGGCGGGCCGCTGGCCCCACGCTCGTCGTATACGGCCCGGAGCCCGGGTCGGGCGACGGGGGAAACCAGGAAGCCTTTCCCTCTCGGCTTCCGCGGGCCGACCGTCATTGCTCACATCACAGGGTGATGAGCGTCACCGAGCACTGCATCACAAAGCGGTCATTTCAAACAGATTATCGTCCATTTCTTCTGACCTCCCATGGCGATCTCGGACTTGGCCGGGATTGCCGCCCAGGGTGAAATCGCAGAATCTCAGCGGCGATCGGAATAGAGGCCGTAAGGGCAGAGTTGGAAGATGGTGAATCACGGCAAAACCGTGAAATCCAGGCGCCGCATCAGCAATGCGGTCGCGAGCGGCCCCGCCCCGGGACTGTCACACAGAAAGGGTATCCAATGTCTGAAAACGAGCTGCGCGCTTTTTACCTGCGCTACATCGACCACCTCAACGCCCACAAATTCGACGGCATGGACCAGTTCATCAACGATGAGACGACGCTGAACGGTGTGCCGGCCACCCGGGATGATCTCCTCGCGGTGCAGAAGAACGACGTGGACGCGGTTCCCGACCTTCACTGGGAGCTGCAGGAACTGCTCTTCGACGGTGACCGTATCGCGGCGCGTCTGATCAACACGGGAACTCCAGTGAAGGAGTGGCTGGGGGTTCCTGCCACCGGCGCCTCGTTCGAGATTGTCGAGTTCGCCATCTATCAGGTGCGCGACGGGCGGTTCATCCACATGACGGCGCTGCATGACGCCGCCAAGATGCGCGAACAGCTGACGGCCGCCTGACCGTACCTCAACGGTCGGGGCCCCGCGCCAAGTCGGGGGCGGGGGCATGAAGTGCGCGCTCGGCTTTCCGAGGATTCCATCTCCTCGGGAAGCCGAGCGCTTTTGCTGCGCTACGGGGCCGTCCGCACCCGCTGTCGGCCTCCTCACGCGCACGATTGCTCGTCGGCAGGCGCATGATGCGTTTCACGAGCCAGAGTTGACCACGCGGCGGCTCGGGCATCGATGAGCCCGGTCTCCTGAGATCTTCGGATGTCCCCCACTCCCCGATGGCGACGTGTGCGGGTCTGGGCTCCCCCGTGAAGCCGCGTCCCAAGCCTTGCTTACCCTCCTGAGGGCTTCACGTGCAGTCAGGACCGGTTGCGCACGCATCAGTCCGCAACGGGGCCCCATGGGTGGGTCGCCGCCGCTCCGCGCGTACCTGACGAGAAGAGGCCCGGTTCGGAAACCGGGCCTCCATCTGGTGGGACTCCTCAGCCGTGATGAAGTTGCTGGATCCTCTCCTCGTGGCTGCTGGTGAAGTCCGGGTCCGTATAGACGTGGATCTTGCTGATCAGGTGGCCGCGGAACGTGAAGACGTTGCAGAAGAGACCCAGCGAAACCTTACCGTCGGGCCAGGGCTTGCCGTCGCGGGTGGTACCCCATTCGCGTCCCTCGACGATCACGCGATCGCCGCTCGTCATGATGTCCAAACCCTCGATGTCGTGTTCCAGGGTTTGCAGATCCAGGCGTCGAGCCAGCTCGGCGATGGCCTCCTTGCCGTGCCCAAAACCGTACTTGGGGAAGTAGTACTCAATGTCACCCGTGAGGAGATCCCCGAAACCCGGGTCCGCCCGGTCCACGCGCCTGAAGAACTCTCTGACGGTTTCGTGCCGCTGAGCCAGCGTTTCATCGTCCACATTGCTGATCAACACTGCCGTGACCTGCCTCTGTTCCATTCCGACTGGTATCCGAAGGGGTTTGCTGGGGTGGGTGACGCATCCGCCGGACCGGCCCGCATCAGAGTTGACCGCGCGACGGGAGCCGCATGCATACGCAAGGTCCTCGCCGGAACCAGGGGCGAGTGCCGTTTGGCGGCCAGGTCCGGCAGGGTGATTCTCCCGACATCACCCAGGCCCGACAGCCGGCAATCCCTGCTCCGGAAAAGGCGGTTGGAAACGGACCCAGTTCGCGCATGCCTACCAGGCAAGCTCCCCTGCCTCATCCTGAAGGGTTCCCGTCGGACCGGACGAGTCGAGTGTCGCCAGGCGCACGACGACTCGGGCGCTCTCTGTGACGGGCCGTCCGATTCCGAAAGCGGCGGTCATGTCCGTGGCAGTGGTGCCGGGCTCAAGGGCGTTGAACTTGATGCCCGGCTGGGACTTGGCGTACTGCAGCGTCAGCATGGTCACGGCCGACTTGGATGTCGCGTACAGGTGAAGAGGCATCGCATATTCAGGACGCTCGGGATTGGTCACCGCCCAGAACGATCCCATGCTGCTCGAAACGGTGACGACGTTGGGATTGGACGACTTGCGAAGCAGTGGCAGTGCCGCCTCCGTGACACGCACGATTCCCACCACGTTCGTGTCGAACGATCGCAGGGCCGCGGGGCCGTTCACTTCTGTCTCAAGGATGCCCGCGTTGTGCACCAGGATGTCGAGCCGGCCTTCGGCGGCGTCGATGGTTGTCAGCGCGCTGGCCACCGACGCGTCGTCCGTCACATCAAGCTGGACGAATCGTGCTCCGAGTTGGGCTGCGGCCTTCTCACCCCGCTCGGCGTCTCGGGCGCCGATGTAGACCACGTGTCCCAGCTCCAGAAGCTGTTTGGCCGTCTCGAAGCCGATCCCCTTGTTTGCGCCGGTGATCAATGTGATGGTCATGGTCGTACTCTCCGATCTGTCGTGGCTGCAGGTGTTGTGCTGCCGTACGGGGTTTCCTGTGGCTGTAGCCGGGGTGATTGCGGGCGTCGCCATGTGTTTGCTGAACGCCGGGCACGTCACACCGACGTGCCCAGGGCCCTCTTGAGTCAGGGTTCGACAATCCCTCTGCCCGCTTCACGCGGCCTGGCGACGCAGGGGAATCGAGTGGCCTGAATGGCCTCCGGGGCGAGATCGGGTTACGCGCGAAGGCCCCGGTCGTGCAGAGCACGGTCGGGCAGGGCTGATCGTGCGGGACCGATCGTGCACGGAAGGCGGTGTCGACGCTGCTGATCGGAGAGGCTCGGGAACCAGGTGAGCCGAATCGACCAGCTTTTTGGTTTCAGCGCAGGCGCTGGTGAGACGGGTGCACTGCGCGGCTCAGGTTGGTGACCAACTGCTCCCGGGTCTGTCCCTCCACGATGTGCCTCCACATCGGCGTCCCGGGAGCGCTGCGCCATGACTCACTCAACGGACTGTTGTCCACGGTGTCGTACCCGAACTTGTCGAACAGCTTGGTGACGAGCTCGACGGCTTCACGGTAGTCGCTGGAAACCGCCAGGGCCTTGCGGTCCGGCGCGCCGGCAGGCCTGGCCAACTGGATCAGACCGGGAAGAGCGTCGGAGAGAGCGTTTGGGCGCGGGTGGTGCTGGACGTGGGTGAAGGCCTTGGCGATTTTCGAGGCGGGCAGCGTCTCCTGACGCAATTCATGGACGGACTTCGCACCGGAATCGACCTCCGGATAACTGCCGTCGCGCCAAGGCATGTAGTTGTTGGTGTCGAGTACGACCTTGCCCGCAAGCTCCTCGACGGGCAGCTTTTCGCCGCGTGTGTACTGGAACGCAAGGACCACGAAGTCGCCGGCCGCCGCAGCCTCCGCCGCTGTCGCGGCACGGACCCGTGGGCCCAGATCCTCGGCCAGCTGCGTCAAGGTGTGCGGTCCTCGTGTGTTGGCGATCACGACGTCGTAGCCGTGGATGATGGCTGCGCGGGCGATCGAGCGGCCGACCTGGCCAGAGCCGAGGATCCCGATGGTTGTCATGCGTATCTTCCTTCTGCGGGTGATGCCGCTACTGGGCGCGCTTGATCGGCGCGATGACTCGGCGCATCGCGCACCACGCGCCGGCGAGTGGCCGAGCCGGTTCGTCCGCCTCAGTTGTTGCTCAGTTGAGCCTGCTGACCCTCGTGTCGGGTGTATCGAGCCGGCATATCCGCGGAGGCGAGAAGTGACAACTTGTCAGCGTCGGTGGACCCGGCGTCGGCGTGGTAGATGACCAGCATCAGGCTTTCGGTACCGCTGATCGCCAGGCGTTCCCGGTTTATGCTCAGCTCACCGACCTGCGGATGATTGAACCGCACCTGTGTGCCGTACTGTGCGCGGACCTCGTGGCGCGCCCAGAGCTGGCTGAATCGCGGGCTTGCCAGCGACAGTTCTCCGGTGAGTTCGATGAACCGCGGGTCGTCGATGTCGGTGCCGACTGCCTGCCGCAGATTGGCGACGAAGCACTCCGTCATGGATTCCCAGTTGGGGTACTGCGCCTGCTCGGCCGGATCGAGAAAGAGATCCCTCAACTGGTTCCTGCCCACGGTCAGCCCCGGATCAAGGGCCCCGGCAAAGCCGTTCGCGGCGAGGATGTCGAAGTACCGCCCCTCGATGAAGGCCGGCTGAACGAGCGAGTCCAGCAGCTTGAGCGCACCGGGAGGCACCGTCTCCGTACGCGGGCGGCGACGACGCGCGCGGGGAGTCTCACAGGCCAGAGACAGCAGGTGCTTCAGATGCTCGTCATCGAGTTGCAGTACGCGCGCTATGGACTCCAGCACCTGGACCGACGGGTTGCGATCGCGACCTCGTTCCAGGCGCAGGTAGTAGTCGACGCTGATACCGGCCAGCATCGCCACCTCTTCGCGACGCAGACCAGGCACACGTCGTGCGCCACCGGCGGGGATGCCTGCCTGCTCCGGTGTCACAAGTTCCCGACGCGCCCGTAGAAAAGCACCCACAGGATTCGATTTCTCGTTCACGCAACTCACCATAGTTCGCTATAGGGCGCATATAGGGGGCCCTGTCGCACCCCCCTCCCGGGGTCTCTTCGTCGGACCCCTACGAGGAGGCCGGCCTGCATGGGGCTGGTCGCACGTGAAAGGTCCAGGAAGCTTGAACCAGTGTCAGCCCGGTTCCAGTCCGCACGAGCTGTCCCGAGCGAGCGGAATCAGATCTGCGCGTAGCCGCCGTCGATGAACCACTCGGCGCCGTTGACGTAGGTCGTGGCGTCCGACGCCAGGAGCAGCGCCACCTCGGCGACCTCTTCGGGCCTGGACCGGATTCGGCAGGAGATGGCCGCGTAACTTGATCTCACCCCAGAGCAGTATCGGCTGGCATCGGTCGTCCGACTTGAGGAACGTGGTCATGAGCCCATCGCACCGTGCTACGAAGCCGTCTACCAGGGGAATTCAGAGGGGGAAAAGTCTGTCAAGGGGGGAAACTGAGAGGGGAATTGAGGCCATGATTGGATTCCGCCCACTGCAGAGGTCACACTCATGCCAGATCCGTTCGCGGAACTGATGCTCCGGCTCCGGAAGGACGCAGGCCGGACACAAGAGCAGCAGGCAGACGCGGTCAACGCTGTCTCCGGCCGGGCAACCCTGACCCGCCGCGAGATCAGCCGCTATGAGAAGTTCGAGAACATCCCTACGAACCACACACTGGCCCACATCGCAGTGGCCTGCGGCGTCCCCTTCGAAGAACTGCTGCGGGCGGCTGAGGCCGCCCGCGCGCGGCGGAGGATGGAGAACGTCCATGAAGAGGAGGACCAGGACGACGTGAAGCGCCGCACGCTGCTGGGCAGCACCGCCATCGGCGTAAGCGCGGCTGCCGAGCCATGGGGGCGGCTGGCCTTCGCTCTCAGCAAGGGTTCCCGCATCGATACTCCCGCTGCGGTCGCGCTCATCAATCGAGCTGCTGACCTGCACGTCCAGGAACTCAATGTCAGTGCCCGCCGCCTGCAAGGCACGGTTGAGTCGCACCTTGACGCGATCACGGCGGCCCTGACTCACGCCGGCGAGCACGAACGGGCTCTCACCATCGCGGCCGGGGAGACCGCTGCCCTTGCCGGGTGGGTGGCCTGGGAGCTGGGCGAGTACGACAAGGCCGGCGCCTATTACGACGTCACGACTGAGTGTGCGTTTTCAGTACGGCCACTGATCGGGTGACGCCGACGGGGTGCGCAACGCACGAGGCTCCCGTGCCGTTGGGGGAGGTGTTCGAAGTCTCAACCCACAGGCACAGGAGCCGCGTTGGTTCCGCATTCTGCCGCACTCGACCTGCCCCACGCCCTGGTCGAGTGGGTGACCATGCTCATCGTCACCCGCGAGGGCGACCGCCGCTGCAAACTCCCGCCGCACCAGCGTGCGCTGGTCGGCCTGGTGTATCTGCGCCGACACGACACCCTGGCCCAGATTGCCTCCGGCTT